>JAAYJK010000105.1 GCA_012522955.1 Syntrophomonadaceae bacterium
AGAATCGCTCCTTCCTTGATATGCATCTCCTGGCATTAGGAAGCTTCTGGTTCTAAACCTTCGGTATTCTCCGTTTTCCAGCAATACCAGGACCCAACCCCGGCCTGATTCCATTACGATGCCGTTTAATTTTGACATTTAAGCTCCCCCTTTAACAAGGTAAAACATAGGGTTTTAGATAGGAAAAATCATATATAATAATCAGCGCATTGGCAATAATATAACGTCGATATCTATCCACTAATTTTCTGCTTACCATTTCCCGCTCTTCCAGTAACTTAAGCGGCAATTGTTTCTTTTCCAGCAAATGGCTCTGATATTGTGGTTCGCTGGCTATTTTTAAGGCTATTCTCTTGGTGGCTTCCCGGGTTTTAGTATGCCTTGGACTGCAGCGAGCCAGCTCGCTAAAGCTGATATTATAGGCCTCTAATAGTAGTCTAAAGCTATCTATCTCCTGCTTTCTAGCCAATTCATCAACAATATCATCAATTTGGCTATCCTGAATTATTGGTAAACTGGCCTCTATTTCCCACAGGGAAAAGGACTGCTTTTGCTTTTCACTTCGTTTAAAGTCGATAATCCGGTTTTTGATCACTAGAGCCAGATAAACCAGGATTTTACCCTTATTGGGATCGTAGCTGGCAAAGGCTTCCAATATGGATAACCGAGCGATGCTTGATTCTTCATCATTATCATTTATGAACCTACCGCAGACCTTGGAACATACCCGCAAACAAAAGGGAATTAATTCTGTATAGATATCTTCAATAGCATTGGTATTGCCTGCATGGTACTCTTCCCATCCCCGGTAGACTTTGTTTTCCAGCTTTGTGGAATGATCCCCCAACATCTAATGCCTCCTGATAATCCTAAAACAGCTTAAGTAACTTTATCTTTAACTATAACTGTTTTTGGCTTCTACATAAACTATAAGTAGGGCTGCCCTGGCTTAGCAACCCCACCCATAGTTATGGTAGTCTGGATTTGGTTCAGCTGTTTATATAGGAGTAGATATTTTAATCCATAGGGGTATTTCATCCTTATCCAGCAGCATCTTTACAGCTCCTCCCGCTTCAATGCTATCCAGTTCCTCAAATTCCAACTTTTGGCCGTCATAAGAAATGTCCATCTCGTCAGCTTTTTCTAAGGTAAAATTCCACTCTTTGTTCTCACTGTCGACTATATTTAAATAAACCACCTCATCATTAAAAATTGTCTCAGACAGGGTACCGGTTAATACCAGATAGTCTTTTTCCTGCTCCGGCGGAGTTATCTTTATCCAGATAGCTTCTTGCTCTTTATCCAGCAACACCCTTACGTCTCCACCGGCCTCTATCCGGTCCCAGTCATCAAATTCCAGCTTTTCACCGTCATAATATACGTCGATCTCATCTTCTTCTAGGCTAAAATTCCACTCTTTATTTTTACTATCGACTATGTTCAGATTGAGCTCCTCATCATCAAGGTCTACTTTCTCCAGGATTCCTTTGAATAACAGGTAATCTGCTTCCTCTTCCGGCGGAGCTA
>JAAYJK010000013.1 GCA_012522955.1 Syntrophomonadaceae bacterium
ATGGTATTGAAAAAGCGGTTAAAGCTGTTGTGGACGAAATTGAGGCTATCAGCAAACCGGTTGAATCTAAAGAATCTATCGCCCAGGTAGCTGCTATTTCCGCCGATGACAAAGAAATCGGCCGGCTTATTGCCGATGCCATGGAAAAAGTGGGCCGGGATGGTGTTATCACCGTAGAAGAATCCCAATCAGTGGGAACCTCCCTGGATGTAGTGGAAGGAATGAGCTTCGACCGGGGTTATATCTCCCCTTATATGATTACCAATACTGAGAAAATGGAAGCGGTTTTAGATGAACCTTATATCCTTATAACTGACAAGAAGATAGCTTCAATTAATGAAGTTCTGCCAGTGCTGGAAAAGGTAATTCAAACCGGCAAACCCTTATTGATCATAGCTGAAGAAATTGAGGGCGAAGCCTTAGCTACTCTGGTTCTCAATAAACTGAGAGGAACCTTTAATTGTGTAGCGGTTAAGGCCCCTGCTTTTGGTGAGAGAAGAAAGGCTATGCTGCAGGATATCGCTGTTTTGACCAATGGTCAGGTAGCATCCGAGGATGTTGGCGTTAAACTGGATAATGTTTCATTGGAAATGCTGGGTAGGGCTCGTCAGATAGTAGTCAAAAAGGATGAAACCATTATGGTTGACGGAGCCGGCAGTGAAGCGGAAGTTAAAGGCCGTATAGCCAATATCAAAGCTCAGCTGGAAGAAACCGAGTCTGAATATGACAGGGAAAAACTGCAGGAAAGAATGGCCAAACTGGCTGGTGGAGTTGCAGTTATCCAGGTAGGAGCCGCTACGGAAACCGAATTAAAAGAGAAGAAACACCGCATTGAAGACGCCCTGGCAGCTACCAAAGCAGCAGTTGAAGAAGGCATCGTATCCGGTGGAGGTACCGCTCTGATTAATGCCCTGCGGGCAATTGATAAATTGCAGTCGGAAGGCGATGAGGCTACCGGTATTTCCCTGGTTAAGAAGTCCCTGGAAGAACCCTTGCGCCAGATTGCCAACAACTCTGGAGCTGAAGGTTCGGTGGTAGTGGAAAAAGTCAAAGAAGCAGCAGTTGGCATTGGCTACAATGCTATGACCGGAGTATATGAGGACATGATTAAAGCTGGAATAATTGACCCGGCTAAAGTAACCCGTTCCGCAGTTCAGAATGCAGCCAGCATTGCTGCTATGGTATTGACTACCGAGGCTATTGTAACTGAAAAGCCCAATGAAGAAATGAAGGCGGCCATGGCCGGTATGGGCGGCGGCATGGGCGGTGGAATGCCCGGGATGATGTAATCCCCACCCACACTGATTCCAATTATATAAACTAAAGGATGGAGCAGTCTGCATGATGCAGACTGCTCCATAATATTATTTACTGCGACTGGACGAAATCTAAGCAAGTACTTGGTGCGGGTTGGGAGTGTCAGTTTTTTGCCGGGGTTTTCCCAGAGGAATCAAGGCTTTCGATGGTAGGATGGGGTAGATAGTTTTTCTCCTCCCAAAATAAAAGGAAAGAGATGAAATAGCTCGAATTATATACAGACAAAGGGATAGAATGAGCTGGGAAGGGAATGGTTTTTTGGGAATCAAGCAGAGCTATAGAAATATTAGGCGTCGCCAGCAGATTGTAGGGGTTTTGATTAAGAATGGTTTGGGTTATGTGGTGCAAAGATTCGGCCTGACTGCTATGGCCCCCATGTCCAGCCGTTCTGAGGTAATAAGCAGTCGTAAGGAAACCCATATTTTAATGGCCCAGAAGCTGCGTAAGACGATGGAAGAGCTGGGACCTACCTTTATTAAATTAGGGCAGGTATTGAGCACTCGGCCTGATCTGCTGCCTCCTCCCTATATTGAACAGATGGAAAGGCTGCAGGACAAAGTGCCTCCTATGAGTTACGGCGAGGTAGTGCAGCAGTTGGAACAGGAATTGGGGCACCCGGATAATGTCTTTAAAGAATTCGATTGGCAGCCTCTAGCCGCTGCCTCCATCGGGCAGGTACACCGGGCCCGGCTTAAGAGCGGGGAAAGAGTAATAGTTAAGATACAGCGCCCGGGGATTGAGCGGCAGGTGGAGAATGACCTGCAGATCCTTCTAACCTTGGCCCGCTTTTCGGAAAGAAGGTCCGGGGAAGCTAGACGGCTAAATGTTGCCGCAATGATAGAAGACTACGCAAAAATGTTTCTGCGCGAGCTGGATTATGCCCGGGAAGCACGCAGCACCGAAATCGTTCACAATAATTTTGCTGGAGATGACCGGGTTATCATACCTCGGGTTTACTGGGAATATACAACGGGAAAAATTTTGACCGAGGAGTATATAGAAGGGGTCAAACTCAATGATATAGAAGAGATAAAGAGGCGGAACTGGGATGTGCGTAAGATATCCCAGCTGGGCACCGAGACTTTTTTAACCCAGATCGTTTTTCATGGTTTTTTTCAGGCCGATCCTCATCCAGGCAATATCTTTATTGTAAATGAACATCAGATCTGTTTTATTGATTTCGGACAAATCGGTACGTTGACTGAATCACGTTTGATCAACATCGGCGAATTAATCCTGGGCATCGGCAAGCAGGACATGGAAAGAGCGGTGTCCGCTCTTCGTGCCATGGGTATTCTGGATAATGTAAAGCACAACCCGGAAGACTTTTTGGAGGATTTCAGTGACATGGTAATCAACCTCTCTACCGGGGGGCTGGGCCGTTTGGATATGAATCGGCTGCGCAAGGATATATTGACTCTGGCCTATAACTATCAATTAAAACTGCCCGCTTATTGGACTTCTTTGATGAAGGCTTTGATTACGGTGGAAGGGGTAGGCAAGACCCTGGATCCGGACTATGATTTTATGGAAACCGCTGCTGAACTGGCCAATAAGGTGTATAAAGAAAGGCTCAAACCGGAAAACGTATACAAGCACCTGAATCGCAGATACTATCGGGATATTAAGCCCTTGGGCACTCTGCCCCGGGATCTGCACGATGTAATTAAGTCTGTAGGTCAGGGCCATTTGCAGATAAATATAAAAGTTGACTTGAGTCAAACAGCCCATCATAAAATGTCCCAACTAGTTAGCCGTCTTAGTTCCAGCTTGATCATTACCGGGGGCTTGATAGGGTCATCCCTAATCGTACATGGCAGTCATCCGGATATTCTTGAACAATACTCCATTTTTGGGGTGGCGGGCTTCGCCTTGGCCGGGATTGGTTTACTGTTCTTCCTAGTATTATCAATGAAATCGTAATTATGAAACTTATGCATATTAAATATACCTTTATCTTATGTTGAAAGGGGCTTTGAGCCCATTTGGTATTACTTATGACAATTGAACTTATCACCATTGTCCTGTAACCTAGCTATATCCGCTTGTGAAAGCTGTTGTTAGCATTGCTTATTAAGGATATACTTAATACATTAAGTATATACTGTAGAAAAATAAGGAATTAAAGGAGGTAGATTGTTATGTTGGTTGGTAAACCGGCTCCCTTATTTCAGGCTGATGCATACCACAATGGAAAAATAACCAAAGTAAAGCTGGAAGACTTGAAAGGCAAATGGGTAGTAATTTGTTTTTACCCGGGGGATTTTACCTTTGTATGACCTACCGAGATATCAAGTATAGCCGTGGGCTATAATAAACTACAGGAACTCAATGTGGAAGTTCTGTCTATGAGCGTTGATAGTGTATTCTCTCATAAGATATGGAATGATACTGAGTTGTCCAAAATGGTAGATGGGGGAGTTGGATTCCCTATGCTAAGCGATCCGGGTGGAAAAATCGGTAAATTATATGATGTCTACGATGAAGATGGCGGAGTTAACGTGCGGGGCAGGTTCCTCATCGACCCCCAGGGGATAGTGCAGGCGGCCGAAATCTTGTCACCTCCGGTGGGCAGGAATCCCCAGGAATTACTGCGCCAAATTCAGGCTTACCAGCACAACCAGGCTACCGGAGAGGTAATGCCCTCCGGATGGTTCCCCGGGGAAAGCACCCTGAAACCCTCCACTGACCTGGCGGGTAATGTATGGAAAGTATGGCAGCCCAAGAAGTAAGATTGGATTTGCAAAT
This sequence comes from Syntrophomonadaceae bacterium, assembly GCA_012522955.1. Lineage (GTDB taxonomy): Bacteria > Bacillota > Syntrophomonadia > Syntrophomonadales > Syntrophomonadaceae > JAAYJK01. The sequence continues at coordinate 4,066 of JAAYJK010000013.1, forward strand.
AAAAGGGGCTGTGCCGAAACTTCGGTTTCGGACACAGCCCCTTCTGCGTTCCATAGTATATATAACGGCGAAACATGTAGGGGCTAATTTATTGCCAGTTCAGGTTTTGGTTGCGGTCCAGGTTTTCCTTGGCATTATAGGCTTTGATATAAATGGAGTTATCCTCTAGATAAGCGAATTCGGGAACCGGGTCTTTGGCTTTTTTATCTTGCTCAGCTGAAGCTGAGGATAGGGTATTAGCTATGCGAATCTGACCCGGACAAAGGTTTAAGGCAAAAACAATGCTGCGGGTATTGCCGTAAAAACCAGCATGGGCGATACCCTCCAATTTACCTAGGACGATGATATCAGCCCCGGAAATGATTTCTGAACTCTCATGAACATCACCCCAAATAATCACCGACCCCTCAGAATGGATCTTCTGTCCGCTGCGCACATTACGATGGATAAATAGGTCTTTGCTGTAAGAGCGGTTGATATTAAGTTCAATATTGTTCAGTATCATACCATACTCCAGACAAAGCTGCTGCAGCTGGGATATGTCCTCAAAGGAAAGGGAATTAAGCCCCTTGCCCTTGAAGATTACCGGGGAGCCTTGAAATAACTGGGGGTTGGCCGAAAACTTGTCTCTTAAAGCCTGCAGATATTCTTCTCCCCGCCCTTCTTCGAAAATGAGAACCAGGTTATTATTAATTCCTTTGATTTTGATATTGGCCAAAACCTTTACCTGCCTTTAATTGGAATACTGATGTCCAAGGCGGAATGTCTTCCCTCCCGGATGAAATTGACTTCAGGCTTTCCGGCGATATCCATGTGTTTGGCTATAACCTGGATTATCTCTTCTTGAATGGTTTCCATAAGTTCGCTGGAAGTGCCGGCCCGGTCATGCGCCAGGACTACTCTTAGACGGTCATTGGCCTGGCGTCGACTGGAATGATCATCTTGCTTAAATATGTTTTTTATAAAACTTAGCACCTTTACTACCCCCTTCTATCTGGTAGGTAAAAAACTTCGTCCCAGGCCTCTTAATTTACTCCAGAAGGAAACATCTTCCAACTGCAGGAAGGGAACATCTTCCCCGCTTATTCTATGGGCGATGTTATTAAAGGCCTGAGCTGCCTGGCTACGTTGATTCAGTATAATGGGTTCCCCTTTATTAGTGGAGATTAAGACATTTTTGTCTTCAGGTACGATTCCCAAGAGATTAATACACAAGTGTTCGGTCAAGTCTTCTATACTCATCATATTGCCGCTTTTTACCATGTCGTTTTGCACCCGATTTACCAATAGGTTAATATCATTATACTGAGCTGATTCCAGCATACCGATGATCCTATCCGCATCTCTTACTGCTGATATTTCGGGATTGGTAACAACTATGGCTTTGTCAGCGGCAGCAATGGCATTTTTGAAGCCCTGTTCTATACCCGCCGGGCAGTCTAAAAATACATAATCAAACTCTTCTTTTAAACTTTCGCAGACTTGCTGCACCTGTTCCGGCGTGATATCGTCTTTGTTTCGGGTTTGGGCTGCCGGCAGCATAGACAGGCCGGGGAATCTTTTGTCTTTAACCAGAGCCTGCTTTAAGGTGCACTCACCTTCAATGACCTGAACAATATCATATATTACCCGGTTTTCCAGACCTAGGATCAAGTCCAGTTTTTTCAAGCCTATGTCTAGGTCCATAACCGCGACTTTATAACCCATTTCGGCCAGAGAAGTACTCAGATTGGCTACGGTGGTAGTCTTGCCTACCCCGCCTTTGCCAGAAGTCACTACAATGGCCTCACCTTTGGATTGGTTTTTTTCCATTAAAGAAGGACCTCCCTTTAAAATTGTCGAACAGATTCAGGCTATAGTAGGATTTATTAATACATCTACTATTCTAAATGATAAGTGGGTGGTAATAAACTGCTATTTTAGTAAAATGTCTAATTATAAGAGAAGATTCGAAATTTTGGCCTAAAAGTTATATGAGCCCTGGGGTGGGCTCATATGGAGAGGGAATGTGATGGAATTTATGTTTTTATTTTAATATGGGGGGTGAAGGTTAATTACATTATTACATTAACCGACAAAATATGCAATAAT
>JAAYJK010000014.1 GCA_012522955.1 Syntrophomonadaceae bacterium
AAAAGTGGGGACGGCTATATCCCGACGCAGGATATGGCGGCAGGTTTGGAAGTTGGATTCACTCTGGTGACCGTAAGCCCTACAATTCTTGGGGTAACGGTTCGGCGATGAGGGTTTCACCTTGCGCGGAATATGCCTTCAAAAGCCAGTACCCTGGTGACCGACCTGAAAACAGTATTGCTGAAGCCGCCTATGGTATTCCTGATTGGATTAAGGATAAGGCTTTAGGTTACCTTGATGAACCGCTGAGAGGTGTCTATGATCGGTGGGAAACATATATAAAGAACAACTAAAACCAGGGGTGTGCAAAAGCGGTGCAAATTTTAACGATTTTATTTGAGCGGTGCATTTTATCTATAGTTAGTGCCTTTGCCAGAATATCTACCATCTATTAATAAAAAGGATTTGGGTTTATCTTTCTTTCAATTCAATAAAACCTTGGGCACTATTTTGGGCACAAAGGGTATAAAAATAAGCCTAAAAAGAAACAAATGTTCGCAAAACAAAAAATATAAAAGCCCAATATAATGGGTGTTTGCAAAGCGGAGTCAAATAGAAATTAGCGCTTTTCTACTCTGACACGGAAGAAGTCACAAGTTCAAATCTTGTACGGCCCACCATAGAAAGTAAGTGATAGCGGGGTTTTGAAGCCCCGCTTGTTTTTATGACGGCAGATAAAATAGGTTTTTTGTCGACCAAGATAGCCAAAGTATCCTAAACAACTGAGGATCTGTAAACATCAATAATAAGGCGGACCTATTTTCACTAATCCTTCAAAATCTCGATAAATGCTTCAATTCGGGTGCGCAGCTGTTCAGAATCCTGTTCGCTGTAATCAGTCTCTATATGCAGGAAGGGGAGCCCCTCTTTTTTCATGGCTTTCCTAAGCAGATAACTCTCAGTAGAATACAAGCCGCAGAACTGCAGAGTATAGTCAATAACCCCATCTGCCTGGTATTCCTTGACATAACGAAGAATGTCATCGGTACGAGCCTGGTTGGGGGTGAAACAGGCGCAGTTGGTTTCCATATAACGCCGGGCCAGAGCCATAATCTGTTCTTCCAGATCCTGGCTGTTTTCATCCACCAAATTCTCAAAGTAACGAGTGCCGGTACAGGACTCCTCACATACTACCACTGCCCCCGAGGTCTCGATCAGGTGATGAAGTTTCCAGTTAGGAAGAGCCATGGGAGTTCCCGTCACTATTATACGAGGGGGTTGGTTCGGAAAAGGACCTTGCTTTTGGCCTATTCTTTCCTCCAATTCATCACAAAGGATATTGGCCATTTGAGCAAAACGAACGGGATCGTCATAAAAGGCTACCTGAATCACCATCAAGGCATCTTTACCGCTGATGGGAACCGGTGAGGATTGACGGGCGGAATTCAGTCGCTGCAAAGCCCTGCGTTTGTTATTGATAGTAATAATACTCTGGGCCAGAGTCTCGTAGCTTAACTTGTTTCCAGTAACTTCCTGGGCTTTCTCAGCTAAGTGCCATATCTCTTCTGCAAAGCGCTGGATATCCTGTTCTCTTTTCATCTGAGGTACTTCCATGATATGCATGGGAACATCCTGGGCCAATATCTCCCAGGCCTTTTTCTTACCATCGCAGGTAGCTTCACCGATAAACATATCTGCCACCTGGCAGAAAGGACTGGTCCTATCCAGGCGAGAACCCATAGAGGATTTAATCAGGGGACAGGTATTAGCAGGCAGGTATTTCTCGCCTCCGGGTACCCAAAATTGGTCACCTCCGCAAAGTCCGGTACTAACCCCGTTTAATGCTAGGAGAACTTCATCAGGAACGTATACGCAATAGGTACCGAATACCTTGCCGCCTTTTTGCTTGTGTTGGAAAAGTTCATAAGGTCGGCGCCCATGGACGCTAGTAACAACCTTGTTAAAATAATCCATATTATCAGGTCTGCCTTCCTGAGGTTGAATAATGCGCTTGTAAACGCCAGGGAAGGAATTTAAAAATTCATCATGTTTCTCCAGGTTCATACCAATATCGGACCACATCTGTCTTATTTCCTGGTAGCTGGCCAATGCTTTTACACCTCCATTTTCGAATCAAGAAATAGCATCGATAAATACAATAATATTCTACCAATCGACAGATAAAATAACAATAAGATAATATATGTATAACTAATAGTTGACTATGAATCGTGGGGCTGGGAGGCATGTAATAGGGCCAGCAGCAAAAATGAATGGAAAATCAACCCATGTGGAAGGGGCGGAAATGGAAGGGATAAAGCGAATAAGCTATCTATAGGATATCAATAAATTATGGTATAATAGTTGTGCTATTCATAATATAAGGTATAAAAATAAGTAATAACATTAAAGATGTGGCAGCATTCTATAACAGGAGTTGATAAATATGGCTGGAATTGGATTGGATATAGGATCTACGGCATCAAAAGGAGTGCTGATTTTGGAGGATAATCAGCAGTACCGGGAAATACTTGCTACTGGTTGGAGTCCCCGGGAAGCAGCAGCTGGCCTGGTAGAAAAACTACTGGACAATGCCGGTATAAATCGAAATGATGTTGAGCGCATATATGCTACTGGTTATGGCCGAATAGCCATAAGCCAGGCAGATAAAACTATTACCGAAATCAAATGTCATGCTAAAGGAGTGTCTCAATTATTACCCGAGGTTCGCACCATTATTGACATTGGTGGACAAGACAGCAAAGTAATCAGGGTTAATCAGTATGGACAGGTAATAGATTTTGCTATGAACGATAAATGCGCTGCAGGTACCGGGCGATTTCTGCAAGTAACCGCAACCGCTTTGGGTATGGATGTCAGCGAATTGGCCCTGGCAGAGGACAGAAGCCAAATGGTTAGCGTAAATAGTATGTGTACGGTGTTTGCGGAGTCCGAGATAATAGGCCTGATTGCAGGTGGTACTTCAAGAACTGGAGTCATTGCTGGTCTGCATCAATCAGTAGGTAAGCGGGTAGCGGCCATGGCTCGAAGGCTGGGGGTGAAAGATAAGGTGGCCTTTACTGGAGGAGTAGCTATTAATCAGGGAGTTAGAAGAGTTTTATCAGAAGAACTGGGTTGTGAGATCATAGTGCCAGAAATGTGCCAATTTACTGGAGCCCTGGGAGCAGCATTACTGGCTATGGAAATGTAACCCGGGACAGTCATCTGCTGGATAATACAAGTCCTTGGCCCATCATAGAGGGCAGTTGCTTAGTATTTTATATTTCGAAAAACCCCTTGCTATGGTATTATAAAATAACCTTTATTCATTAAACACTCAATAGTTTTCGGAGTGGGATACTGATAACCATTAGTAGGGAGGGTGGTAGCTTTATTTCAATCTTTATACTATAAAAATATGGTAACAAGGAAATGTCTTTGGTCACCGGTTTAGGAGGGGGATTAAATCAGGTGTTTCGAAATAAATTAACCTTGGTACTGGTATTGATAGCCGTAGTGATAATGTTTTTACTTCCTATAGCCAAATCTAACCCTTATTTATCATTTGTCCTATGGTTTTTAGGTTTAGGAATGATAATTATGGCTTTTATTCAAGCCCTGATTAATCAAATTAAATCAAATAGAATTCAATAACTATGTTATCAAGGTAATAGGGTTAATATTTTTAGCCAGATATATGACGTCATAATCTTGACAGGCCGATAAGGCCTGTTTTTCTTGCCCTTTGCTTACACCAAGGGTTAGCAAGAAAGCATATCACTGAATTGCCAGGATAAGCAAGGCCTGGGGCTAAATAGCCCGGAGTAAACTATGGGGGGCAGAGGACTGCAAATATCCTGATTTCATCCAGAGCTCACTAACACCATGATAGAGAGAGAACACTTCCAAGCAGAATTGATTATATTGTAACAGGATCTTGTTGTCAGGCCTAATGCCTCAAATAGTCACTGACTGCTGTAGTATTACTCTGCTTTTTTATTGAAAATATACCGGAAATAGCAGGATTTTCAGGGCTTGTATGATTGAATAATGATTTTAAGGTAAACATATAATATATTAACTTTTCAATGGAGGCCGCATAATGATTTATGAATTTACGATAGCAACGGCCCATAATACTGATACTTTTCTACAGGAACTGGATAATCGTTTAAGATGGATCAAGCAGAGGGGATATGAATTGGAGACCCGGTTAATTCAGGAGCCGGCCGTATCCTGTCCTACCGAGAGCAAGCTCTTATCTTTTCGTTTAGATGGCTGTGACCAAAGGGATTCTACTTTTAGGAATGAGGATATTGTTTATATATTCAAACATCAGTTGTCAGAGGTATTAGCTGAACATATTGTCAATGATTGGGAGTCAAAACTGCTGTGGCGGGAAATTCATAGATCATATCGCAAGTCAAGTCCCAATGATAAACAGGTACTGCATATCAAAGCAGGTGATTTCTTGCGTCGATGTCACCAAAATGAAAGCTTGAATTTGCTTATGAATTTTGGACGTAAGAATCGTATATCTCATCGCATATTGGAGCATATCAACGAAAACGAATTTCTGGCGGTGGAAGGATTTATAAACTTTTGTATGAAAGACTATCTTACGGAGATTAAATTTGCGGTAGAGGTAGCAGCGGAGGAACTGAAAAATGAAAAAGAATACAACGACTTCGTCAATCTACTGCGCTATTTTGTGGATACTCAGGCACCTCGTATAAAAGAAGTAAATCTGCTATTAGGTAGTAATGGATTATTTTACTTGTGGGATCATACTGGATGTAAAATTGAAGAGCAGTATATGCAACACTATCTGGATGACCTGCTACTGGATGATGTGAGCCTGGATGATTTGCTGGTAAGCATTCTGATTACCATTGCTCCTAGAAGGATAATAATCCATAATGCCCAGGAATTGCCCCATAATGAATCAGTGGAGATCATAAAACAGGTATTTGAGGATAGGATTGTGTTCTGCCGCGGCTGTAAGAGGTGTGCCCGATTTTTGTGTGAAATAGAGCCAGGTGGCAAACGGAAATAACCCAGACTTGACAAAATACTGGTCCTGCCTTCCCCTTGCTTGGCAAGGGGATTTTTCTTGCCTTACTCCAACTATCGGTTTGCGGTTAGTGCTAAAGTTTGATATATTTTTCCTAATAGAAAACCAGGGGAATAAAATGTATCAAATAATAGCTATTCCAATAATCAGTGCATTTATCGGATATATTACCAATGTGGTAGCTATCAAACTTCTTTTTTGGCCACGCCAACCCATTAACTGCCTGGCTTTTGAATTGTATGGGCTATTGCCCAAGCGGCGAAAAGATCTGGCCAGCAGCATTGGTGCCATTGTAGAAGAAGAGCTTTTGTCATTGGAAGATATTTTTACCCAAATTGATACTCCTCAGGTACGGGAATCCCTGGTGGATAAGATAATGGAGATTATCAAAACCCGGGTAGCCGATGCTGTACCAGGTTTTGTTCCGGGTAAAATTGCACATTTGGTAGGAAATAGTGTGGATCGGGTACTACGACAGGAAGCGCAAGACATTATCACTCAGGTAATGAAAGCCAGTAAGCTCTATTTGAGCGAAGAAATAAAGATTAAAAGTATAGTGGAAGAGAAGATCAATCAGCTTGATATTGGGCAGTTGGAAGATATGCTTAGAAAGGTCTCCTCCAGTGAGTTGAAATTCATAGAGATACTCGGGGGAGTATTAGGTTTTCTGATTGGTATTATTCAAATCACCATACTATTATTATTTCCCTTTTAAGATTAAGATAGATTCAGGAGGTAATGGAAATGGTAACAATTAAACTAAAAGATGGTGGCCAGCGTCAGTATTCGGAAGGAACTACCTTGCTGCAGGTAGCTGAAGACATAAGCAAGAAACTGGCTCAAAATGCTGTAGTGGCTAGATTTAACGGGCAAATAACCGACCTTAATACTGAGATCACCGAAGACGGCACGCTGGAACTCCTGGATTTTACTGACCCTGAAGCTAGGGCAGCTTATCGGCATTCTTCTTCTCATGTTATGGCTCAGGCAGTACAAAGATTATGGCCCGGAACCCAATTAGCTATAGGTCCGGCTATAGATAAGGGTTTCTACTACGACTTTGATAGTGAACATACCTTTACCCCGGATGATTTTGCGGTTATCGAGGCAGAGATGCAGAAGATCATCAAGGCTGATTATCCAATTATCAGAAAGGAACTCAGCCGGGAGGAGGCATTGAACTTCTTTAAGGAACACAATGAACCCTATAAAGTAGAACTGATTCATGACTTGCCGGAGGATGCGGTGATAAGTCTTTACCAGCAGGGGGAATTTGTTGATCTCTGCGCTGGACCCCATCTGCCCTCTACCGCACGTCTGAAGGCCATTAAACTAATGAGCCTGGCCGGGGCTTACTGGCGGGGCAGTGAAGATCGGCAGATGCTGCAGAGACTCTATGCTACCTCCTTTCCTAAAAAGAGTATGTTGGATGATTATTTGCATAAATTGGAAGAAGCTAAGAAACGAGATCATCGTCGATTGGGCCGGGAATTGGGTTTGTTCGTGGTTTTGGATGAGGGACCGGGCTTCCCCTTCTTCTTGCCCAAGGGTATGATTCTACGCAACGAATTGGAGAAGTTCTGGCGGGAAGAACATGCCCGGGCTGGATATCAGGAAATCAGAACTCCCATGATACTTAACCGTCAATTGTGGGAAGAGTCCGGCCACTGGGATCATTATAAGGAAAATATGTATTTTACCGAAATTGATGGAGCCGACTATTCCATCAAGCCTATGAACTGCCCGGGAGGGATGTTGGTTTATAAACAGGGCATCCACAGTTATCGGGACCTTCCTTTGAGAATGGGAGAAATGGGACTGGTTCACCGGCATGAGATGTCAGGAGTTTTACACGGCTTAATGCGGGTGAGAGCCTTTACTCAGGATGATGCCCATATCTTCATGCTGCCGGAGCAAATTATCGGTGAGATAAAAGGGGTTATCAATTTGGTGGATCGCTTTTATTCCCTGTTTGGTTTCCCCTACCATGTGGAATTATCCACCAAACCCGAAAAGGCCATGGGGTCGGATGAGATGTGGGATCTGGCTACCAATGCCTTGAAGCAGGCCATGGATGAAAAAGGTATGGAATATCGGATAAATGAAGGAGATGGCGCCTTTTATGGGCCTAAAATAGACTTTCATCTCCAGGATTCCCTAGATCGGACCTGGCAATGCGGTACTATTCAACTGGATTTCCAAATGCCGGAGAAGTTTGATCTCTTTTATGTAGGCGAAGATGGGGAGAAACACCGTCCGGCCATGATACACCGGGTTATTTACGGTAGCATTGAAAGATTTATCGGCATACTCACCGAACATTTTGCGGGCGCCTTCCCAGCCTGGCTGGCGCCGATACAAGTTAGGGTTTTGCCCATAACTGATCGCAATCATGACTATGCCCGGGAGGTAGTGGAAGAGCTAAAAACAGAAGGAATTCGGGCTGAGGCCGATCTGCGCAGTGAGAAAACCGGGTACAAGATAAGGGACGGGCAGATGCAGAAGATTCCCTATCTGCTAGTAGTAGGAGATAAGGAAGCAGAGGCCGGTACAGTATCGGTAAGGCATCGGCGGGAAGGAGATTTGGGACCCACTGGCCGCGCCGATTTTAAAGTCCAGCTGCTGGCTGAAATCAGAGAAAAGCTTAATCGATAAGATTGCATACCGGGATTATTTATGCTATACTCCTAAATGTACTAAGCAGGAGCTTGGCTTCTCACCTTGCAGCGCATGTTGTCAAGGTATTGATTTAACTCGACCAGGGTTATAGTATTTAATATCCTATTCTGGCTAGTTGTTAATGATTTGGAAGCAGGCTTTACAGCCTGCTTTTATATTTTTCGGGAGGTGAACTTCTTATCAGCAAAGATTGGAGAGTTAACGAGGAGATTCGAGCCAGGGAAGTCCGGTTAATTGGCGAAACGGGTGAGCAATTGGGGATTGTACCCCTTCGTGAAGCGTTGGAATTATCTGAACAAAAGCAGATGGATCTGGTGGAGATAGCCCCATCGGCCAAACCGCCGGTATGTCGCTTAATGGATTATGGTAAATTCAAATTTGAGCAGGGTAAAAGGGAAAAGGAATCCCGTAAAAAGCAGAAAATTGTTTCGATCAAGGAAGTTAAAATGCGGCCTAATATTGAGGAACATGATTTTCAGGTTAAAGCCAAGAATGCTAGAAAATTCCTGAGCGCAGGGGATAAAGTCAAGGTAACCATCATGTTCCGAGGTCGGCAGATTACTCATCCGGAACTGGGTGAGCGCTTATGTATAAAATTAGCCGAGCAGATGTCGGATATTTCCTCGGTGGAAAAACATCCAAAAATTGAGGGAAGAAATATGGTGTCTATACTGGTGCCTAAACTGGAACCCGAAAAGAGCAAAAAGGAGGAAGAAACAGATGCCTAAAATGAAATCCCATCGCGGTGCTGCCAAAAGATTTAAAAAAACCGGCAGCGGTAAGATAAAAAGAGCCAAAGCCTATGCCAGTCATCTCTTGGGGGGCAAGAGCCCAAAGAGAAAGAGAAAACTGCGTAAAGCTGGCCTGGTTAGCGAGCAGGAAAACAAACGTATTGCTAATTTGATTCAGTAAAATATAGTGGGAGGTAGTTAGGATGCCAAGGGTTAAACGTGGCGTGACTTCACATAGAAGACACAAAAAGATATTGAAAATGGCTAAAGGTTACCGGGGGGCCAAATCCAAGCTTTACCGGGTAGCCAACCAGCAAGTTATGAAATCCGGACAATATGCCTATATTCATCGCAAACTAAAAAAACGGGATTTTCGTAAGCTGTGGATAGCCCGGATAAATGCAGCAGCTAGAGATAACGGCACTACTTACAGCCGTATGGTACATGGACTTAAAGTAGCCGGGGTGGACATTAATCGGAAAATGCTGGCCGAACTGGCTATCAGCGATCCGCAGGGTTTTACTCAATTGGCTGAACTTTCCAAACACGCGGTAAATAATTAATCGAGTATAGAAAAAGTATGGTAGTTTAACCATACTTTTTGTTTTAATCAGGGGATTAAGAGTATGAAGGAAATAAAATCCAGGGATAACCAGAAAATACGTGAGGCTGCCCGCTTGAAGGATAATAAGTACCGACAGCGGGAGAAGTTGTTTTTAATAGAGGGCAGAACCCTGTTTGCAGAAGCAGTACAAAGAGGGCAAGAATTGTTGCGTGTTTTTGTGGATACAGACAGAGTTGAACAATACCTTGATGAATACCGGAAAAGCAGAAATGCAGAGTGGATAAAAGTTGATTCCGGATTAATCAAGTATATATGTGACACTCAAACCCCCCAGGGTATAGTAGCGGTTGCCCGGATTCCCCAATGGGATTTTGAGCCCTGGCTTCAGAAATCAGGATTATTGATTTATTTGGATGGATTGGCTGATCCAGGTAATCTGGGCACCATTCTGCGTACTGCCTGGGCTTTCGGAGTTAGTGGGGTTATGTTGGGCCCGGGCTGTGTAGATCCCTTCAATCCTAAAGTGGTAAGGTCCAGTATGGGGGCAGTATTTAGTGTTCCGATAGTGTTTGAGGTTTCCGCTGAAGCATTGGCTCAAAGCAAGGAAACTGGCTATCGATTGATGGCCAGTTCATTAAACACTGATATTAGCATAAGTGAGGTTGACTTTACCGGAGCAGTGGTAATAATTATTGGCAACGAAGCCCGGGGAATTAGCAGCAAAGTATTAAAGCTCTGTGACAGTTCTTTTAAAATTCCAATATTTACACCAGTAGATTCTTTAAATGCTGCTGTAGCCTGTGGTATAATATTATACGAGGCAAGAAAACACAGAGGAACTTAATTGCATGGTCAATGGGGATGGATACGGGATAGAGTAGAGGCATGTAATGAGAGCGGAGGGTCAACCCATGATGATAGCTCAAACTGATTTATACTGGCAGCTATTTGAAACATCTGGATGCATCGCCTATTATTTATTGTATAAAATGCTGCTTACCCAGTAGCAATATAAGAAATGCGATGAACAGGACAAGTAAACTGTATGGACTTTCCCTTCAGGGAGGCGGTATCAGCGACTGGAAGTACGGCCAGGGAAAACACAGGAGAATTCACCTGGGAGCAGTGGATTGAAATAGCAGTAGATCTTATCGGTGGCTACCGTTAAAAGTCAAGAGAGAATCAGGCCATCAGAGTCTGATTAATTTGGGTGGTACCGCGGAACCAGGCTTTCGTCCCTTAAGGACAAAGCTTTTTTTATTTTCTGCCAGGAAGGATGTTATAAGTATGTTAAGCAAGCTTAGTGAAATTAAGGACCGGGCTGAGAAAATACTGCAAGAGGCAGACAGTATGGAGAAACTAAATGAACTCCGGGTTAAGACTTTGGGGAGAAAGGGAGAGATCACGGTTCTGCTCCGAACCTTGAAAGACTTGAGTCCGGAAATCAAAGCTCAAATGGGTCAGGCCGCCAATCAATTCAAAATGCAGCTGGAAGAGATGATTAATCAGAAAAGCGAGGAATTGAAGCAGGAGCAGTTGCAGCAGCGTTTGAATGCAGAGAAAATTGATGTTACCCTGCCGGGAATGCCTTTTATGAGAGGCAGTAAACATCCCTTGACCCGGGTTTCTGAAGAAATACGGGATGTATTTATTGGCATGGGATTCAATGTGGCTGAAGGGCCGGAGATAGAACTGGATTATTACAACTTCGAAGCCCTGAATATGCCGAGGAATCATCCAGCTCGGGATATGCAGGACACCTTTTATATAAATGATGATGTGGTGGTGCGTACCCATACCTCCCCGGTGCAGGTACGCACCATGGAGAAAATGTCTCCTCACTTACCTATACGAATTATTGTACCAGGCAAAGTCTATCGCAAGGATGATGATGCTACCCACTCACCCATGTTCCAACAGGTAGAAGGGCTGGTGCTGGATGAAAGAATTACCTTGGCTGATCTTAAGGGTACTTTAATGAACTTTGCCCGGGAGATATTCGAAGCTGATTTGAAGGTACGCTTTAGACCCAGCTATTTCCCCTTCACCGAACCCAGTGCGGAGATGGATATTTCTTGTGTTAACTGCCGTGGTGTGGGCTGCCGGGTATGCTCCCATACCGGATGGCTGGAAATACTGGGGGCCGGCATGGTAAATCCAAGAGTTCTTGAATACGGTGGTTATGATCCGGAAAAAGTAACCGGCTTTGCATTCGGCATGGGTATCGAGAGGATAGCCATGCTCAAATACGGCATCAACGATTTGCGTCTGTTTTTTGACAATGACCGCAGGTTCTTGCAGCAGTTTTAGGAGGTAGGGTATGGGAGTATCGATTAATTGGCTAAAACAATATGTGGATATAGAATGGACGCCGGAGGAATTAGCCCACCGTCTGACCATGGCTGGAATAGCCATTGAAGGGGTGGAAGAGTCAGATTCGGATTACATCATGGATCTTGATTTGACTCCTAACCGGGGAGATTGCCTGGGGATGATAAATCTGGCCCGAGAGGTAGCGGCCATAAATGGAAAGGAACTGAGGATACCCCAGGTTACAATAAAGGAAAATCGGGAAAATATTAATGATTTTATCAAGGTTGAAATAGCGGCCCCTGATTTATGCCCTCGTTATGCCGCTCGGCTGATTAAGAACGTAGAGATTAAACCATCACCGGAATGGATGCAAAAGGTCCTTTTGAGTTCCGGAATTCGTCCTATCAGTAATATAGTTGACGTTACCAATTATGTTATGCTGGAAAGCAATCAGCCTCTGCATGCCTTTGATTATGATTTACTGAGCCCGGCCAAGACCATATTGGTGCGCAAAGCAGAATACGGGGAAAACTTTACTACCCTGGATGAAGTGGAAAGAGAACTGGATTTGGATAGTCTGGTTATAACCGATAGTATCAGACCGGTAGCTTTGGCTGGTATTATGGGCGGGTTGGACAGCGAAATCAAAGACCACACTCGGAACGTTTTGATTGAATCGGCCAACTTCTTAAACACCAATATCAGGCGGACCTCAAAGAAACAGGGACTAAGGAGTGACTCCTCGGTCCGATTCGAAAAAGGGGTTGATCCCAATGGGGTTATCTATGGGGTTAATCGGGCAGCTCAGCTTATGCAGGAGCTAGCCGGGGGCGAAGTAGTAAAAGGCATTTGTGATGTGTATCCGGGTCAAAAAGATCCTTTGATTATTCCCTTGCGTTTTGATCGGGTCAATTATCTATTGGGAACCCAATTAAACCCCCAGGAAATAAAAGATTTTTTAGTTCAGTTGCAATTCAAAATTAAGGATAAAAAAGGATATTTAGAGGTAGAAATCCCTAGTTACAGGCCGGATATCTCCATGGAAGCGGATTTAATCGAAGAGGTAGCCCGTCTCTATGGTTATGATAAGGTTCCGGACACTCTGCCCGGGAGCATTAATTGTGGAGGGCTTACCGATTATCAGCGTTTCCGGGACCGGATCAAAGAAGTGATGGCAGCCTATCTCTACGAGGTGATAAACTATAGTTTTATCAGTCCCCAGCTTTATGATCGCTTAATGTTGCCCACTGATAGTGGTTTACGTAATTTTATCCAACTGGCTAATCCTTTGTCCGAGGAACAAAGTGTTATGCGTACCTTGCTGTTGCCTGGCCTATTGGAGAATATCAGTAAAAACTTGGCCCGGCGCAACCAGAATTTGAATTTCTTCGAAATGGGGGCCGTATATTATCCTACGTCGGAAAGCTTGCCCAGAGAAGAATTGAAGCTGGGGGCCATAGTGGCCGGTAGGGTGGAGCTGAACTGGTTAAAGAATGAAGTTCCCATGGATTTTTATTATCTCAAAGGTATAGTAGAAATGCTATTCCAGGAATTGGGGATTAGGGATTGTGTTTTTACAGCGGTCCAAGAGCCATCATATCATCCGGGGCGAACTGCCCGCATAATGTGTCAGGGTAAGAAAATTGGGGTTATAGGGGAAGTACACCCCTTGGTTTTGGACAAATTTGATATAAGCGAAAAGGTCTGTGCTTTTGAGTTGGATGTAAATACCCTGTTTAAGCTAAAAGAGAAGAAAAACATGATGGAACAGATTGCCAAATATCCTGTCATCGAGAGAGATATTGCGGTACTGTTAAAACAAGAGACCAAAGCCTCGGAAGCTATTAAGGTAATAAAAGATGCGGCATCCCAACTGCTACAGGAAGTAATTGTATTTGACATTTATACCGGTGAGCAGGTGCCGGAAGGATACAAGAGCGTTGCTTTCAGATTAACCTTTCAATCCATGGACAGGACCTTGAAGGAAAAGGAGATTAACAGCCTAATCGAAGGCATCCTAGGCAGTTTGGATCAAGAGCTAAAAGCCCAGCTCAGATAAAACCAGGATTATTAGGTTTGCTATAAACCTCTGGTCTCAAGTTGGAGACCGGAGGTTTTCTGTTTTTTTTTAACCGTTCGTATTATGGATAACAGGCAATAACGGGCGGTCAAAGACCGCCCCTACCAGGGTCATACACTTGTGGTGGTCAGTCGGGTACACCGTATGTGCAGCCCCAACAACTGGGTTCCCAACACGTGGTCGAAAATATGACCTATACGCCTGTAGGGGCGACCTGTGGTCGCCCGCATTATATAGTTTAAGGCAGGTATATACTAGCCTCCGGCATCATAGATATGCTAAAAGACAATCTTTATTCGACTGGGAGGAAAAAGTCATAGACCAGGCTTGTATAATACTGCGCCAGGCTCTTTGTCCGGTAGCTACTGGCACCGGCAGTATAGTAATAGAAAAAATTCTGATAGATGGCCAGGGCCAGGACAAAATAAGGCTGGCTCATAAAGAAAACAACAGCCCCAGTCTTTCTCATAGGTCCGCCAAACCTTTGGAGCTGGTGGAAGATGACTTTTATGAACTAATAAAACAGGGCCTGGAAAGGCAGGTTATATCACAAGTATTACAGGCGGGTCTTAAAACCGTAATCAGGGGTGTAGATGCTCCATCCCTAGCCACCAAGCCTTATCGTTCCAGCCCCTACTGTGAGGTCTATGCCCGGGGAGAATTGTGTAATGCCAATGATATTATCTGTATGGAGCGCATATTCTTTCCGGGTTTAAACCTTTATTGCATCCGCTTGGCCATGGGGAAAAAGAATGAACAGGGTCTCCGGAGTATACAGTTGAGTCCACCCTGTATGGGTGAAGAAGAATTTCTTTATTTGTTTAAACATGCTCTGGAGAATGGTGTTTTTAGCAAAGTATTCATAAATGCGCTTTTAGCCTTGTTGTAAGCAAGGATGGGCTCAAGTGATTTACATAATGTCTGGTGGGCAAAGCATACTAAGATCAAATACTATGGCCAGGGTAGGAGTGCTTTATTTGATGGGCTCAAGAAAAAGGCTTAAGGGCAGAACAATATTATCGCTATTAATAGTATTTATTATTGCCATTATTATAGTCTTGCTCTGGTCCTGGGAATTAGCGGTTCACAGTCCGGGTCTCAGTACCGAGATGGTAGATCTACAGGAGTACATACCAGGAATAATCGTTGATTTAAAATATGCCAGGAAAGATAATGTCTTTGGACAATCATTATACTCAATCGATAAAGCCTACTTAAGACGAGGAACCGCAGAAAAACTCAAAAAGGTTCAGGAAGAGCTCCAAACTCAAAACCTGGGTCTTAAGGTATGGGATGCCTATCGTCCCCCGGCAGCCCAGTTCAGACTATGGAATATAATGCCTGATAGACGTTTCGTGGTAAACCCTTATGAAGGTTTTTCTTATCATAGCAGGGGAGTAGCGGTAGATCTTACCCTGGTCAATCAGAAGGGGGAAGAACTGTTGATGCCCAGTGGATTTGATGATTTTTCATCTAAGGCTGATCGAGACTATAGTGATGTCAGTAGCCAGCAGCAGTATAATGCCCAGCTATTGGAAGAAATCATGCTAAAACATGGCTTTATGAGCATTCACTATGAATGGTGGCACTTTGCCGACGAAAAGCGAGATGATTTTTCCGTAGTACCGGAAGAAGAACTATCGGGCAGATAATGTGACAGTGGGGGCTGTTCTAGTGTGACAGCATGGTCAGACTGTCTTATTGTAATAATTTCCACCAGGAATACTTTTTCCGATTGTCGAATATTCTGTAGTAACAAGGTAAAGGCACGGATTTAAGGACTTTGGTCCATCCGTAAAAGAGGGCGAGAGGCCCTCTTCTATTTTGGGGATCTATAGGAAAGAAGTTAGGATTAATGCTCACCTTGACCAAGAATCTGATATTAATAAGGCAATTATATTATATAATGATATATACACGGGGTTTTAGGAGGTTTATTTATGAGTATTTCTTTAGAAGAGAGTAAATTGCAAATAAATATTAAAGGCCGGGGTTATTATTCAGTAGAAATGAACAGTCCGGCCTATGATTTGGTCAAAGCAATTCAAGGTGACTTGCCTTATCAGGTGGTAGCCTTGTCAGTGAACAATGATTTAAAAGACCTGGACTATGTATTCACCAAGCCTTGCCAGGTGGAATTGCTGGATTTAAGTACTGAAATAGGATTTCGGGTTTACCGACGGGGAGTGGTTTTTCTGCTTATAAAAGCCTGTCGGGAACTATATCCGGAAACCCAGATGCTGGTTAAACATTCTCTATCCAATGGACTATATTGCGAGTTGCTGGATAAGGTCTTGGAGGATCAGGAAGTAGCCCAGATACAGAAGCGAATGAGGGAATTGGCAGTACTGGATTTGCCCATCAAAAAAGTCTTATTACATCGGGACCAGGCAGCCCATATCTACGAAAAGCAAGGCATGATGGACAAGATTAAACTGCTGCAGTTCAGAGATAAAGAACTGGTCCATATGTACGAATTGGATGGTTTTTACGAGTATTTCTATGGACATATGGTGCCCAATACCGGGATGCTGAGTAATTTTAGATTGATAAACTATCCTCCAGGTATAATACTCCAGACTCCGGAAAGAAACAGTCCCAATATTATTGAACCTTTTGTTGATCAGAGAAAGATTTTCACTATATACTCGGAAGCCAAGGAATGGGGAGAAATGATGGATACTCCTCATGTAGCAGCATTGAACGATATCGTTGAAAACCAGGATATTATAGATTTGATCAGGATCAACGAAGCTTTACATGAGAAAAAGATTGCATCCATTGCTGATATGATCTGCCAAAATAGAAAGATACGGCTGATACTGATAGCCGGACCATCATCCTCGGGTAAAACCACTTTTGCCCAAAGATTGATGATACAATTGCGAGTAAATGGTCTTAAACCGGTTATGATATCCATGGACGATTATTTTGTGGATCGGGAGGATACCCCCCGGGATGAATTCGGCGATTATGATTTTGAATCCATAAACGCCTTAAAGCTGGATCTTTTCAACGATCATTTGACCAGATTGATCAGGGGTGAAGAGGTGGAGGTTCCTCTTTTCAACTTTAAATCCGGTCGTTGTGAGGACTGTGGAGTATTAATGAAAATCCCAGTGAGTGAGCCCATAATTGTAGAAGGAATACATGGATTAAATGATCAATTGACCTGGAGTATACCGGCAGAACAAAAGTTTAAGATCTATATCAGTGCCTTAACCCAGTTGAATATAGACTTTTCCAATAGGATTCCTACTACCGATTGCCGTTTGTTGCGAAGAATTATAAGAGATGCTCGCACCAGGGGACATGGAACCAGGGAAACATTAAACCGATGGCCTTCGGTAAGAAGAGGGGAGTTAAAGAACATTTTTCCTTTTCAAGAAAACGCCGATGTTATGTTTAATTCTTCCTTGGTGTATGAACTCGGAGTGGTAAAAAAATATGCAGCCCCACTATTAATGGATATTGGACCCGGAGAACCCGAATATATTGAAGCCAAGCGCTTGAGCAAATTCCTGAGCTACTTCCGGGAAATACCCTCAGAGCACATTCCGCCCAACTCTATACTGAGGGAATTTATTGGCGGCAGTTGGTTCCACCACTAAACGGAGATGGAGAGAAAAGGTGTAGTCTCTGTAAAATTTATGTAATAGGTATTTATATTGAGGCTATTAAGGATTAACATATTTATAATACCTGATTAAGAGGTGAAACCATGAAAAGAAAAATACTGGTAGTAGACGATGAAGAAGCACTGGTACGTTTGATCACCTATAATCTTAATAAAGAAGGCTTTAACACTATTTATGCCTACGATGGAAGCCAAGTGGCCCGGATAATTGAGCAGGAAAATCCGGATTTGCTTATTCTGGATTTAATGCTGCCGGAAAAAGGCGGTTTGGAAGTCTGCCGGGAGATTAGAAGCAGCGGCAGCCAAATTCCTATTATTATGCTAACCGCTCGGGATGAGGAGTTGGACCGGGTGCTGGGACTGGAATTAGGTGCGGATGATTATGTAACTAAACCTTTTAGTGTCAGGGAGCTGGTAGCCCGAGTAAAAGCAGTCTTAAGACGCCACCCGGGGACAAGAGAAGAAGAGAGTAAAGCCACCTCTTTAAAGGTTGGTCCCTTCCTGGTCAAACCAGAGAGCTATGAAATCTATTTTAATGATGAGCTCTTGGACCTTACCTTAAAAGAATACGAATTATTAGAGGTATTGATTCGCAATCGGGGCAGGGTATTGAAGCGGGAGTATCTGCTGGAATTGCTGTGGGAATACTCGGAAGGCGTAAATACCAGGGTGTTGGATGTTCATATTAGTAAAATTAGAGATAAGGTTGAGCAGGATTCCAAAAATCCTAGATATATAAAAACGGCCAGAGGTTTAGGCTACAAGTTGGAGGCGGATTAGGTGAATCGATCAATCGGAAAACAACTAATCGGGAACTATTTGTTAATAATACTGCTTATTCTCCTGGCTACCGGAGCCATATTAAGTGTGAGTTTGAAGCAGTATTATCTTGATACTGTCAAGAATAACCTGGAACGGGAAACCAGATTAGCTGCTTCCATGATTGAAGATTATCTGCAGATAAATGGTGCTGATGATGCATATTTGGGTAAAATAGGCAGAATTCTGGCTGAGAATATTGAAGCTAGAGTAACTGTCGTTGATACTGCCGGCATGGTTGTGGCTGATTCTGAATACGATGTAGGTGAACTAGGTCCCCATGGTGGCAGGCCCGAAATATACCATGCCCTGCAGGGGGAAACTGGAATATCTACCCGCTACAGTGATACCGAAGGGCAGCAAATGCTATACGTGGCCATTGCCTTTGACCAAGAAGATGCACATGGGGTGGTGAGGCTGGCCCGGTCCCTGGAAGAAGTGGAAGCAGTGCATTATCAAGTGCTACTGCTTATTCTGCTGGCCATTATTCTTATAGGGGTCATCGCCTTTATGCTGAGCACCCGGCTGGCTGCTAATTTTTCCCGTCCCATCAGTGAATTGACCACTGCCGTGGGGGAAATAGCCCATGGGAACCTGAACAAGAGGATATCCTATTGGTCCGATGATGAACTGGGACTATTGGCTTCAGCGGTTAATGATATGGCTGGCAAGATGGATAAGACCTTAACTGAAATATCAGCCGTTAAAGACCAATTGGAAATAGTGTTGAACAATACGGTAAATGGAATATTTATGGTGGATCTTGATGCCAGAATAAGCTATGCCAACCCTAAAGCGGTTAAGCTTTTAGCTTTAGGTGATGATTACCAGGGAAGAAAACACGTAGAACTAATCAACAATTATGATTTGTTGCAGACTATCGATGAAGTTAGGAGAATGCTGCAACCTGTACGTCGCGAGATACAGTTATATACTCCGGCGGAAAAACAGATAGAAGCTAATGTATTACCCATTTGCAAAAATCTACCCCAAAAACTGGGCGGGGTTTTAGTAGTACTCAATGATATAAGCGAATTGAAGCGCCTGGAAAGGGTGCGTCGGGACTTTGTGGCCAACGTTTCCCATGAACTGAAAACCCCAGTAGCTAGCATAAGCGGCTTTGCTGAAACCCTTATGAACGAGAGTGATCCCCGTAATGTAAAAGAATTTTCCAAAACCATATATGATGAAGCTATTAGATTGAGCAAGTTAATTAACCGTCTTTTGGAACTCTCCCGCCTGGAATCAGGGAAATCCGGGCTAAATATCAGGAATGTGGACATGGTTCGTTTAATCGAGGATACAGTTGAGTTGATCAAGCATGATAGCCGAGCTTCCCAGATCAACTTAATCAAACCTGCCGGGCAGGTGCTGGTTGAATGCGATAAGGATTTAATTGTTCAAATATTGCTGAATTTGCTGGATAATGCCCTGACCTACAGTCCAAAAGACGAAATAGTCACTGTCTCCCTTATGGATGAGGGAGATAGAGTGCGGATACAGGTAATTGATCAAGGTGAAGGTATACCGGAAAATGAAGCGGATCGAGTATTCGAGCGCTTTTACCGGGTAGATAAGGCCCGCTCCCGGAAAACTGGGGGGACTGGACTGGGCCTCTCCATAGTTAAACACCTGGTAGAAAACCACAACGGCATTACTGGAGTAGAAAGCTTCCCTGGCAAGGGGGCGGCCTTCTATTTTGTGATACCTAAAAAGCAAAACAAAAAGCAAAAATAAACTTAAGACCTCCTATTCTATTCACTTTTACATTTCTTTAACCGAAAGAATACCTCATTTTTACCAGCTAGAAAAAGTAACTTAAAGATCCGGTGTTATATTTGCTGTAGCGGATAGAAAAATAAAAGGATAATAAAAAGGAGGAAAAATCTATGTTTATTGAAGCAAGAAAGATTATAAGTTTACTTATAGCCGGAATTATGCTGTTGGCCACTATAATGGTGGCAGGTTGTGGCAATACTGAGGAAATTAAGGAACCCGGGAATGAGAACACTCAGGAACTTAGCGGGAAGTTAACCATTGCTGGATCTACTTCGGTACAACCTTTCAGTGAAGTATTAGCTGAGGAATTTATGCTTATCAACCCTCAGGCAGATATTAGTGTACAGGGCGGGGGATCCAGCCAGGGAGTCAAGGCAGCTATATCCGGAGTAGCTGATATAGGGGCTGCATCCAGGGAGCTGAAAGAAGAAGAAATGACAGAAAATCCTGATCTGCTAGTTGCTCGAATCGCTATGGATGGAGTTGCGGTAGTGGTCCACCCTTCTAATTCGGTTCAGGATATTAGCCAGGAAGAGGTTAAAAATATTTATGCGGGTAATATTAAAAATTGGAAAGAATTAGGAGGAGTCGATGCTGCTATTACTGTAGTGAGCCGTGAAGATGGCTCAGGTACCAGAGATGCTTTTGTTTCAGTGGTAATGGATGAGGAAGATATAGTTGCCAGTGCCATTATACAGAATTCCAATGGAGCAGTGAAAACAGCAGTAGTTGGAGATCCCAATGCCATAGGCTATGTATCGCTAGCTGTAGTAGACAGCGATATCAAAGCCTTGAATATTGAAGGAGCAGCTCCTAGCGTAGAAAATATTAAAGCCGGCACTTACAAAATATCCAGGTCCTTCAACTATATCACCAAAGGTGAACCAACGGGTCTTACCCAGGCTTTTATAGAATTTGTGCTCAGTGAAGAAGGGCAAGGGATTATAGTTGAAGAAGGGGCTATCAGTGTAAAATAAAGTTCACTCTAAAATGAATTGTGCGCCGAAAAATTGGTAATCATTGCGGGCGACCACAGGTCGCCCTACAGGCTCGCACCGTTGAGTATGGATTTCAGGCGGCCTATATGGGGAAAGAATAAGTTCCCACCAATTAAGTATAGATCTGAGGCGGAACTATGTGTCCATGCCCCTCGAAGGTATTATCAACCTCCATGATCAGGGAACACAGCCGAGTATGAAACCTTTGAGCTATCCGGGCGGGCGGTCAAAGTCCGCCCCTACATTGCCATGACCCCCTTTTCATTGGGGACGATTTTCCTGCTAAAGCTTGACAAAGAATTAAAAATACTATTAAGTATAATTGAAATCTTAATAAGGGAAGAGATCATATGGATAGATTTACAGATTTCTGGTGTTTTAGATTAAATGTATTATCCAGAAAAATAAGCCGCAAGTATAACAGCAAATGTCTGGAATATGGCATTACAGCGCCCCAGTCCTTTGTATTGTTTGATTTGCTGGATCATGAAGGAAGCAATGTAAAGGATATAGCAACCCGGGTGCAATTGGATAGTTCAGCTGTTACCGGAGTAATCGACCGCTTATATAAAGAAGAACTGGTTATAAGAGAGGAAGACCCCTCTGATCGCAGGAGCTTGAATATCTATCTTACTCATACAGGACGTAAATTGGCAGAAGGGCTGTTTCCCATTGGGAGAGAATTTAATTTGTATTTAAGAAGTTTACTGGATGAAGATAAAGCAGAGACCTTTGAAGAGCTGTTAAAAGCTATCGATGATAAGGTGCAATAATTATTTGACTACTTAGTTTATTGAGGTCTGGTTTTAAGAAGAGGCATCCTCAAAATCCAAAATGGATTGAGGATAGCCTCTTTTGATTATTTACCGCGAGTTTACATTCTTTTAATAAAGTCTAAGCAAGGTGTTAACAAAGTCATGTTATCTTCAAATAGAAAATAGGAAAAGGAACTAATATTAGAGGAGCAATGATATGGATAAATATGCAGGAAACAGCTTAACTGCAGGGGCACTCAGGTACCGAAGCGAATCCCCGAAAAAAGCCGGAGGGTGGTTGGGATCCGGATCAAGACAGATGGAAACCGGGATAGAGTTCCTGCTAAAACTTAGTGCATTTATAGGAATACTGGCCATAATACTAATCAGCCTGTTCATTTTTGCTCAGGGTGTCCCTCTAATATTCAAGATCGGTTGGCTGGATTTCATTTTCAGCCTGAAATGGAGTCCTTCCCAGGGTAGTTACGGGATAGGGGCTATGCTGGTGGGTACCCTAGTGCTTACCATATCCAGCCTGGCCTGGGCGGTGCCTCTGGGGATATCCACCGCTGTTTTTATGGCTGAAATAGCCCCGGCCAGAATAGGCAGTATTCTAGGTCGGATGATTGAACTGTTGGCAGGTATCCCCTCAGTGGTATTTGGTTTTTTTGGTTTAATAATAGTAGTACCCTTTATAAGGAATTACTTGGGTGGTAATGGTATGAGCGTGCTAGCCGGAGCTATAATATTGGGAATAATGATCCTGCCTACTATTATCAGTATATCCCGGGATTCCATACTGGCAGTGCCTAAAGAGTATAAAGAAGGTTCACTGGCCCTGGGGGCTACTCATATGCAGAGCATTAAGGGAGTTATTCTGCCAGCTGCTAAATCAGGCATTATTACTGCGGTTATTCTGGGTATGGGAAGGGCTATTGGAGAAACCATGGCCGTGGTTATGGTAACCGGCAATTCTACCATGATACCAGGCAGCATGTTGGATCCCTTAAGGACTATGACCAGCAATATTGTTCTGGAAATGGGGTATGCCGCTGGGGATCACCAAGCCGCCCTATTTGCTACCGGAGCAGTTCTGTTTGTATTTATTGTGATACTGAATCTGGTGGTAAGTCTATCGATAAAGGAAGGTAAAAACTATGCTGAATAGTAATATTCAAGATCGTGTAATTCGTGGTTTAATGTGGCTGTCCGGACTCCTGGTAGTTGCTATTCTATTCATAATCATTGCCTATATAAGCCTAAAAGGTATTTCTGCCATAAATCTGGACTTTATTTTTGATCTTCCGCATCGGGCCGGTAAAGAGGGAGGCATATTTTCTACCATTATAAGTACCATCTATTTAACCCTGGCCTCTCTTATTATAGCAGTCCCCCTGGGAGTAGGCAGCGCCATACATTTGGAAGAATATGCCCGGCGCGACTCTTTTTTTGCCCGATTAGTTAACCTGGCCGCCGAAACTCTGGCTGGGATTCCATCCATAGTTTTTGGACTTTTTGGATTTGTCTTTTTTGTAATCTATTTAAATCTGGGTTGGTCAGTTTTATCCGGATCCTTAACCATGGCCATAATGATACTGCCCACTATAACCAGAACCTCACAGGAAGCCATACTGTCAGTTCCGGCTGAATATAGGGAAAACAGCCTGGCTCTTGGGGCTAGTAAATGGCAGACTATAAGCAAGGTAGTTCTTCCCTCTGCTCTGCCTGGCATAATAACCGGTGTCATACTGTCTATCGGACGTGCCATTGGCGAGACGGCTGCTTTAATACTGACTGCCGGCAGTTCCCTGGGAATGCCGGCAGGATTACTGGATCCTGCTCGTACTATGTCGGTACATCTGTATATTCTGGCTATGGAAGGTATATCCATGGAACGAGCCTTTGGAACTGCCTTTTTAATCATTGTTTTAATAGTGATTATTAATTATTTAGCTAACCTGAGCTTGCGTAGGATGTCACCTGCCGGCAGACTACAATAAGGGGAATTATTATGGATAATTTAAAACTAAAAAGCGAAAGCATTAAGGTCTATTATAAGGATTTTCAGGCCTTACATGGAGTTTATATGAATATTCAGGCCAATCGGGTTACTGCTTTGATAGGTCCATCAGGCTGCGGGAAATCCACCTTCTTGCGAACCATCAATCGCCTGAATGAATTAATTGCCGGGACCCGTACCGAGGGTCAGATATATCTTGATGACAAGCCTATTTATGATAAGGATCTTGATGTGGTAGAGTTGAGAAAAGAAATTGGGATGGTTTTCCAGAAACCCTCGGTTTTTCCTATGTCCATCTATGAAAACGTAGCCTATGGACCCAGAATACATGGTATTAAAAAACGATCCCAATTGAGTGAAATAGTAGAAAAGAGTCTTAAAGCGGCTAATTTGTGGAATGAGGTTAATGATCGTTTGAATTCTCCTGCCGCCCGTTTGTCAGGGGGTCAGCAACAACGGCTAGTTATTGCTCGGGTGTTGGCAGTGGAACCCCAGGTAATACTCATGGATGAGCCCGCTTCGGCCCTGGACCCCATATCTACCTCCAGGCTGGAAGAGTTAATCAGTGAATTAAAAAAGCACTATACTATAGTGATAGTTACCCATAATATGCAGCAGGCGGCTAGAATATCAGATTATACCGGATTTTTCTTAAATGGTGATTTGGTTGAATTCAACCGCACCGATGAACTGTTTGTAAATCCGCGGGATAAACGCACTGAGGACTATATTACCGGAAGATTTGGTTAAAGTAGAGGAGGGATAGGGTGATTAATGAATCTTTAAGTCATGAAATCCAGCAGCTGCAGGACGATCTCTTAAAAATGGGCCGATTGCTGGAGGAACAGATCAGCAAAGCTGTAAAGTCCCTGGTTGAAAAAGATATTGATCTGGCCCGGGAAGTAATTGCCAAAGATGATATAATTGATGGAATGGAATTGGATATTGAAAAAAACTGCCTTAGAATTATTGCACTTAAACAGCCAATGGCCAAAGACCTGCGTTTTATCGCCACCACTCTAAGAATAATTGTGGATATTGAAAGAATGGCAGATCATGCGGAAGATATAAGCGAAATATGTATTCAGCTGTATCATGAAAAATATATCAAGCCATTAATAGATATTCCTCGTATGGCCAATATTGTAAGTGCTATGGTGGAGCAGGCTTTGCAGGCCCTGATTAAACAGGATATTGCCATGGCCATGGGAATAGTGCCCATGGAAAGGGAAATCGATGCCCTCTATCAACAAGTATTTCGCGAACTGCTGTCCTATATGATGCAGGACCCTAAAAACATTCCCCAGGCCGCCTCCCTATTGTTGGTAGCAGGCCATTTGGAGCGTATAGGTGACCATGCCACTAATATTGCGGAAATGGTTATTTATGTAGTTGAAGGCCGGCGCATAGATTTAAATGAAGTGGCACGCCAGTAATCAGAATAAAACTTAAGGACCTTCTTCTTTGTTCCTGGCCGGGGAAAGACGAAGGTCTTTTCCTTATAATCCTCAATCTATCCAGTCCAAGGTTTCTTTAGCCCTCCTGGCAATAAACAAATTTTTAGCCATGGTAATGCTATTGCAGAAGATCTAAGCTTTGACTACGGTATGTATTGGCAGGAAAAAACAGTATAATAATAGAAGTATTTATTTTGTTGATGTAAAGGAGGCATGCTAAGTGCAGAACAAAAAAGATCAAGTAAATCGGGTTACAGTAGAAATCTATAATGAAGAATACGTTGTAAAAGGAGAAGAGAATTCCGATTATATTCAAATGCTGGCTGCCTATGTGGATAGAAGAATGAAAATGGTCAAGCAGCGCAATTCTAACCTCAGTAATCAGCGAGTAGCGGTATTGACTGCTTTAAACCTGGCTGATGAACTTAACAAGCTGCAGGAAGACTATGATCAATTAATAAGAAAAATGGAAGAAGATAAGAAAAACAGGATGGGTTAAGATGACTAATCGTGAAGTAGCATGGATATTAAATGTCATGGCTGATATGCTGGAATTAAAGAACGATAATCCTTATCGGGTCAAGGCATACCGCAAAGCTGCTCGCACGGTCTATCACCTGGACGAAGATTTAAGAGATGTCTACTTAAGGAATGCAGTTGGAGAGATACCGGGTATTGGCAGCAGGATGCGAGATCAGATTGAGGAAATGCTGGAAACCGGGAGCTGCAATTTATTTGCACAACTTCGACATGAGGTGCCTCAAGGATTATTGGATATGCTGTCAATTCCCGGCTTGGGGCATAAGACCATTAGAAATTTATACCAAGAATTAGGAATCGACAATCTAGAAGAACTGGCCGCAGCAGCTGAAGCTGGACAGATTCGGACAGTACCCGGGATGGGTGCTAAAACTGAATCCAATATTCTAAAGGGCATTGATTTACTTAAGCAGAGCAGGGAGAAAACCACTCTAGGTTTGGCTGCTCCTGCGGCCGAAGACTTTTCCCGGCATATAAGACGAGCACCGGGGATAGTTGCTATCAGCCCGGTTGGCAGTGTAAGAAGGGGAAAGCCTCTGGTAGGGGATATTGATATATTGGTGGCAGCTGAAGATTTCAATAATGTACGGGCTCAGGTGGTATCTTATGGCCAGGTTCAAGATATAAGCCGGGTAGGGATAGACTATATTCAAGGTCTGCTCCAGCATAATATGAAATTCGAAGTGATTATGGTCAAGCCGGAAGACTATTACCATAGTCTAACCTGGACCACGGGGTCTAAAGAGTTTAGAGAACTAGTCTTTAGGGGCAGGGATAGAAATCATTTGCAGGGTATGGAATCGGAGGAAGAAGTATTCGAACATTTGGGACTGCAGTATATCCCGCCTGAAATGAGGGAAAATAGGGGGGAAATAGAGAAGGCCAGGATAAATGGCTTGCCGGTACTGCTTAAGCCCTCCGATATTATTGGTGAATTGCATGTTCATACTGATTGGAGTGATGGAGCTCATAACCTGCAGGATATGGCGTCCATGGCTCAAAAAATGGGCTATTGTTTTCTGGCCATAACTGATCACTCCCAGTCCCTTCATATCAGTGGGGGCTTATCTCCCAAACGATTGAGAGATCAGGGGCAGGCCATAGACGAGCTCAACCAAGAATTTAAAGAATTTACTCTGTTAAAGGGCAGCGAAGTAGATATATTAAAAGATGGAAATCTGGATTACCACGACGATATTCTGCAAAGCCTGGATCTGGTTATTGCTTCCGTCCACAGTCATTTTAAGCTTGATGCCAAGCAGCAAACAGCTCGCATTATTAAAGCTATTGAGAACCCCTATGTGCACATAATCGGTCATTTAACCGGTCGACTTTTAAATCGCCGTCCTCCTTATGAGCTATATGTAGATCAAATACTGGCTGCGGCCTATGAACATCAGAAGGTGCTGGAGATAAATGCTCATCCGGACCGACTTGACATAGATGAGGATATTGCCAGAAAAGCTGCTCAAATGGGAATTAAGATAGCCATAAACAGCGATGCGCACGATGGGAAAGGTTTACAATTGCTTAAATATGGGATAATGACTGCCAGGAGAGCCTGGTTAAGGGAAAAGGACGTAATAAATACCTGGGAGCTGGATCGGATTTTAGATTATTTCCACCACTAGGGCAAGGGAAAAGCGCCCAGTGCTATTTTTGTCAGAGGGAGAAATAGGGATGTTCAAGTACGATACCAATGCTATCCGCCGTTTCTTCACCGTTATTAGATTATTTGTAAATATTGCGTTGGCCTTCTATACCCTCAGGTTTAAAAAATATCTGCACCGGCCTGGATGGCTACAGACGAAGAGGGAAGAATTATATATATCCCAAGCTCGGCTTTTTCGTGAAACGGCGGTAAGAATGGGTGGTTTATTGATTAAGCTGGGACAATTTGTAAGCACCCGGGTAGATTTACTACCCGGTTCCTCTATTAGGGAATTATCCGGTTTACAGGATGAAGTCCAGGCAGTTGAATTTAAGGCCATTGAGAGTATAATCTGCTCAGAGCTGGAAAGACCTTGGCAGGAAATATACTCTCATCTGGACGCCATTCCAGTTGCAGCTGCTTCCCTGGGGCAGGTCCACTTTGGCATACTGATGGACGGTGGGGAAGTGGCGGTTAAGGTAATGCGTCCCGGCATAGAAGAACTGATTACAATTGATCTGAAGGCTATAAAGCAGGTAGTTAAATTTATTAAAGTATTTACCGATTGGAAGAAATTCATTGACCTGGATGCCATTTATCAGGAATTTGAGGAAACCCTGCGCGATGAACTGGATTACATCAAGGAAGGTCATAATGCCGAGACTATAGCCACCAACAGTAAGGAAGACCAAGATCTCTTAATACCCCAAATAGTATGGGAATATACCCGAACCCGGGTCCTTACCATGGAATATATGCGGGGCATTAAAATTACCAACTATGAAGAAATTGAAGCCGCTGGAATAAACCGGAAGAAGCTGGCTGCACATTTATTAAGCATATATGTGAGGCAAATATTGATCGATGGATTTTACCATGCTGATCCACATCCGGGCAACCTATTTGTTACTGATCAGGGTAAACTCATCATGGTGGATTTCGGTATGGTTGGAGCTATATCTTTAGAACTGCGTACGGAACTCATCCATATGGTCAAGGCTATCGTCCGCCGTGACTATAATACCGTAGTGGAGTACCTTATGCGATTGGGCTTTATCCATTATGGAGCCGACAAAAATACCATAACCCGAGCGGTATCTCTATTCCTGGACCATACTTTGGGAGATGCCCAGGCCATTTCCGATACTGATATCAACCGCTTTCTTCAGGATCTGGAACAGCTGCTATATGAACAACCTTTTCAGGTGCCGGCCCGTTTTACTTTTCTGGGACGGGCTCTGGGCACTCTCTACGGTATCTGTGTGGGCCTGGACTCCAATATAAATTTCCTGCAGGTAGCCAGACCATATGTAGATGAAATGCTGGGGGATGGCGGCGGCTTGTTCCAAGTGATAAAAGAAAAGGCAGAAGCTTGGGGAACGGCATTTATAGAAGTGCCTCCTCTTTTGGAAAGAGTATTGCAAAAAGCCGAGCGGGGAGATCTGGTACTTAGAATACCCCAGCAGGAAATTAACCGCCATATGAGCAATAATACCCGTAGTATAAAAGCCTTAACCTGGGCGGTAGCTTTTGGCTTTACCCTCCTGACCGCTGCCTATTTGAGAGTCAACCAATTTCATACCGAATCCTGCTGGGGATTTGCCTTAGCCGGCATATTCCTACTTTTAGTCCTCAGCAACTCCAAAACCCGATCTGACCGCCGAAGAGCTCCCCATCCACCGGTAATAGTGAAGAGAGATAAATAGTATATCCCTGGTATAAAGCAGGTGAATCAGGTACAAAACTAAGACAGACAAAGCCTCCAAGCAGTAGACCATTGGTACTGACAAACTCCAAGGCTTATGAAAGGGCGTGGGGATAATGTTGAGTTTTGTACTCAAAGCGGCTGTTATGTATTTTATGGCTCTGGTTATGATAAGGTTTCTGGGTAAAAGAGCCCTGGGAGAACTGGGGCCCTTTGATTTTGTGGTTATGACCGGAGTAGGGCATACGGTAGTCTCAGTAGCATTGGATAAAAGTATTCCCTTTTGGGAAGGAGTGGTGATATTGGCCACCCTGGCTGCCCTGGAATACCTGATGGGTTATTTGGCTTTGAAAAACCAAGCACTGGCTAACCTCATAACCGGTAAGCCGGTAGTATTAATTAAGGATGGCAGAATTGTTAAAGAGAATTTGAAAAAGGAGAAATTCAACGTAGATGATTTGATGCAGGAATTACGCAAACAGGGAATAAGGGATCTGGATGAAGTAGACATAGGTATATTGGAGTCCTGTGGGGGGTTTAGTGTGCTGCTGAAGGAGGAAGATGAACCCATTAGTAGAAGGGATTTGGGCTTAAAACCTCTGGGACGGAGTCAGGTCTTGACTATACAGCCCGTTAGTAGGAGTGATTTCTTTCATTATGAAGAGCGGGAGAGTTGGAATGAAGCGGCTCCCCTTTCAGTAATTGAAGCCCTGCTGCATATAGAGCAGCGCCTGCAAACAATTGGCCAGCAAGTGGACATAATCATGGAAGGGCTTAATTCCAGGCAACCCTCTTTATGATATAATATTGGTGGCAAAATATCTTCTTGGGCAGGCGATGGATTGATGAAAGTTCTGATGTTTTTTATAGATGGTTTTGGGTTGGGAGCCAAGGGAGAAGATAACCCATATTTTTTTGCCCGAACTCCCTTTTTTGATCAGCTCTTAGGGGGACATGCATTATATGGAGATAGCCTGGTAGTACAGGGTGACCGTGCGGTTATGATACCTACCGATGCTTGTTTGGGAGTACCGGGTATACCTCAGTCTGCCACCGGGCAGACTACTCTTTGGACCGGAGTCAATGCGGCGCAAGCGGTTGGGCGTCATATAAATGCTTATCCCCCCCACAGTCTACAGGAGATTATACAGAGGTTCAGCATTATGAAAGTACTGGCAGGGAGGGGCAAAAAGGTAACCTTTGCCAATGCTTATCGCCAGGAATACTTTGACTTGGTAGAAAAGAGAAAGGCCCGTCACTCTACTTCTACCTGGGTAGCCTTAAGTTCAGGAAGGGCTCTGCGTACTATAGAGGATCTTAAGTTGAGCAATGCGGTTTACCAGGATTTTACCAACCGCATGTTAATCGACTGGGGATATGCAGTCCAGGAGCTTACTCCCGAGCAAGCAGGGCAAAACTTGGCTCAATTAGCCGGGCAACATGATTTTACTCTTTATGAGTATTTTTTAAGCGATAGAATTGGTCATGCCCAGGATATGGCCCGGGCCATAGAAGTTTATCAGAACTTGGATAGAATGATAGCCACGTGTGCAGAGAATTTGAACTTGTATGATACCGTGTTGATCTTAGTGAGTGATCATGGGAATCTGGAGGACATTAATCGCAAGAGCCACACCCTTAACCGGGTGCCGACTATTATCGTTAATGAAAATTATCAGGAAACCGGCTTTGAAAGGATTGCTTCCCTAATAGATGTAACCCCGTATGTGCTAGACTTACTGGGAAGCTAACTATAGGCATAATTAAAATTTAGGAGGCGAAAAAGCAATGAAATTGAAAGAAATATATCAATTAGCAGTTGAAATGGGTAAGAATTTTGACCCTCGGGGGGACGAAGTAAATCGACTGCTGGAAGACAGACAGAAGGAATACGAAAAAATGAGTGAGGATGATCGGTCCTTTTTCGATATAGAGAATCTTAGCAATCCTTATAACGATACTCGTATACTCTATGGATTGGGGGAAGAAAAGGTAAACTCCCTGATCTGCGGTATAGACATGGAGACCCCTGAAATTATTCTGGCTGATCGATTAAGGGAAAAAGGCCGCCGAATAGATCTGGTAATGGCACATCATCCGGAGGGTTCAGCCCAGGCTGATTTACACAACGTTATGCAAGTACAGTCGGATATGATGGCCGGGATCGGGGTTCCCATCAACATAGCTGAGGGAATAATGGAAGACCGTATAGCGGAGGTTAAAAGAGCTTTTATGCCTCTCAACCATCAGCGAGCTATAGATGCGGCCAGGCTCCTGGACATTCCATTTATGTGTGTACATTCACCGGCCGACAATCTGGTTGGCCATTATCTGGAAAGCACCTTGGCCAGGACTCCATATAGAACCGTTCAGGATGTGCTGGATATACTAATGGGTATACCTGAGTATCAGCAGGCTAAAAAACTTAAGGCTGGGCCTACTATAGTAGCTGGAGATAAAAATAGAAGGGCTGGAAAAATATTTATCAAAATGACTGGAGGAACTGGGGGTTCTCCTAAGTCTTATGAGAAACTGGCTGCAGCGGGGGTGGGTACCATTATAGGAATGCACATGGCAGACAACCATCGCAAGGCAGCTCGGGAAAGTCACCTTAATGTAATAATTGCCGGCCATATGGCCAGTGACTCTCTGGGCCTAAATTTGTTTTTAGACGAATTGGAGAAAAGAGGATTGGAGATAATTCCTGCCGGAGGATTAATAAGAGTTAAAAGAGATGCTACCTACAGCCTTAAAGGATAAGAGCTGAAACCAAAATCAAATCAGCAGTTTACATTATACCAAAGGGCAGAGTAGTATAATCTTGAGTTCCGGTCTTGGCCGATCTTTGCCTGGCGGAATAAAAATAGCTGTAAACCTTGGCTGGCAATTAAGGAGGAAAAATATTTTAATGGAGCTATTAGCACCGGCTGGCAACCGGGAGGCTTTACATGCGGCTATTGAGAATGGAGCCGATGCTGTTTACCTGGGAGGGAAGAGTTTCTCCGCCCGGCAGTCAGCAGCGAACTTCAGTGACGAAGAAATAGTTCGGGCGCTGGAATATGCCCATCTAAAGCAGCGTAAAATTTATGTAACTTTAAATACCCTCATCGATCAGGAAGAGTTCAGAGTCGCTCTGGATTATGCCTGGAGTTTGTATAATATTGGGATTGACGCCCTTATCGTCCAAGATCTAGGCCTTATGAAGGCGCTTCGGCAACTACTGCCAGGCCTAAGACTGCATGCCAGCACCCAGATGACCGTACATAATCTCGAAGGCATAAAATTCCTGGAGCAACAGGGCATAAAACGAGTAGTTCTAGCTCGGGAAATGAGTCTGCAGGAAATACAGGAGATTAAAGGGGCGGCCAAGGATCTGGAAATAGAAGTATTTGTTCATGGTGCCCTGTGTTTGTCTTATTCAGGGCAATGTCTATTTAGCAGTATGGTAGGAGGAAGAAGCGGGAACCGTGGTCGATGTGCTCAACCTTGCCGGATGCCCTATGAGCTTCATTCCCTTGATTCGGGTAAAGCTTTTCATACTCCGGATGCCGGCCCATATATACTTAGCCCCTCTGATTTATGCTTGATTGATTATCTGCCAGAACTACAGAGCATAGGAGTTAACTCCTTAAAGATCGAAGGGAGGATGAAAAGACCGGAGTATGTTGCCGTGGTAACCAGAGCTTATCGGGAAGTACTGGACTTGACCCGGGAAAAGGACAGCTTTCGGCCAGGGCCAGCAGTAAGGGAAAGACTGTTGAAAATATTTAACCGCAGTTTTTCCAGTGGATATTTTGTCTTTGACCGCAATAAATTTTTAAGCAGCAAACGTCCAAACAATAGGGGGGTATATGCGGGCCGGGTTACCGCTCAGGATCAAAACCTGATTACCTCAGTAAAGCTTAGTGACCGGATAGCTCTGGGAGATGGACTGGAGTTTTGGGTTAAACACGGGAAAAATCCGAGTTGTACCGTTAAGAATATGATGGTTGGAGGAGTGCCGGTAACTTTTGCCCAGGCTGGGGAGATGGTGGAGCTTAAATTGGATCAGCGGGTATATCCTCATGATCGGGTTTTCAAGACTCATGATGAAGAGATTATTGCCGAAGCCCAGAGTACCATGGGAAGAGCTGAGAGCAATAAAATACGGGTAGACGTCAAGGCAGTGCTAAAAGCAGGGAAGCCTTTAAAACTAATCATGAGAGATGAAAAGGGCCAGGAAGTTATAGAATATGGTCAGAGTCCAGCCCAACCGGCCAAAAACCAACCTTTGGATGAGGGCCTGCTTAAGGATAAAATAGATCGTCTGGGCAACACTCCATTTTATCTGGGGAGTTTTGAACTCCAGGCTGATGCCGACTTGATAGTGCCTTTCAGTGAAATCAACGAGACCAGGCGACTGGCAGTAGAATCATTAAAGACCATAAGCTTGAACCTTAATCGACCAAGCGGGGAGGAAGCGGATTCTTTCCGTCAGGGTCGGGGGCGACTCTTGGCTTTGGGCCCCGGC
Organism: Syntrophomonadaceae bacterium; assembly: GCA_012522955.1. GTDB lineage: Bacteria > Bacillota > Syntrophomonadia > Syntrophomonadales > Syntrophomonadaceae > JAAYJK01. Next base: position 33,254 of record JAAYJK010000014.1, read on the forward strand.
GTTAAGAACCATGCCAAGCCCCAATTAAGTATAGCCCTTAGTGGCTTGGATCAAGCTTATGCGGCAGCCAAAAACGGCGCCGATATAATTTATCTGGATCTGGCCGGAATAGGGCCACAGCCCAGAATTACCACCCAAGGATTGAAACAGATAAAAGAATATGCCCAGAGCTATGGCTGCCAACTGATTCCTGCCTTACCCAGAATTCAAAAAACTAGTGAATTCCAGGATTTTAAAGAACTCAAAACAGCAGGTTTTGAAGAAATACTGGCTGGTAACCTGGGATCCATGTATTGGGCTTGGAATCATGAGCTGAAGGTTAGAGCAGATTATAGTATGAATATTTTTAACCCTTATACCCTGGGTTTTCTACAAGAACTGGGGGTAGAAAAGGCCTGTATATCGCCGGAACTAAACTATAATCGATTAAAAGCTATGCCCGACCTGAGTGGTGCAGAATTAATAGTTCATGGAGAAGTGATATTAATGACCTCCCAATATTGTGTCTTACAGGGCCTATTAAGCTCAGGACTTGGAGGCTGCACAGGGCTCTGTCATCAGGACCGCTATGCCATAAAAGATCAAAGGGGGTACATTTTTCCCATTGCTACTGACCGCTATTGCAGATTTTATGTATTTAATTCTCGTACTTTGTGCATGATCGATGACCTGGATAAGATTATGTCTCTGGGGGCGGGCGGAATTAGAATAGAAGCCCGTCGCAGCAGAGAAGAAGAAGTGGTACAGGTGATTACGTTATATCGTCAAGCCCTGGAAGATCTAGTTAGCAATAGTAATAAACAGCTGCACGCATATCGGGAAGAACTGGAGCGAAGTGCCTCTTCACCCTTTACCCGAGGCCATTATTATAGGGGAGTAATATGATGGTGCAAGTGTTATCAAAGGATGAGTATATATGATAGAAAAAAAAGTGCTGGATAAACTGGAGTATTATAAGATTCAGGATATGTTGGCCGATTTGGCCTTTTTTGAGGGGGGAGCAGGCAGGGCTTATGCCATGACTCCTACCAATAACTTCGAAGCCGTTAACCGGCGATTGGATGAGACGGGAGAAGCCATGGAAAGAATGCGCTTTGGTGAGCCCAGCTTTCTAAGCGGGCTCAAGATCCTGGATCATTTACTGGCTAAAAGCAGGATGGGAGGAATGCTTATCTCTCCGGAACTCAGGGAGATATACCGGTTGCTCTATGCATCGCGTATGGCTAAAAGGTATGTAGGGGAGGGCAAATATCCTCTCTTATCCGAGCTGCTAGCTGGATTAGTGGAGGACCGGGAATTGGAGCACAGAATAGATCGGGCAGTAGGAGAAGATGGACATCTTAGAGATGATGCCTCTCCCGAACTAAGGAACATCAGGAACCAGATTAATACTGTCCGTAATCGCACCAGAGAATACCTGCAGAATTTTATTCGTTCCAGCGAGAATCAGAAGATTCTGCAGGAAGCCCTGGTAACTGAAAGAGATGGCCGATATGTGGTGCCAGTGAAACAAGAGCATAAAGCTGTGGTCAAGGGTATAGTCCATGATGAATCTGCCAGCGGCGCTACCGTTTATATAGAACCATTGCCGGTGGTGGAATTGAATAATCGCATGCGTACCCTGCAGATGGAAGAAAAAAGAGAAGTAGAGCGGATACTAAGAGAGCTTTCCAATCTGGTGGGATCCACCTCACAGGAGCTGGCAAGAAACCAGGACCTCTTAGCCTTGTTAGATTTTATTTTTGCTCGGGCTCGCCTGGCTTACAAAATGTATTCATTTCGCCCTATTATCAACATGAGGGGTATATTGCAAATGTACCGGGGGAAGCATCCGCTGTTGGGGGAAGAAGCGGTTCCAGTAGATGTGGAACTGGGACTGGATTTCGATGTCTTGGTTATAACTGGGCCTAACACCGGGGGGAAGACAGTTACCTTAAAGACTATAGGATTACTGGTCTTAATGACTATGAGCGGTTTGTATATTCCGGCCCGGGAAAAAAGCCGGATACCGATCTTTGATTCGGTTTATGTTGACATTGGAGACGAACAGAGTATTGAACAGTCCCTGAGTACCTTTTCCTCTCATATGAGCAATATAATTCGCATACTTAAAGGCGCAGATCGAAGATCACTGGTGCTCTTGGATGAATTAGGTGCTGGTACCGATCCGGTAGAGGGAGCTGCTTTGGGACATGTAATTCTAGAGCAATTACGGATCAAAGGAAGTAAAGTAGTAGTAACCACTCATCAGAGCGAATTAAAGAATTATGCTTACAGCACTCAACGGGTGGAAAATGCCTGTGTAGAGTTTGACCCGGTAAGTCTTCAGCCAACTTACGAACTTACTACCGGTATGCCTGGTCAGAGCAATGCTTTTGAGATAGCTACCAGGTTGGGTATGGATAAAAGCCTGGTCCAAAAAGCTCGGGAACTGGTTCCACAGCGAGAGAAGGAAGTGGGCAATATGATTCGTCAGTTAAAGGAAAGCCACTATACCTTGGATCGCGAGAGTAGAGAGGTTATTCGGATAAAAGAAGAATTGATGAAAGACCAAGAGAAGTTGGATATAGCCAGGAAGGAGTTGGAGCAGGAAAGACTGGAAGTAATCAACCGGGCTAGGGAAGAAGGTCAGCGAGAGTTGAGGCGGGTTAAGCAGGAGGCGGCCGAGGCTTTGCTGGAATTCAAGGAACTACTGAAAGGTAAAGATAAAACTCCTAAATGGCATGAGATTGAAGAAAAAAGAAAGAAAATCAAGGAAATCCAGGCCCATCAAGGCCTAGAATGGATGGAAGCAGAAGAGCAGGAAGGTAGCATAGGAGAAGGAGATTATGTACTTATAAAAAACGTTAAGCAAAAAGGGTATGTCTTGGGCAGTCATGGAGCCCAGGGGGAACTCAGTGTTCAGGTAGGCAGTATGAAGTTCAATGTACGGCCTGAAAATCTGATCAAATTGGCCCAACCTGTCCTTGCTGAAAAACCCTGGCGGGGAGAAAGCTTCCTGCATAAAGCCCAGAGCATATCCAAAGAAATTGATGTAAGAGGCAAATTATCTGAAGATGCAGTAGTGGAGATTGATAAATACCTGGCTGATGCTCTGCTGGTGGGTTTGGATTCAGTGCGGCTTATTCATGGCAAAGGGACCGGAGCCTTACGGAGTGCAGTGCAAAAGTATCTAAAAACTCACCCTCAAGTAAAAACCTTCAGAGATGGATTCCCAGAAGAGGGAGGACATGGAGTAACCGTAGTTGAATTTAAATAGTCCATATAAGGAAAAGACAAGGGGACGGTACCGTACCGTCCCCTTGTCTTTGGTTTTATTAAACATAGCTGGTAAAAATTTAAGGTCTTAGAAGGGATGGACATAAGTATAATAATACTACCGTTAATACGTCCTCATGGAGCCAGACTGATAAAGCTGATTTCCTCCTCCTCATCTAAGACCCAGGCTAAATCCTGGGTCTTAGACTGTTTTTGTTTTATTATATTAATCCTGATCAATTAAATCCTGAATAACTTCTCCGGCTTTCTTTTTACTGGTCTGGTGATCTTTGATAGGGCAGTGAGGCAGAGTTTGCCCGGGTTGCAGGGTTATCTTGTCCAGATACTCCTCCGGACAACCTCCGATTTCCATAGCCCCAGGAACATTAGCCTGGTAGAGTTTACCTTCATGACTGGGGTCACGGCACACATATACCTCGTGGGTGAACAGGCCTGGAAGAGTGGGGTGAGTATGGATGTCACAGGTTTCTTTGGCGCTATTATTGACCATTGAGCGCATTTCCACTTGGGGGCAATGGGGCCCGGCTAATTTTCCGGATTCTGTGCATACAGATACCAATTGGTGTAAATCACAGGTTTGACTAGGTACCTTATCTTTCAAACAATATTCACTAATGATTCTATCCTTCGGGCAGGCTTCACTAGGCCGTTTGCCCGAAACCGAGCAAAACGAAACATTTACTATGCCCCCGGGCATGGGCAGAGGGGCAGGCTTGTAATTTTGGTGAGCATGGTTCAATATGGCTGAAAAGGCCCGGGCCGGGAAATTACCTCCATAAGCAGTCTCAGATGGATACTGAGGAGGATAGTTGCGCATAGTATATTCCTTGTCAAAGCCCATCCATACTGCCATGGAATAAGCAGGGGTAAAGCCGCAGAACCATGAATCCATATATTCTTCAGAAGTTCCGGTTTTACCAGCAGTAACCACCCCTGAAACTCTGGCATTGGTACCGGTACCAGATTCAACCACAGTACGCATCATACTAGTCATCAGCCAAGAGGCCTGTTCACTTATGGCCCGATGCGACTTGGGCTGGTAGCGATACAATTCACCCCCATCTTCATCCACTATTCGGGTTATAAAGTGAGGATTTTGGTAGAGCCCTCCGTTGGCAATGGCGCCATAGGCACTTGCCATTTGTACCGGTGTAACTCCTCGGGTTAAGCCCCCTAGTGCCAAAGGAGCCAAGCCCAGGTCATTAGTACCTGGTTTGTCTATCAGCTCCAAACCGAGATTTAAGCCATAGTCATAACCATTACGAATGCCAACCTTATCCAATAATTGTACTGCATAGGTATTAACCGAGTATTTAACCGCTGTTCGCATAGTAATGTATCCCCGGTAGGTTCCATCATGGTTACTGGGCTGCCAGACTCCATTACTAACCTTGTAAGACAGGGGAGAGTCATTCAAGGTATAAAAAGGCATATAACCATCTTCTAGAGCAGGTAAGTATACAGTTAAGGGTTTTATAGCCGAACCGGGTTGACGGTAGGCATCAGTGGCGCGATTAAATCCTCGCTTTTGTTCATATGTTCTACCACCCATAACAGCTTTAATGCCACCGGTTTGATGGTCAAATATGGCCATAGCTGCTTGTACCGGTTCCCCCTGTTCATTTTTCTGCTGTAAGAAGTGAGATGAATCAGCAAAATAATCTTCCGCAAATTTTTGCATATCGGCATTCATAGTAGTGTAGATCTTTAAACCGGTTCTATAAAAAGCATACTCGGGATCATTATATATTTCCTTGGCGCTGAGAATGTCAATGGATTCGTCTATAACAGCGTCGATATAGTATCCATACTGGCTATTGGAGGGATGGGTTTGCTTGAACTCCAGCTCCACCGCATAAGCCTCATCAGCCGTGGCCCGGTCAATATATCCGGCTTCAACCATATTATCCAGTACTACTTTTTGTCGTGTTTTTGACCATTCATAATTCTGGAAAGGGTTTAGAGAAGGAGCGTTAGGGACTCCGGCCAGCATGGAGCACTGGGCCAGACTCAATTCGCTAACATCTTTATCAAAATAGGTTTCGGCTGCTGCCTGAACCCCGTAGGCGCCAGATCCAAAGTTGATAAGGTTTAAATACATGGTAAGTATTTCATCTTTGGAATAGGCTGACTCAATCTTAAAGGCCAGCAGAATTTCTTTGATTTTGCGTTCCCATTTTTTTTCAAAAGACAAAAAGGCATTCTTGGCTAACTGCTGAGTAATGGTGCTGGCGCCCTGCCCTTTCAAGTCTCCCGAAGTGATATTGTTAAGCAAGGAACGAGCAATTCCTCGATAATTGATACCATGATGTTCATAAAAACCTCTATCCTCAGTAGCGATAAAGGCATCAATAAAATCTTGAGGAATTTGGTCCAAACTTACTTCAGTTCTGTTTTCCCCTGCATGCAATCCGGCTGCATATTCCTGCTCATCATCATAAATGATGGTGGTTTTGGCACCAGACAGCAGTTCAGGATCCCACTCGGGCAAATCGTAGGCGGCTACCGCAAATACTCCTATTAGTCCAACTAAACCAACTATAGCCATAATAAGGAAAAACGTAATTAATCTTCTGATAAATATCTTCCATCTAGGATCTTTCTTGTTTGATTTTTTGCTTTGACTCATATTAATCCTCCTGGACTTAGTATAATTAATCATTAGACAGGAACAGCACTTTCTCCTGCCCTAACCCTCACGGAATATAATCATCCCTGCAGGTAATACATGTATATTCGTCTAATTATTGCACATACTTCGGATATTGTGCTATGATTTTTTCGACAAGGAGGTAATTATGTGGATAATACAATAATGCAGCAGGTAGATGAACAACTGGCCATAATACGCCGTGGGGTTGCAGAAATCGTACCTGAGGAAGAGCTCAAACAAAAGCTGTATAGATCTATAAAGGAAAAGAAACCTCTTAGGGCTAAGTTAGGGCTGGATCCTACTGCTCCAGATATCCATCTGGGTCATACTGTAGTTCTAAATAAATTGAGACAATTTCAAGACCTGGGGCACGAAGTTCACCTTATTATCGGAGATGCCACTGGTCGTATTGGTGATCCCAGCGGCAAATCTGAGACTCGAAAACAGCTGAGTGAAGAAGAGATCAAATTAAATGCCGCTACTTATCAGGAACAAATTTTTAAAGTATTGGACCCACAAAAAACCATTGTCCATTTTAATAGCAAGTGGCTTATGGATATGAATTTGGAGGCGGTACTCAGGCTGGCCGGAAAGTATACCGTAGCCCGTATGCTGGAAAGAGATGATTTTGATAATAGATATAAAGAAGGTCTTCCTATAGGAGTGCACGAATTTCTCTATCCATTAATGCAGGGTTATGATTCGGTGGTGTTGGAAGCTGATATAGAATTAGGTGGTACCGATCAGAAATTTAATCTTTTAGTTGGCCGTCATCTCTTGCGGGAATATGGCTATGAACCGCAAATTGCCTTAATGATGCCCATACTCGAAGGTTTGGACGGGGTTCAGAAAATGAGTAAAAGTCTGGGTAATTATATCGGAGTTAATGATGATGCTTATGAGATGTTTGGTAAAACTATGTCCATCAGCGATAAACTAATTAGCAGATATTTCGAACTACTTACTCGAATACCCATGAACCAGATTGAAGCCACCCAGGCCAAAATGGATCAAGGTGCAATCAATCCCCGGGATGCTAAAATCAGTTTGGCCAAAGAACTGATCACCATGTATCATGACGCCGAGGCAGCAGAAAAGGCTGAAGCCAGGTTTAAACTGGTTTATTCCCAAGGAGATATACCCCAGGATATACCAGAGGTACAAATTCCAGCCCAAGAAGTGTGGCTGCCTAAATTCTTGCAGGAAAACAATATGGTTAGTTCTAGCAGTGATGGACGCCGTATGCTGCAACAGGGTGCCGTCAGGGTTGATGGGGAAAAATTTGAAGAAGAAAACCTGCAGATAAAAGACGGCATTGTAGTACAAGTAGGCAAAAGGAAGTTTATTAGGATACGAATTAGCTAAGAAGGCAGGGGTTTACACGAAAATGGTTTATCCCCATTTACTCAATCTTTCTAATCTCCAAATTTTGTAGGGGCGGTCTTTGACCGCCCGCCGTTACCTATATATCAATAATATGCACCGAAAAACTAGTAATCGTTGCGGGCCAGACTGTCGGAAAACTATTGTACAGTTTACAATCGTCCCACTTGATGCTGCTTATTTGCCATATTAAGGGCTGGAGGCTTATTTGTGGCCCTGAAATACTACATTATCCTCCACTTTGGCGACCCAACTTGCACTTTTTAAGACTTTTCGTACCGTCTCGGGCGACCACAGGTCGCCCCTACAGACTCGCCACCGTTAAGTATGTACTAATTAACTGACCTTTCAACACTTCTGAGCGCTCTGCCCATTTCGTCCAAATGTCCCTCAAAAAAGATCGCTTTTCCTCTAATGTTTGGGTATTCAGGTGACGTCAAGTTTATAAAGGTAAACCCTAAACCCTCCAGTTCAGACCAATCAGTGTTGCGAATAATTCTCATCTGTTGTTCGCTGACCTTGTTAGTTGAGCAGAAAACATTTTTTCCTTTAGAATTAGGCATCATAGTAGCTACCAGTGTTCTCATTTTTTCACTCCTGTCTTTCAAAACAAAACGCTCCTGTGCTTATATCAATGACACATAACACCACACTATTGTAACCTGCCGGCAGCATCCAGGTAAAGAACTTATTGTTATTATTTGCTGTTGCCTAAATTTTAATGACAGGCACTAACGGGTAATAGGGGCAGATCATCATCTATGAGCAAATGATGCAATAATGTATTGACTGCCAGCTGTGAATAAAAAGCGTGGCTTAGCTATCCGGCAGCTTATAGTTGGCTAAAATCAAGGGAAAAAAAGATACGGGATTCAAGAATGAATCACAAAACAATACAAAAATGAATTAAAGGTAGGAAGAAGCTTAGGTTCAGGAATGAAACAAAGCTCGAAATTTGGGCATTATGGGCAAAATTACTACAAGTTTGTCTTGCTGGCATGTTTATTGCTTTAATAATAGATTAGATGCGCAACATAACTATATCATAATCCCATTAACACATTTTCTCATATTATTATCTACTGTTATAGAGCGGTCATGCCCCTTTACCACTCATACCCTTTTATTCGCTATATAACAGTAGACCCCCTCTTTTTCTGATCAGGCAATCTTGGATCTGTTCAAAAGAAAAGAGGATATCTAATGGAAAATAGCCAATCGCATATTTCCTATTATATTTATATAAAATGCAAATCGAGAGGAGGGGAGACGGAGAAGGAATTCCAACCATAGTCGGGTTAAGCCGGCTAAGTTATTTTGGAGATATTGTTAGAGGGGGGAGGTTTATGACCTACGAGAATCTGTTGCTTGAAACAGAAGATAGAATAGCAACACTGTACATTAACAGACCCAAGGCGCTTAATGCTCTCAATCAGGATACTCTGTTGGAGCTGAAAGAAGCTATTGGAGCAATTGCCCAGGACGATTCCATAGATGTGCTGATTATTACTGGTGCCGGTGATAAGGCTTTCGTGGCTGGAGCCGACATAGCCTATATGCAAAATCTGTCGGCCATGGAAGCCAGGAGTTTTGCCGCATTGGGTCAGCAAGTATTTATGATGATCGAAACCATGGAAAAACCTGTGATTGCTGCGGTCAATGGATTTGCTCTTGGTGGTGGCTGCGAACTGGCCATGTGCTGCGATTTTCGCGTTGCATCAAGCAATGCCAAATTTGGACAACCAGAAGTAGGTTTAGGAATTATACCTGGTTTTGGTGGAACTCAGCGCTTGACTCGTTTGATTGGAGCCGGTATGGCCAAGCAGCTTCTCTATACGGCCGATGTCATCGGAGCCGATGAAGCTTGCCGGGTGGGCCTGGTTAATTCCGTACAGGCACCGGAGGAACTGATGGGAGTGGTCAAGGCTACTGCCAAGCGGATCCTGGCCAAGGGTCAGGTAGCGGTTAGACTGTGTAAAGCCGCTGCTAATGAAGGTCTGCAAACCGATATTAATCGCGGTATGACTATAGAGGCTGATGCCTTCGGCCTTTGTTTTGCTACTGCAGACCAGAGAGAGGGAATGAGCGCTTTTATTGAGAAGCGCAAATCTAATTTCACCGGTAGATAATAGATACAAAAGAAGGATTATATTCCAATAGGGGGTATTTAGATGAAAATAATGGTACTTGGTGCAGGCACTATGGGAGCAGGTATTGTTCAGACCGCTGCCCAGGCCGGCTTCGAAGTAATTGTACGCGATATCAAGCAGGAATTTGTTGACCGGGGTATAGCGGGAATTGACAAGCTCCTGGGCAAGAACGTTGACAAAGGCAGAATGAGTGCTGAAGACAAAGCAGCTATTATGGGACGGATTTCAGGTACCGTAGACATGGCAGCTGCAGCTGACTGTGATCTGGTAATTGAAGCAGCTCTGGAAGTAATGGATATCAAGAAAACCATCTTTAAAGAACTGGACTCTATTTGCAAACCCGAATGTATTCTGGCCTCCAACACCTCAGCTTTGAGTGTTACCGAGATTGCTGCCGCCACCGGCAGAGCCGATAAAGTAATCGGAATGCATTTCTTTAACCCGGTACCAGCTATGAAACTGGTGGAAATAATTCGGGGAGCTAATACCAGCCAGGCCACTTATGATGCCATCAAGGAACTATCAGAAAAAATGGGCAAGGCTCCGGTAGAAATCAATGAAGCTCCAGGTTTTGTAGTTAACCGCCTACTGATTCCCATGTTAAATGAAGGCATGTATGCCTTAATGGAAGGGGTAGCCAATGCTGCTGATATAGATACTTCCATGAAATTTGGAGCAGGGCATCCTATGGGTCCTTTGGCTTTAGCTGATATGATTGGACTGGATATCTGCCTCAGTATTATGGAAACACTATATAAAGAGTTTGGCGATCCCAAATATCGTCCCTGTCCCTTGCTGGTAAAGATGGTTCGGGCCGGTAAACTGGGACGTAAGACCGGAGAAGGATTTTTTAGCTATAAGTAGATTCGCTAACTAGCCGGACTACTGATTTTACTTAAAATAACCAAATGATTAGAGAGGGTGAAGATATTTATGTCAAAAGAAGTTGTAATCGTAAGTGCATGTCGTACCCCGGTGGCTTCCTTTAATGGAGCTCTGAAAGATACCTCATCACATATTCTTGGAGCTCTAGTAATGGAAGAAGCTATCAAGAGAGCCGGCATTGCTGCCGATGCAGTTGAAGAAGTAATCTTCGGTTGTGTTCTGCAGGCCGGATTAGGACAAAACATTGCACGTCAGTGCGCCATCAAAGCTGGTATCCCTGATACCAGTACAGCTTTTACCATCAATAAAGTCTGTGGTTCTGGTTTGAGAGCCGTTAGCCTAGCGGCCCAGTTGATCAAGGCCGGTGACGTGGATGTGGTGTTAGCCGGTGGTGTTGAAAATATGTGCATGGCTCCATTTGCACTGCCCAGCGCCCGCTATGGATACAGAATGAACAACGGCACCCTGATTGACCTCATGATCAAAGATGGTCTGTGGGAAGCTTTTAACAACTACCATATGGGGATTACCGCAGAAAACGTTAACGAATTATATGGAATTACCCGGGCAGAACAGGATGAATTTGCCCTGAGAAGCCAGCAGAGAGCTCTAGCTGCCATTAAAGAGGGCCGGTTCAAAGACGAAATCGTGCCGGTTGTGGTAAAACAAAAGAAAAAAGAAATCGTTTTTGATACCGATGAAGATCCTCGTGAAAGCACCCCAGAATCCCTGGGCAAACTGGGACCCGCATTTAAACGGGATGGTGGCAGCGTAACTGCCGGCAATGCATCCGGGATCAATGATGGCGCAGCTGCATTTGTAGTTATGTCTGCTGATAAAGCCAAAGAATTGGGAGTTAAACCCTTGTTCAGAATCGTAAGCTATGCTTCCGGTGGTGTTAATCCCAACATCATGGGTGTGGGACCTGTTCCAGCCAGTCAAAAAGCTCTGGCCAAAGCCGGACTGACCGTTGCTGATCTGGACCTCATCGAAGCCAACGAAGCATTTGCTGCCCAGTCTATTGCAGTAGGCCGCGACATGGGATGGGGCGACATGGAGAAAGTAAACGTCAACGGCGGTGCAGTAGCCATTGGTCATCCCATCGGTGCATCCGGAGCTAGAATACTAGTAACTCTTTGTTATGAAATGATGAAGAGAAAATCCAAATACGGTCTGGCTACCCTGTGTATCGGCGGCGGCATGGGCACAACTGTGATTATTGAACAGGTACTTTAAACCTGTTTAGCAGTCTTGTACGCAAAATTATTGGGAACCCGTTGGCTGATTTATCTTTCCCAGCGGGTCCAATTTCTGAAAAAAACAATAAAAAATGAGGGGGATTATAATGCCGCATAACAATTTTCTGATGAATACCCGTGATATTAAGTTCGTTGTAAAAGAATGGCTGGATATGAATAAGCTTCTGTCCCTGGATGCTTACAAAGAATATTATGGAATCGATGATATCGATAGTTTCCTGGATGTTAACTATAAGGTCTGCCGTGACGTTATGTGCCCGGCCAACAAAGATGCCGACGAAATTGGAGCTACCTTTGTAGGTGGCGACGAGCATGCTGTTGAAACTCCTGATTCATTCAAGAATGTGTACAAAACGGTTATGGATGCTGAGTTAGGACCCCAGTTCGGATTCCGAGGCGATGGCAAGATACCCCTGGCCTGGTATGCTCCCATTCTGGAGATGCAATCTGCCGCATCTGCAGCCATAGTCATGTTCTGGTGTCTGACCCAGGGTGCTACTACTGTGCTCCAGGACTATGGTACCCAAAGGCAAAAGGATATGTTTCTGCCCAAGATGTTCACCGGTGAATGGGGCGGAACCATGGGCCTGACCGAACCGGGTGCAGGATCCGAGGTGGGCGCAGTTCAAAGTAAGGCATTCCCAACCGATACTCCCGGCCTGTATAAGCTTAAAGGACAGAAGTGCTTTATCACCTCCGGTGACCATGACCTGGCAGAGAATATTGTCCACCTGATGTTGGCCAAGACCCCAGGAGCTAAAGACGGTACCGCTGGTATCTCCCTGTTTATCGTACCCAAATTCTGGGTTAACGAAGATGGCTCCTTGGGCAAATGGAACGATGTAACTTCCGTTAATATTGAGCACAAGATGGGTATCCATGGTTCTTCTACTCTTACACTGGCCATGGGTGAAAACGACAATTGCTATGGCTGGATGGTAGGAGAAAAAGAACCGGTAGATGGACGCGGCAAAGGAATGTCACAGATGTTTGCCTATATGAACGAAGAGCGCCTGAACACCGGTTTGTTCACCCTGGGCTGCATAACTTCTGCTTACTACGCAGCTCTGGATTACACCAAAATTAGGGTACAGAGCAAGCATTCCACCAACCCCAAGGGACCCAGCGTTCGGATTATTGAGCACGAAGACGTACGCCGCATGCTGATGTTCCAGAAATCCGGTATGGAAGCCCTCCGGGCTTTGATTTATACTTCCTATCTCTTCCGCGATCTGGAAGTAGATGCTGCTACCCCGGAAGAGAGAGAATACTATGGTGACATGTTCGCCATCAACAACCCGCTGTGCAAGGCCTATTCATCTGACATGGCCAGGATCCTGACCGGGGAAGCTATCCAGTGTCACGGCGGTTATGGTTTCATGGAAGAGTATGCTCCCGCTTCACTGTACCGGGACTGCGTCATTCACGGCATCTGGGAAGGAACCAACTTTATTCAGTCCCAGGACTATACCGGACGCAAATTCACCATGAAAGACGGTGCACCGTTTAGAAAATGGGTAGCAGAAATCGATGAGTTTGTAGCCAATGAAAAGACTGATGAATTCGCAGCTGAATTTGATATGATGGCAGAAGCCATGAGCTCTTTCAAAAACATCGTGGAAATGAATGCAGCCTGGACCGCCGGCGATAAGCAGATGAAACAGCTCTTCTCCACCCGGACCATGCATTCAGGGGCCAGAGTCTACTGCGGCAAACTCTTGCTTTCCCAGGCCATCCTGGCAGCCAAGAAACTGGCTGAACTGGGTGATGACCACTTCGACGCCGATTTCTACAAGGGCAAAATCGCCAGCGCCAAGTTCTATATCATGAACCATGTTACCGACGTCTTTGGATTCGAGAAGTCCATGAAAGCAGGCGACAGAAGTGCCATTGACGTACCGGAAACGGCGTTATTGTAAATTGATAAAGAATCTGTTCCGGTTGAATAATCTATGCCGGAGAAAAATGATGCGATTAAGGGATGGGGGATCAGCGGATGACTTTATAATCTTAATCCATCATAAATAATGGGAAGTAAAAAGACATTATGAGGGTGGGACAGTTTGGTTCCACCCCCAATAAGAAAAACCTTAGCTCAAACGGTTATATTAATGGAGGTAGCTTAGAAATGATCTTGAAATACACAGATGAATACGCCCGAAAATTTACTTTTGCCGAAGAAGCAGTTAAAGTAGTCAAGTCTGGTGATCGGGTGATCTATGCTTTTGGAATATGCAGTATAAATGAACTTGATCGTGCTCTGGCTATGCGAAAAAATGAGCTGATCAGAGTCGAGATAATCTGTAATGACATTACCTGCGGGTATTACGCTATGGATGCTGACTTCAGCGAGGAGCATTTCAAGTTTTATGAGGGTATGAATCTAAGGAAAAGGGAAAGAGAAAAGGTTCATGAAGGGGGAACAAAAGGGAGAAGCTATCCTAAATTGGACCATTCTCCAAAACAGGATAGCTCCGCCCCTATTTTTCTGGCTACCGTCAGTCCCATGGATAAAGATGGATACTTTTGGTTTGACAGCAACCTTTCTCAGAAGAATCATTTCAGGCCATATTACGAAAGGGCTGAGTACGTGATTCTGGAAATAAATGAGCGTATTCTGGAAGGCAACAAGAAGAACCAAGAATGTATTCATATATCCCAGACGGATATGATTGTAGGCAGCAATAATGACGAGTTATTACAACGAGTAAATGTACCGGGGAAAAACCCTCTATACGACGAGCAAAGCATTATAACAAGAAGTTGGGCGGTATAAAGCTCTTCGTTAAGGAGAATCTATTATTACCATGAAGGGGGAAAGCGCATGTATCAAAAGTGGTTAGAAGAATATAAAAGCAAACTGGTAACTGCTGATGAAGCGGCCAAGTTAGTTAAATCGGGAGATTGGGTGGAATATGGTTTTGGCATTAACTGTGCACGGGATTTCGATGAAGCACTTGCTAAAAGGAAAGATGAATTATGGGATGTGAACATACGCTGCGATATAGGTGCTTATCAGCATTTCACGTCAGAAGCTGATCCTAGCGGGGAACATTTCACCTGGAACAGCTGGCATGTAGCAGGTCATGATAAACAATTTATTGGTAAAAATCTATATTATATCCCCATGAAATTTCATGAAAATCCTATGATGACCAGGAAAGACTGTACGCCTGACAATGTGGCAGTTATTCAGGTAAGTTCTATGGACAAACATGGATATTTCAACTTTGGCGGAAGTGCTGTAAACAACTGGGCAATGATGGAAACGGCTGAAATAACCATACTGGAAGTTAACAATAAGATGCCCCGCTGCCTGGGAGGAAATCAGGAATGTGTCCATGTTACGCAGGTAGATTATATAATGGAAAGCAGAAATGAGCCAATAATGGTATTGGGATCAGCTAAGCCTTCTGAGGTTGAAACCAAGATAGCCGAGCATATTATCGGACGCTTATATGATGGCAACTGTATTCAGCTGGGTATCGGTGGTACTCCTAATGCGGTAGGAAACATGGTGGCAGCATCTGATTTGAAGAATCTGGGTGTGCATACAGAAATGTATGTGGATGCATATTTGGAGATGTACAAAGCCGGTAAAATTACGGGAGCTTGTAAAAATATCGACCGGTACAAACAGGTATATTCTTTCGCTATGGGCAGTCAGGAACTATATGATTATTTAGACGACAATCCAGGACTGGCTTCATTTTCAGTCGATTACACTAATAATCCTTTTGTAGTTGCTCAAATTGATGACTTTGTATCCATAAATGCTTGTATCGAAGTAGATTTATTTGGGCAAGTATGTGCAGAGAGCGTAGGCACCAGGCATATAAGCGGAACCGGTGGGCAATTAGACTTTGTTGAAGGAGCCTATAAATCTAAGGGCGGTCAGAGCTTTGTTTGTTTGCCTTCTACTATCAGTGCTAAAGGTGAAGTTAAATCCAGGATTCGTCCTATATTAAGTCCAGGAGCCATTGTAACTGATCCCAGAACTGCTACTCATATGCTGGTTACCGAATATGGTATAGCTAACATGAAAGGGATGAGTACCTGGCAGAGAGCCGAGGCTCTGATTGAAATAGCCCATCCAGATTTTAGAGATGAACTGATCAAAGAAGCTGAGAAGATGAATATCTGGCGCAAAATCAACAAAAAGGTATTAGCTGGAGTATAAGAAAATAGTTGTTTCAAGCAGTGTTGCGAATAAGGAAGCTGGCAAGTAATGCCGGCTTCCTTATGTTGCCCATAGCTAATAACTTAAATATGTCCAGTTTCATCATTATAATTAATAAGCCCGGCTGGGATCATTATTTGGGCTTAACAATTCCATATTTGGCCGCCTTACGTACTACGGTAGGTTGGCTAACCCCCAATGCCCGAGCTATAGCGTAGGTGGAATTATATAAGGTAAAAGCTTCCTGCAACAAGCTGCGTTCAGTATTCTCCACAGCAGTATTTAAAGGCACAATCTCGACTCGGTGTCTGGAAGTAGATTCCAATTCTGACCAAGCTGACAAGTCATCAAGACTGATTATATCATGTTGGGTGGTTACCACCAGGCGTTCAATCAGGTTTTCCAATTCTCTTACATTACCTGGCCAATCATAGGAGATAAAATTCTTCAATACTTCAGCTGATAGCCGCTTATTCATACCATGCCTGCGGTTGAATCTTTCCATGAAATGTTTGCTCAAAACAGGTATGTCTTCTCGGCGTTCCCGCAGGGGAGGCACAAAGATCGGCACCACATTAAGACGATAATACAAATCCTTGCGGAACAGTTGGTCCGCCACCATATTCTGCAGATTGCGATTGGTGCCGGCGATAATTCTTACATCCACTGCTATTTCCCTGGTTCCTCCAATACGCATTATCTTACTGTCCTGCAATACGCGCAAAAGCTTGACTTGCAGATCCAGAGGCATTTCCGCTATCTCATCCAAAAACAGAATACCCTCATCGGCCAGTTCAAACATACCTGCCTTGCCACTCTTACTGGCTCCGGTAAAGGCTCCTGGTTCGTAGCCAAATAATTCTGACTCCAGTAAATTTCCAGGGATGGCACCGCAATTAACCTTAATAAAGGGTTTATTGGCCCTGGGACTGCTGGCATGCAGGATATCCGTAACAACTTCTTTTCCTACTCCCGATTCGCCTAAGATAAGAACGGTGGAGTCAACCGTTGATACATGATTGACCATTTTCAATAGTTTTCTCATCTTATCAGAGTGCAATATACAGCTTTTTGAGCTTTTCAATTGATTGAGTTGTACCTGATACATACGGCTCAATCCTTCTAATTGTTCAACTTTGCCCTGCAGCTCATTCAGTTCAGTGATATCACGTACGTTGGTAACTACCAGTATAATTTGCCCGTCCTCATCAAAAATGGGGTTACTGGTAACCAGGGCGCTTTTGCCAGTTTTGGACTGTAAAGTTATAGTTGCTGTTTGTCCGGATTTGATAGCCAAGAGGGTCCCGGAACGGGTAAATACGCCCTCCTGTACCAGTTCAGCCATATTACGTCCTACGCATTCCTCAGAGGTAACTCCCATTATGCGCTCAAAAGCTTGGTTGAGTCGCAGGGTGTTGCCATCTCCATCGGTAATATACAGACCATCATAGGAAGAGTCAATAATGGCATCCAGTTCTTTGCGCCTTAATCCTTCAACTTGCTCTAGTTGATGTTCTAAAGCCTTTAATTCCGTCATGTCTCTCACATTGGTAACTACCATCATTATTTGTCCATTGTTATCGAAAATGGGGGTGCTGGTAACCAGTATGTCTTTTTTGTTGGCCTTGAGAGGAACCGTAACCGTTTCCCTTTTTTCTATAGCCAGCAAACTGCCGGAATCCGTATAAACCCCATCTCTGATCAAATCTTGCATATAGCGTCCGCTTATTTCTTCGTTCATTATTCCGGTAATGCGTTCAAAACCTTTATTTACCCGCAGGGTTTTGCCCTGTCCATCGGTAATATATAAGCCATCGAAGGAAGATGCCAAAATAGCTTCAAATTCCCGTTCTCTTAATACCTTGACATCTTCCAGCTCTTGTTCCAGTTTAATCAAGTCAGTCAAATCACGTACATTGGTAACTATTAGAACGATATTGCCCTCATCATCCATAATTGGGTTGCTGGTAACCAGAGCATTTTTTCCAGTTTTGGATTGTAACGGTATAGTTACTGAGTGCCTTCTTTCCAGTACCAGCAGGGTGCCAGATCTAGTAAAATAACCTTCCTTAACCAAATCAGCCATGTTGCGTCCTACACACTCTCTGGAAAAAACTCCCATAATGCGCTCAAAGGCCTTATTCAAGCGCAGGGTTTTACCTTCCCCATCAGTTATGTATAAACCATCGTAGGAGGATTCGAAAATAGCATCCAACTGCTGATTGAGTTTCCTGGTTACTTCCAGTTCTTCTACAACGCTTTCTAATTCAGATATGTCCTGTAAACAAGCCACGGCACCGGTAATCTTGCCATCCACTGTAATAGGCCCTCGATTGGACAGAAGGGTTTTCCCCTGGTATTTAATTTTTTGCAGTTTTTCTTTCTCTCCACTTTTGATAATCTTACCCAATCCACTCATATCAAAGACTTCGCTTATCTGTTTCCCATAAGCATCTTGAGCAGATATGCCCGAAACATCTTCCAAGGATCGGTTGAATAGGGTGATTCGTTCGTTATCATCTACCGCTACCAGGGGGTTATATATAGAGTTTAGACAAACATCCCATTCCTGTTGTTTCTTCTGGAGAATATCAAAGAAAGAGATAGTCAGGTTGTACAAAGCTCGGTTGTCCTCTTCTGGTCTATAATCCTCATCGCTATCAACAGAATATTGCAATTCGTCCAGGATGCGCAGACTTTCTCTGTCCTGGGACATTATGGTATGAATGGGTGTATCATAAGGCAGGCCAGCTGAGATTACTTTCAGCAGGTGGTTCCAATTGATCAAGCCTAGTACCTCATAATTATCGTCAACTACTCTTACCCCGTCTAGCTGATGTTGAAGTAAAAAATCTGAAGCCTGGGCGGCGGTAGAATCACAGTGAAGCACAAGAGGTGCAGTCATTTCCCCATATTCCCCCCCATATTATAAATTCCGATAATCCATCTCTAATTTTCATTATAGCACTCAATAAAAGTTTTGGGATATTTGCTTGGCAGCAGTTGTAAAACACACAAAAGGACAGTTCCGGCATATATTACTAAAGAGGGAGTTCCGGTCGAGGGCTGGCTAAGCAACTCCCAAGTAGTAAGAGAGGGGCAATTATGCAAATACTTGATGCCAAACTCCTGTTTAAGGGCAGCTTCCAAGTAAGATCAAAAACGGAGAAAATAGTAATTCATCATTCAGCCAGTGACATTAATACTAGCATAAACGATGTTCATAGGTGGCATCAGAACAGAGGATGGATAGGCATAGGTTACCATTATCTTATTTATCATAATGGAGATGTCTATAAAGGTAGGCCGGAATGGGCGGTAGGCGCACACGCTTACCAGGATGCAGCTCACGAAGCCAACAGTAATGGGATAGGTATCTGCCTTATCGGCAATTTTGATTACCAAAGGCCTAGTGATGCTCAGATGAAGGAGCTGCTGACTCTGATCCTAAATATCAGAAAAAGATATCCCAATCTGCCGGTTATAGGCCACAAAGACCTTATGGCTACAGAATGTCCAGGCCAGAATTTCCCCTGGTCCGATCTATACGCAAAACTACAAAAGGAAGTGATAGAAGTGGACTTGGAAAAATGGATGATTGAAGAGGGCCAAACAGCCTTGAAAGAATTGACTCAAAAAGGTTTAGTAAACAACCCGGAGCAATGGCAGAGTGAGGAAAAGCTGGTCCAAGCCGTGCCTCTATACTTGTTGTGGATAATGATCAATAGACTTAGCAGCTATAAGGGGGATTAAAAAAGTGAAAATAGACTGGGCTAAAAAACTCTCCAGCCGGAAGTTCTGGGCCTTGTTAGCCGGACTGACCACCTCTGCCCTAGTTCTGGCCAAGGTTCCGGAGAACACTATTGCCCAGGTGGCCGCCATGATAGGCGCCTTTGGGTCTATAATCGCTTACATGTTTGCTGAGGCTTATGTTGATGGTCAGGCGGTAAACACTATTAAAAATGAGGATCTTAAATGACTAGCTATACTAGAGAACCAGCGTAAAGCCTATTATATACACATTACTGACTGGTTTATTAATCAGGTTTATACTTCCAGAATTTCTTGCAAACAAATATTAACATGGTTAATAAGGAATAATATGAAAGCAAAAAGCCGGGGTCATGCCCGGCTAATATATTTGGATGCTAGAAGTTCCGAATAAGATTGGTAGCCCCAAGGGGAGTCGAACCCCTGTCTCCGCCGTGAGAGGGCGGCATCCTAGGCCACTAGACGATGGGGCCAGAAATATAAATGGCTGCCGGTCAAGGATTCGAACCCTGGCGAACTGATCCAGAGTCAGTCGTGCTACCACTTACACCAACCGGCAGCAATGGGT
>JAAYJK010000015.1 GCA_012522955.1 Syntrophomonadaceae bacterium
AATACTACTATACTGATTGACCCGGAAATGTTTCCGGTGATTCTGGAATAAATCTAATATGCCAAATAGGGATTATAAGTCTAAAAAAAAGCCATCACAAAATCGCTGTGATGGTTTTTTGATTCTGTCTTTGGCCGCACTATGGGCAGTTTTATTACATTTAACTTGTTATGTGTAAAATAAACTCATAGATTTTGCATAGCTTGGCATACTTATTGCAAGCAATCTGAATAGATAATCTTGATTTTTTAAGCTACCTGAGATAAACTGGCTTATTGAGTTAAAAATAAGATTTTATGACGGTGATATAAAAGGAGCATAGCATCTTAAATTGGTGTAATTATTGCGTTAAATATATTTAATACTATATAAAATACTAATAATCGAAATAGGAGGAACAAGAGATGGAAGTTAAGACAATATGTGTTGTAGGCGCAGGGAATATGGGGCATCAGATAGCTCTGCAGGCTGCTGTCTCCGGGTTTACAGTGTATTGTACAGATATTAGCGAAGAAACGCTGAAAAAAGCAGAGGCTTTTGCGGTGAAATGGCTGAGTGGCCGACTGGAAAAGGGCAAAATGTCAGCTGAAGAAGTTGAGGCAGTAAAAGGTCGTATCAATTTCACTGACAGCCTGGAAACGGCTGCCAGAAATGCTGATTTGGTAATCGAAGCTGCTATTGAAATCCTTAACATAAAACGGGAGCTTTTTGCTGATCTCGATAGAATTTGTCCTTCCCATACCATTCTGGCTACCAACAGCTCCTATATAGTAAGTTCCAGGATCGCTGATGCCACCAACCGTCCGGATAAAGTATTGAATATGCACTGGTTTAATCCGGCTTTAGTAATGAAGCTGGTTGAAGTGGTAAAGGGCCCCCATACTTCGGAAGAAACAGTGGAAACAGTACTTAAAGTAAGCCGGGCACTGGGCAAGGTTCCCACCCGTGTAAATAAAGAAATTTACGGCTTTGTTGCTAACCGTATTTTCAGTGCCATTACTAAGGAAGGCTGCTACCTGTTGGATCAGGGTATTGCTTCTATCGAAGACATTGACAATGCTGTGCGCAATGGACTGGGACATCCCATGGGCCCGCTGGAGTTGCTGGATCTTACCGGAATTGATCTGGAATATAACGTTTTAATGGAAAGATTCCAGGAAACCGGCGATGTAAAAGACAAACCTAGTCCGGCGATCGTTCAAAGATATGCTCTTGGTAAATACGGACGGAAAACCGGCAGCGGTTTCTATGAGTATAAGAAATAATTTACAGGACGTTTTTTAACGGAGGTCAGCTTATGAATTATGAATTCATTAATGTAGAAACCCAAAACGGAGTAGCAGTAGTTTCCTTAAACAGACCAAAAGCGCTGAATGCACTGAATAAAGGCATGGTTCTGGAGTTGGACAGGGTTTTTGACGAAATGGACGGCGATTCTTTAGTAAAAGCAGTAGTGATTACCGGGGAGAAAAATTTTGCAGCCGGAGCAGACATCTCCAACATGCTTACCTTGAGCCCCGAGGAAGCGAAAGAATTTTCCTTCCGGCACACATTTACTAAAATAGAGGATTTTCCTAAACCGGTTATTGCCGCTATATCTGGATTTGCATTAGGCGGCGGGCTGGAACTGGCATTAGCATGCGATATGAGGATAGCCGCTCCCAATGCCAAATTAGGATTTCCTGAGATAAATCTTGGTATATTTCCCGGTGCTGGGGGAACCCAGCGCCTGCCTAGAATTGTCGGTCCATCCCGGGCCAAAGAGATGATTTACACTGGTGACATTATCAATATTACTAAAGCTGCAGAATACGGCTTAGTAGATATAGTGGCTGAAGACCCGCTGGAAGAAGCCCTAAAATTGGCAGGCAAGTTTGCTGCAAAAGCACCAATAGCCTTAAAACTGGCTAAACAATGCATAAATTTAGCCCTTGATACAGATCAGAAGCAGGGCATTGAATTTGAAGCTGTGGCTTGGGCCAGCACTTTTGCTACCGAAGACCAAAGAGAAGGCATGCAGGCTTTTGTGGAAAAGAGGAAGGCCATTTTTAAAGGCAAATGATG
>JAAYJK010000106.1 GCA_012522955.1 Syntrophomonadaceae bacterium
CCGCTACAGGGCTGTCACGGTAAATCCTCATCTGGGAGCTGCTGTAGCCTGCAGCAGCCAAGTGCTCCTGTAAAGTACTTCTTTTAATGGAGCCGGGAGCAATCCTTTTCTCCCATTCAAGTATTTGTATGATTGTGCTTACCAGATGAAATAATGCAAAAAAGTGGACTTAAGACAAACCAAGTATTTGACATATACATTGATACATATAGCATTAACCAGGATTTATACCAACAATTAATTATTAACCTGGCCCACGAGGGTATAATTATTTAAGGGTGACACGGGGACGGTCGACCGTCCCCGTGTCATCTGCTTGTGGAGTCAGCTTTATTTTTTATAATGTTTAGAGCCTCAGCTTATGTTAGAGTTAAAGTAATTAGTATACTGGGACTATCAAAATAGTTATAGAGGATTGAACACCAAAGCAAATGAAGTATAAAGATATAAAGCCAGCAAAATTCCTATCCCGTCCCAATAGATTTATAGCCCATATTGAAGTTGAGGGACGACCCGAAATATGCCATGTCAAAAACACCGGCATGTGCCGGGAACTACTGATACCTGGTGCGGATATTGTAATTCAGGAGGTTAAGCATCCCAAGCGCAAAACCCAATATGATTTGATCGCAGTATATAAGGGCCCAAGGATTATCAATATCGACAGTCAGGTGCCTAATAAGGTTTTTCATGAATGGCTGAGGAAAAGCGATTTATTCCAGGACCTAAACTTAATCAAACCCGAGTTTAAATACGGTAGCTCCCGGCTGGATTTTTATATGGCAAGTGAATCAAGAAAAGTACTGGTGGAAGTCAAGGGGGTTACTCTGGAAGAAAAAGGGGTAGCCCTGTTTCCTGATGCCCCAACTGAAAGAGGTATTAAGCATCTAAACCATCTTTGCCAGGCCCTGGAGCAAGGCTTTGAGGCTTATCTGTTTTTTATCATACAGATGAGAGATGTGCTCTATTTTGCCCCTAACCATAAAACCCACCCCGCCTTTGGGGAGGCCTTAATAAAAGCCCAGCAGCAGGGGGTTAAAATTATGGCCCTGGATTGCCTCGTTGAAGCTGATAGTATTAAGGCCAGAAAATGGGTGGAAGTTATACTGTAAAAGAGAAGTCACGGGGACTTGTCAGAGACCACTGAAAAAGTACCCGTTTGGTATCCTTAAGGAGCCGAAGGCGACGAAGAATCTGATCAACAATGGCGTATTATTGGTGTTTATACAGTTACAAGATCTCAGCATGACACATTTACGGGACTTTTTTAGTGGTCTCTGACATCGCCGCGTTACCTCAAATAGAGGGTGATTGAGTGTATAGCATTAAAGAGATATAATGATTAGAATGCTGCTATAAAGAGATTGCTATGCCTATAAAGCCATCCGCAGCAATAAGACCCAACTCATGCTGTCCGAGGTATCATCGATCGGAAGAGCCGGCGACAATAATACTTAAGTATACAATTAATAGTTGTACCTGGTATGGAAAGGCTAGGAGAATTGGATACCAATATTAAATCTAAACGGGATTATTCCATTGATTTGCTGAAAAGCATAGCCATTATCGGTGTTATTGTCATACATACCTGCTCTTATAATTATGAAATAGCTTCTCTTAATTGGACCGGAAGTGTTTTTTGGGGCAGTGTGGTGCGAGCCAGTGTACCTATATTTTTTATGTGCAGTGGAGCCTCGTTTCTGTCGTCGG
Organism: Syntrophomonadaceae bacterium; assembly: GCA_012522955.1. Lineage (GTDB taxonomy): Bacteria > Bacillota > Syntrophomonadia > Syntrophomonadales > Syntrophomonadaceae > JAAYJK01. The sequence goes on from JAAYJK010000106.1 coordinate 1,711, forward strand.
ACCAACCTCTTTCCATTAAGAAATTATTTGGCAAATCACTCCCTCGAATAATTGTTGCCATGCTGGTCTGGGCCCTGTTCTATAAAGTATTTCATTTGGCATTTGGCGGCAGTCTGACCTTAGCCCATTTGATACAGGGGTTAAAAGAAGTACTCTTGTTTAATCAGGAATTTCATCTGTATTACTTGCAAATTCTGGTGATGGTATATTTATTTTTACCTATTAGCAGGGTGCTGACCCAAAATGCCTCCCAAAAGGAGTTGCAATACCTATTGCTGCTATGGTTTGTTTTTGGCATCATCTATCCTACCCTTATATCATTCTGGCCTTTCAACCTGATGTCAGGGATAGCGATTCAATATAAAATCAATATGACCTATGCCGCTATCGGTTACAGTATACTGGGTTTTTACCTCAAGCAATATCCTATAAATAATATAAAATGGTATTGGGTCTTAAGCCTGGGCGGCTTTCTGTTTGTATTTGTAGGAACATACTATATATCGGCCAACAACGGTCTCTTATATACGGGATTTCTGGAAGGGATGTCCTTGGGAGTGGCCTTGCTGGCGGCTGGGATCTTCGGCCTGGGCAGCTCACTTACTACCCCTGATAACGAATTATTGCGAAAGAGTATTGCTTTTATATCGAAAGCCTCCTTTTGCATTTTTCTAACTCACATGTTTTTTATCTACCTATTACGAATGAACGGGCTTTCAGTAAGCATCTGGCCAACAATAATAAGCATTCCACTAATCACTCTGTTGATTTTTACCTACAGCTTACTGCTCTATCCCATTCTTGCCCGTATCCCCGTGGTTAATAAATGGTTGATATAGTGCTGGTGGCAAACCCCCTGTAAAGTCAGTAGTGTCATTGAAAATAACCGTGGCCTGGATTAAGCTTAGGTAGGAGAATATTTCCTGTGAATTTATATATAATTCTTTTACTCCGAAACGGGTTTAATTGTGAGAGTTTGGCAATTAAGCAGGTGGATTTTAGCTTAGGAGGTATTTTAGCTTGGCCAAAAGACGGTTTTCCCTTATTTCCATACTGTTAATTGGCTGTTTGTTCTTAGGTGTTTACGTAGCCGGAGTGGGTGCAGACCATGAAGATAATCTTGTTGGCCAGGTCAATGACCGAGGGAAACTAACCGTTAGCTTCATAGATGTGGGGCAGGGGGACTCCATACTTATTCAAACTCCTTTAGGGCAGAGTATGTTAATCGATGGGGGAGAAAGGGGGCAGGGTGAAAGGCTGCTAGAGTATTTGAGAAAACAAGGTATAGATAAAATAGATATAATGGTGGGCACTCATCCTCATTCGGACCATATCGGGGGGCTTATTGCGGTACTGGAAAACTTTAGAGTTGAAAAAGTCTATCTGCCCAAGGTAACTCATACCTCGTCAACATTTAGAGATTTGCTTACAGCGGTAAAAAACCAAGGACTTAAGGTAAGTACCGCTAAAGCAGGAACAGCTATTCCCCTTGAGGGTGTAGATACCGTTTTTATTGCACCGGTAGGAGATACCTATGGAAGCTTAAACAACTACAGTGCAGTAGTTCAACTGGCTTATGGAAATAAATCTTTCATATTTTGCGGTGATGCGGAGGAAGAATCTGAACAGGATATGCTATCTTCCTCCCAGGGGGATTTAAAGGCCGAGGTATTAAAGGTTGGACACCATGGCAGTTCTACCAGTACCAGCGATCCATTTCTAAATGCAGCGGCACCCCAATATGCAGTTATCATGTGCGGAACTGATAATGATTACGGCCACCCCCATAAAGAAACCATAGAAAAATTAAACCAGGCAGGGGTAAAAATATACCGGACCGATGAAAACGGGAATATAGTATTCAGCTCAGACGGCAATTCGCTGAAAATAGAAACCTTTAGAGGTTCGGGCGGCTAAAGAAGCAGCAGCTGTGCCCGATGCCGGTTTAAATAATCAAAATGGTGGCGAAGATAGCTACTACATAGGTAATAGCAATTCGAAGAAGTTTCACCGGCTGGAATGTGAAAACCTGCCGGCAGAGCATAACCAGGTAAAACTTAAAAGCCGAGCAGAAGCCGTTGAGGCAGGATATAGTCCTTGCAGCATCTGCCAACCATAAGGGGGGACTTGATTTGAAAGCTGTAATTGACCGCTGGGAAGGTGAATACGCGGTCTTGGATATTCAAGGAAAGATAGCAAATATTAAAAAGGACCAGATCCCGCCCGATGCAAGGGAAGGTGATGTTCTGGTTAAGAAGCATGGACAGTGGATGGTCGACCGGAAAAGCAGCGAAAAGATAAAACAAGAAACAGACCATTTGGCAGATGAATTATGGGAGGATTAAAAATAGGCGAAACGAGGGTAAATCCCCCTCGTTTCCATAGCTATTTTTCCCTTTTCCACTCCTGGTAAACTTCATCAGGTAGTGGCATATAGAAATCAATGGCCCCGCATGGATTTTCGATAGAACAGATGTCATTGTTGGCCATGGGTACAACCCTGTTTTTATTTGCATCTTTCACTAAAATATCACCTCCCAATAAGTTCTATGCTTATTTTGCCCCCGTATTGCTTTTTGCCTCGCCCACTTTTTGTTAAGCCAGGAAATGGTTTGGCTGGAACAAGATATAATAATTCCCAAAACTGAGCCGTTAAAACCTCACATATATTCCCTGTTTAAGAAACGAACCTCCCTGTATATACCGAGAGGCAGAAAGAGGATTAACTTGATTTATGAGTAATATTTTAAGTTAATAAGTTGGTGCCTGGCGCCGTAAGTTGATAAGTTCACACGAAAATTGTTTATCCGCTGACAAATTGGTAATCGTTGCGGGCGACCACAGGTCGCCCCTACAGACTCGCACCGTTAATATGATCTCATGCAGTCATAGGTAGGGGCGGTCTTTGACCGCCCGTCGGGCATAGCCACAAATTTTCATACTTGGTTGTGTTTTCTAATCATGGTGGTTGATAAGTTAGTGTCAGGCACCTTCAGTGATGAATTTCGGTGGCAGAGCTTTATATCCCATTGCCGCCACTGCTTGGGAAATGGTCTGCAATCCGGGAGTAACCATCTGCTTGGAGGTACCAAAAGCCAAGGATTTACCCTTGCTGTCAAGCACCGTGGCCTCGGCCAGACAAACCGTTCTTCCTGCTTTTATGCGTTTGCCTTCAACTACCAGGTGACCGCTTTTTACTGGAGCTAAATTATCTACCGTAACGTCAAGTGAGATCAGGCCTGAGTCTTCATCCATATCGCAATAAATTGCCCAGTAAGTGACTGTGTCGATTAGCGAGGAATATACCCCACCATGAACGCCTCCGAATGGGTTAAGGTGTTTTTCCTCCAGATCCACCTCCACCTTGGCATAGCCTAAACCCATTTCGCAAACCTTCATGGAGAGCAGCTTAAAGAAAGGTCCCTGGTTGATTAAGTCCATTACCGCTCTAATGTGCTCGGGATTTAGCGTTTTGATGATAACCAACCCCTTTTTATGAAATAGTCAACGGAAGTAAACAGAACGAGCGTACGTACGCTTAATTTTTTAACTATATCGGCATCATAACTAGACCTTGTTTAGCGGGTTTTTAGTATCCCTTGGGCCAGAGTTTCATGAAAAGAAACCACCATTTCTATCATTTCTTCCTTGGTTATGGCCTTAAGAACAACCCATTTGTATAGTAAGAATTTCTCGATGGCTAGAATGGAGTGAGCAATAGGAGAGACTGGAATATTATTAAAGACACCTAATTTTATGCCGTATTCAATATTATGGGTATAAAACTGTATTAGTCTATTTTCAAACTGCTGTAAACATTGGTCAATAGGCGCACTGGCTCCAGCCACCCGGCTGTATATCTCAGATAAGGCTTCGTTTTGAATAAATACTTCCATGGTCACTCGTTTTGTTTCTACAAACCTCACATAGATATCGGTTTCCTCTTGGTAATAAACTTTTATGCTAGAAATAATTTTATCTGCAAACTCCTCAAGGAGGGCCTTAAGAACATCCTCCTTGTCTATGAAATAATTATAGAAAGTGCCAGTACCAATTTCCGATAAGACGATGATATCCCGGATAGATGTGTTGAAATATCCCTTCTCAATAAATAATTTAACAGCACTTTCTAATAGCTTCTGCCGCCTTTCCTTATTTTGTTTGATTTTCGCAATAGGCATTTAACTTCCTCCGAGTGTACGTTCGTTCACTATTATTATTAAATGAAGCTAGCAATCTGTCAATAGAATAATTGACAAAAACTGTTAGTCCCTTGGCTTACTTAAAAATCCGCTCCACTTCGGCCGTCAGTCCCGGGAAAATGAAAGACTCTACGGTTTCGGATTTCCGGTAGGTAATGCTGTCGCTGATGTCTACGTCTTGAAAAAGGTAAACAGATACTTCTTGAGGGACGGACGCGCTGCTGTGCTAGAAGTCACATGTCCTTCGTTCTTGGGTGAAATCGTCTAGGATGGCTCAACCATGCTCGGAAGAAATCTTAAAATATTCTTTCGTTTAGTATTTACAAGCAACAAATAACAAATTATATATAATTAAAAACCATATGTTATATTACAAATAATTATGGTAATATATAATTGTTCCAACTCAACAGATAAGTAAACAAACAAAAACATTCATACAGTAAAGGTTAGCGGCTAAGGAGGGATTTGCTTGCTTAGAGCCAAGAAATTAGTCTTATTGAGTCATTGCCTGTTAAATGTGAACGCCAAGGTAGGAGGACTGGCCAATTATTTGGGGGCGCAGGAAGAGTTGATCAGCTATTTAGTGCAGAAGGGGTTTGGTATCATACAACTTCCTTGTCCGGAAATGGGCTGTGGTGGAGCAAGGCGATGGGGTCAGACCCGGCAACAGTTGGATACTCCTTTCTTCCGTGATTATTGTCAAAAGATATTTAGGCCGATTATGCATCAAGTAATTGATTATATAAGTAACGGTTATGAATTAGTTGCTCTTATTGGTATTAACAGCAGTCCATCTTGTGGAGTTAATATTACCTGTTCTGCGGCTTCCTGGGGAGGGGAATTACATAATTGGTCATCGATTGAATCCATAACTCAGGAGCTGGAACTGATCCCATACCCAGGGGTCTTTATGGAACAGATTATCATAAGCTTGGAGGTGAAAGATATAAAAATACCTTTACTGGCCGTTGATGAAGCAGATCCTGCGTCATCGCTCAGTGAAATCAAATTATTTTTGGAGGGAGAGGTTTAAGGTGATAAAGATGAAAAAGGCAGCACTGGTGTTGATTGTTTTCGCTGCTGTGTTGCTGATGCTAGGAGGATGTGCAGACAGTTCGAAGGAAGTTGCAAGCCAGCAATCCAATGATACTTCCTGGAATAACGTGGAAGAAAGAGGGGAATTAATTGTTGGTCTTTGTGCTCAGTATCCGCCCTTTGAATCGGTAAATGAGGAGACCAAGGAATTGGAGGGCTTTGATGTTGATTTGGCCTATGCTCTGGGAGAAAATCTGGGGGTTAAGGTTAATATCATAGACGCTCAATGGGAGGCTTTGTTAGGCGGGATCAACAAAGGAGACTATGATGTTTTAATCACTTGCATGTCTAAACAGGAAGCAGCCAGCAGCAATATCAATATGAGTGAAGTGTATTATGAGCTTAATGAAGTGATTGTGGTGAAGCAGGATAATGAGACCATTAAGTCTGTGGATGATCTAAACGACAAGATAGTGGGAGTACAGTCCGGTACTGGAGCGGAAATAGCTGTGGATAGCTTAGATAGCCTTAAAGAGATTAAACGCTACAACTATAACCCGGAAGCCTTTATAGATCTAAGCAATGATCGAGTTGACGCAGTGGTAGTAGGATACGCCTATGCTGCCAGTCAATTGAAGGATAAGGATGATCTTAAGATAATAAACAGCCCGGTGGGCGAAACAGCCGAAATCGTAATGGTTGCTAAAAAGGGAGCCGACGCGTTGACCGGCAAGTTGAATGAGGCTTTGGCTGCTATTAAGAGCAACGGACAATATGATCAAGCTTTCGATAAGTGGTTACAATTATAAGGCATCATGGAACTAAACTTTGATATCGTAACCTATAATTTGCCTCTGTTCTGGCAGGCCACCTTAATAACTATAAAGATTACCATTGTGGCCTTTGTTATAGCACTTTTTATTGCTTTTACGGTAGGTGTCTTGAGAAGTTATGATATTTCACGGGTATTTACAGTTGTTCTTGCCGCCTATGTGGAATTATTTCGTGGAACCCCCTTATTGGTTCAGCTTTTCTTCATATATTATGGCTTGCCTTCAGTGGGGATTGTAATGGATGCCTTTACTGCTGCGGTTATAGGCTTGGGCTTGAATGGCGGCGCCTATATGTCCGAAACAGTACGGGCCTCGATACTTTCGGTTCCCAAAGGGCAGGAAGAAGCTGCTTTTTCCTTGGGTTTTAACCGGCTTGAGGCGATATGGCATATCATATTGCCTCAAGCTTTACGGGTGGCTATACCCCCTTTGATGAACGGGTTTTCTTCCATGCTGAAGGAAACTTCCCTGGTATCAGTAATATCGATTACCGAGCTCACCCGGACCGGGAACTTGATCTATTCGCGCACCGCTAAACCTTTCGAAGTTTATTTAACCCTGGCCTTATTCTACTTTGTTCTGACTTTTTCCGTAGTACTGCTGGCGAAACAGATAGAACGAAGGGAAAAGCGATGGA
>JAAYJK010000107.1 GCA_012522955.1 Syntrophomonadaceae bacterium
CTAAACCAGAATGAGACCGGCTGACGGCGTTACAAAGTATAATGCTCGAAACGCAGAATAGCTTAGAACGTAAACCAGTTTAGAACGCACACCCACCTTAGAACGAAAGGAAAAAAGATGGTAGACACCCACACCCATATTCTCCCCGCCTTGGACGATGGGGCTCAGAGCATGGAACAATCCTTGCAGATGGTTCGCATTGCCGTAAAGGATGGGATCAGGCAGATGATAGCCACCCCCCACGTTATCGGGGGTCTGTATGAAAATAAAAAAGAAGATATTTTAACAGCAGTAGCCCAGCTGAATACCCGGCTCCAGGAAGAGGGAATTCCCTTGACCATATTACCCGGAGCCGAATACCGATTGGAACCGGATTTGGCCCAGCGCCTGAAGGGGGGAGAACTTCTCACCCTAAATGAATCCGGGCGCTACCTTTTAGTAGAATTGCCGGACACCTTTTTGCCTGACTTTACCGCCGATGTACTCTATCAGATTCAGTTGGCCGGGGTGACCCCCATTATAGCCCACCCGGAGCGCAATATTGTCCTGAGCCAGGAGCCGGCTCAATTGGCGGCCTTTATCGGGCGGGGCATGGCCATTCAGGTAACCACCGGATCCGTCAGGGGACGTTTCGGGCAGCAGGCTCAAAAAACCAGCAGGCATTTAATAAAAGAGGGTCTGGTACATATTGTAGCTTCTGATGCTCATTCCCCATCGGGACGAACGCCCCGCTTAGAGGTCACTAGACAACTTATCAGCGAGCTTTATGGCCCCGAGACCAGCAGGATTCTTTTACAGGACAACCCCAGACGCATCTGTCAGGGCCAGGAGCTTATAAATCCTCCTCCAGTCCAGCAAAGCTTCTGGAATCAGCTGAGGAAAGTATGGACCCGGAAAAAAGCCTGATCTTGGGTGATTCAGGATTATTGTAAAAACAAGTCTATTAATGGCATTATATGTAAAATAAATATAAGTAAAAAGGAAATATTGTCAAAGAGAAGAATATAGACTAATATGTTCAGTGTAGTGTATTTGAGCACTCTAGCAACTATTATATTAAGATAATTATAATTTTCATTGGAGGGGAATTTACTTGTCCGAACCTGGTAGACTGAATAATTCTTCCGAGGAAGAACTGGAAATAGATCTTAGGCAACTTATACAGGTATTTAAAAAATGGAGTCGTATGATACTGGCGGGTACCATCTTGTGTGTAATAACCGCTGGCCTACTCAGTTTTTTTGTTTTGAACCCGGTGTATGAAGCAGACTCCCTCTTGATGGTTAATAAGGCTACCGAAAAATTAGGCAGCAGCCAAACCCAGGGAGAAGGCTTGGAAGGAGTAGTGAGCTCGGTCTCCACCATGCCGGTATGGACCATGAACACCTATATCGGACAGATCACCAGTCCCACTTTAAAGGATCGGGTGATAAAAAGGATGGAGGAGGAACACGGATCCGGCATCGAAATATTTGGAAATATTCAGGCCGTGGCGGTCAAGGACACCAACCTGATCGAAGTGAAGGTTACCAGTGGTGATCCCTATGTGGCGGCAGAAATGGCTAATATATTAGCCCAGGAATATGTGGAGTTCATGACCGAAAAGAATCAGGAGCAGATGAGCCGCTCGGTGAGCTTCCTGGAAACCCAGAAAGAGAAAACCGATGAAGAATTAAAGCAGGCCATTGAAGCCTTGCAGGAATATGAGAGCAAACCCCGGGGAGTGGCAGTCTTGGATCTGGAATTCACCAGCAAGTCTCAGGATGTGATGAGCTTCACTTCCCGCTTAAAAAGCAGCCAGGTAGATATACAACAGCTAAGTTCCGGGGTACAAGAACTGGAATCTGGACTGGCCGCAACCTCTCCCACCATAGCGGTAAAAAAATGGGACCAGTTCTCCAATGCCGTAGTTTTAAGCGAGGAATCCAATCCGGTTTATGAATCCATGGCTGCCCAGCTCAGCGAGAGAAGGACACAGCTGGCAGAAAAACTGGGTGAGGTACAGGGACTGAGCCTCTTAGTAGATTCCATGAACAGTGATCTCAATGCCCTACAGGCGGAACTGGTACAAAAAAAGGTAGAACAGGAACACCTGCAAAGGGAAGTTGAGCGTCTAAAACAGAATTCGGAAACCCTGGCCCAGAAGGCTACCGAAACCCAGATCGCCAAATCCATTGACCTGGGCGATACCAGTGTTTCAGTAGTATCAGCAGCCGCGCTGCCGGAAAACCCCGTAAAACCCAACAAGAAACTCAACATGGCCATCGCTTTTGTGCTGGGATTAATGATATTTAGTTTACTGGCCTTTCTCCTGGAGTATTTGGACAATACCATCAAAACTCCGGATGATGTTATGCGGGAAATGGAATTGCCCGTATTGGGGGTAATTCCCAAGCTAAGCAGGAAAACTCGCGGCAACGGCTATTATGGAGGATAGATATGGGCAAGAAGAAAAATAAGAGAGTATACGAACTAATAACCCATGAAAAACCTAGATCGATGTTCAGTGAAGCCTATCGAAGCTTAAGAACCAACCTGGGATTTACGGAAATAGATCAAAAATGCCGGACCCTTCTCTTAAGCAGCCCCAACCCCATGGACGGCAAATCCCTTACTACCGCCAACCTGGCTGTAGTCTTGGCCCAGGCCGGGCATACAGTTGTCCTGGTGGACTGTGACCTGCGTAAACCTAGCCAGCACACTATATTTGAATTGGAAAACCATCGGGGAGTAAGTAATTGTCTGGCCCAGAACTTGGATATATCTAAGGTAACTCAGCCCTCCCCTGTGGATAATCTAAGTATAATCTCCAGCGGACCTATCCCACCTAACCCTACGGAAATGCTGAATTCTGATGCCACTCGAGGCTTTTTGGCCCGCTTGCAGGAAGAGTATGACTATGTACTGGTAGACGGACCTCCGGTATTGGCAGTGGCCGATGCCTCCATATTAGCCAGGCAGGTGGACGGGGTGATACTGGTATTGCGCTCCGCCTCCTCACGCGTCGATGCGTCTAAGGAGGCCAAAGAGCAACTGAAGCGGGCTGGTGCCAATCTGATCGGAGTGGTATTAAACCAGGTGGATATAAAAAGAAATAATTATTATCATAATCAATACTATTATTATGTAGAAGATTCAGGCAAGAAAAAGAAAGCCTAAGCTTGGCCTCCGCCAAGTTTTGCAATCATACGCAAAAGCCAGATATTTCAAGAAATAACAGCAATATATCCATAAAGGCCCAAATTTTTTTATTTATGGACATTGTTAATAAATAGCTAAAATGTTATAAATAACAATTAGAGGAAAGGAATAAACCCCTCGTGCCAGGTGTTTTATCAAAAGAAGCTTAGGATTAAGAGGCTGTAACTATAGCTGAAACAGAGGTGAAGTTCGCTTGAATTTAAAGAGCCGGAATACCATTTTGCTGATAATAGATGCTGTTCTTATCAACCTAGCCGTATATTTTGCCCTGGTTCTACGTTTTGACCCCCAGATCCCCCTGCAGTACCTGCAGGCCTGTCAAGTGTTTATGCCCTTGCTGACCGTGATCACCATCCTCTTCTTCGTGGGCCTAAAATTATATCAGCGCATCTGGGAATACGCCAGTATTGGTGAGATGTTTGCTATAATGCGGGCCAGTACCTATGGTATGGTAGTGGTCTTGATTATAATGTTTGCCTTTGATTTGCCCGATTTACCCCGCAGTGTATACATATTGGCCTGGCTTATGATCAATGCCTTGATTGGAGCTTCCCGTATATCCTGGCGCCTCTTGCGAGGTCTTTATTCCAGGTCTGACTCCTCCAACTATAAAAAAGTACTGATAGTTGGAGCTGGAGATGCGGGAGCCATGCTGGTCCGGGAAATTGACAAGAATAATCACCTAAACTTAAAAGCGGTAGGTTTTGTAGATGACGAAGTCTCCAAACAGAAAAATATTATGTATGGGCTCCGGGTTTTAGGTACCAGAAGGGATATTCCCCGCTTGGTAAAGGAACTGGCTGTAGATGAGGTTATCATTGCCATGCCATCTGTCTCCGGTTCCACCATTCGGGAGATAGTAGATATCTGTAAAAAAAGCCGGGTCAAGATCAAAATATTGCCCGGACTGTATCAGAGCAGCAACAGCAGTCTCTTTTCCCACCTGCGGGATGTGCAGATGGAGGATTTGTTAAAACGGGAGGCGGTCCACTACGACCTGAATGGCATTGCCGCTTACCTGGAGGATAAAGTGGTTTTGGTTACCGGCGCCGGTGGATCCATCGGTTCCGAACTGTGCCGGCAGCTGCTGAAAATTAACCCCCGCCAGCTCATTCTGGTGGAAAACTGTGAAAACAACCTTTTTGATATAGAGATGGAATTAAAGGAAAGCCCGGCCTTGGTCTCAATTATTCCCCAACTGGCCGATGTTCGCCAGCCGGACAAGCTGGAAGCTGTTTTCAGGCAATACCGGCCCCAGGTGGTCTTCCATGCCGCCGCTTACAAGCATGTGCCCATGATGGAGCGCCACCCGGAAGCGGCCATAGAAAACAATGTTATAGGGACTCGCAACACCGCCGAGATCGCCGACCGCTGCGGGGTAGAAACCTTTATCCTCATATCCACTGACAAAGCAGTCAACCCCACCAGTGTCATGGGGGCCAGCAAACGCATGGCCGAACTGGTGATCAAAGATATAAACCGCCGCAGTTCCACCCGCTTTGCCGCCGTACGCTTCGGCAATGTCTTGGGCAGCCGGGGCAGCGTTATTCCTACCTTTATGAAGCAGATTCAAAAAGGGGGGCCGGTTACCGTAACCCACCCCGACATGCGTCGCTACTTTATGACTATACCTGAAGCGGTACAGCTGGTGATACAAGCCGGATCCATGGCTCAGGGGGGAGAGATATTCGTACTGGACATGGGGGAAATGGTGAAAATAGACGACCTGGCCCGGGATTTAATCCGCCTAGCCGGATTGGAGCCGGATAAGGATATACAGATAGTTTACAACGGAATTCGGCCGGGAGAAAAGCTCTATGAAGAACTGTTTACCGATAGAGAAGAGATGTCCTCCACCCTCCATGAGAGGATATTTATTTCTAAGAAAGAAATGGATGCCGACTACTTCGATATCAGCAAGAGTTTGGGGCTGATTTTGAAGAAGCCGATTAGGGAGCGCAGCGAAGTGCTGAAGCTGATTATGAGGTTAGTGCCCGAGTATCAAGGGACCGCAGGAGAAGAAAGAGAAGAGATGGGAGTTGGGTAGGGGAAAGTTGGATAGTTGGATAGTTGGACAGTTGGACAGTTGGACAGTTGGACAGTTGGACAGTTGGACAGTTGGATAGTTGGACAGCAGCCTAAGAACGTTACCCCTGACCACCAGACCAACTGACCAACTGACCAACTAAACTAACTAACCAACCAACCACCTAACCAACTAGGAAAAGCCAGGGGATCAAGCAAGGAATACAAGCGTTTCCTGCTAATTGCCAGGGGTTCACTAGAAGAAGTAAAGTATCAATGGTTGTTAGCTAGAGATCTGCAATATATAGATGAAAAAACTTATAAAGAGATGGTGGTTTCAACAGACGAAATCGGAAAAATGCTAAACGGTCTTATTAAGCGAATTGGTAGCTAGAGAATTTCCTAACCAACTAACTACCTAACCACCTAACCAACTAAAATGGACGATGTCGGAAGATTGCTTGGTGGGTTGATAAAGAGTCTTGGTTAGTCAATCCTGACCAACTGACTACTGACCAACTGTCCAACAGAAAGGTAACAGCCATGTACTCCTACTGCATCTTTTGCAAAACCGGTTCAGAAAAACATATCGCTGAACTTATAAACAAAAAAGATAAAAGAATCCAAGCCATCGCTCCCACCCGTGTTTTACAGGAAAAACGCCAAGGCAGATGGGAACAGCGTGAGCAAATTTTACTTCCAGGATATGTGTTGCTCTATGCAGAGGAAGTAATACAAATTGAATTGAGAGCAGAAATTCCGAATCTGTATAAGATATTGAATTATGAATCAGGTCTTAGAGAACTACAGGGCATGGATTATGAATACTCCATGTGGATATATCGCCATCATGGTAATATTACTGCATCC
>JAAYJK010000108.1 GCA_012522955.1 Syntrophomonadaceae bacterium
ATCCAGCCATTCCTTGATTTGGAACTTAATGTCCCGGGTTTGATACAGATAATTATTATGTGGCATATAATCTCCTCCAATTTTATTTTTTCATCATTAATGCTATTATTGGGCCTGCCCAGGCCAGACACGTGGTCTGGCCTGGAAGACCATGTTTTATCGGTAAACTACCGTGGCAACCGTTTATTAATGCTCTCAGTTTCGGCAAACTTCTTGCCTTTTCTTAGAATACAAACCAGTCTTAAGCTACCAGTCGTGCTCCAAAGCACTATCGGCCCGTTAAACTGCCTTTACAAGATTAAATATCTCTGGTCCACAATGAGGCCATGGAAGGTCCGGTTCCTACGCACAGGGAAGCTCCACCCACTTTAAGGTCTAGTCTTTCCATTTCATAAGCTAGAGAAATGACAATTCTTAAACCGGTCATGCCGATAGGATGACCCAAAGCTATACCGGAACCATTGTGGTTAACCTTATCCAAATCCAAATTAATTCCATATTTTTCTTTTAAACGAGCGCCTACACCCAGGAATTGAGAGGCAAAGGCTTCATTGATTTCCCAATATTCAACATCCTCATACTTCATACCAGCTTGCTTGAGAACCTTGGGAATGGATTCTGCCGGGCCTATACCCATAATTTCTGGTTCCACTCCACAGGCCCCAATGCTTATCAGCTTAACCATAGGTTTCAAGCCTAACTCCAGAGCCTTTTTCTTAGACATCACTATAGCCGCGCAAGCTCCATCATTAATACCGGAAGCATTACCAGCTGTTCCAACGCCATCTTTAGCAAAAGCAGGTTTTAATTTACCCAGGCTCTCCATGCTGGCGCCTCTTATCATATGCTCATCCGTATTGAAGATGACCGTCCCCTTCTTGGTCTTGATTTCAAAGGGTATTTTTTCTCTATCGAATACACCGGCATCAGTAGCCGCAACAGCTCGGCTATGGCTAATGAGAGCCAGTTCATCACACTGCTCCCGGGTGATATTGTACAACTTGGCTACATTCTCCGAAGTAACACCCATAACCCCACCGACCAGGGAATCAAACAATGCATCCCGGAACATGGAATCAACTAAAACTCCGTCGTTCATGCGATAGCCACCTCGCGCTTTAGGCAACATATAAGGTGCATTGGTCATGCTTTCTACCCCGACTACCAGAGCGATATCGGTTCTGCCCAGTTGAATGTTGGCACAGGCAATATCCAGGGCTCTCATGCCGGAAGTACAGTTCTGGTTTACTCCACAGGCATTACTTTCAATGGGAAGTCCACATTCGAGACCGATTTGACGGCAAACCATGGATCCCTGGTTATGCTGATAAACCTGACCTACTACGATTTCATCAACAATATTAGCTGGGATACCAGCTCGGTTTATGGCCTCTTTACCCACGGCAACAGCCAGATCCTTGGCTGGAACGTCTTTAAGTCCTCCTTGAAATTTACCAATAGCTGTTCTACATCCTGATACGATTACAACTTCGTTCATTGCTATTTCTCCTTTCGATACTATTATCCTTACGAAAACTTCAGCGACTACATGGATCCTATATCCGGTTGCTTCTCCGCCAGATTTTGAGTTGGTGGGCTTCCTTTATCAATTCATCTCTGAATTGGGGATGAGCGATGCTAATTAAACCTTCAGCTCGTTCCCAGGTACTCATACCTTTCAGATTGACTGCCCCATACTCGGTAATTATATAGGCCGCTAAAGACCGAGGCACGGTCACTATGGTCCCAGGGCCAATACCCGGAGTGATTCTGGATGTAAGTGTTCCATCAGCCTTCTTCGAAGTGGAACTTAGGGCAATAATGGGTTTGCCGTTTTTGGATCTAAAGGCTCCAAAAATGTAATCCAATTGCCCACCGGTTCCAGAAATGTTCCGACCATTCAAAGCCTCCGAGGCTACCTGCCCGTACAGGTCCACTTCCAGGGCATTATTAATAGCCACGAAATTGTCATTCTGGGACAATACGAAGGGGTCATTACAGTAACTTACCGGATAACTGGCGCATACCGGATTATGATCCAGGAAGTTATAGAGCTTATCAGTGCCCATGGCGAAGGTATAGGCCATTTTCCCTTGATCTATCTGCTTCCTTTTGCCGGTGATCCTGCCTGCTTCATACATATCCACGAAGGAATCAACCAGCATTTCCGTATGCACACCCAAATCCTTTAGATCGGATTGGGCAATCAATGCCCCTACGGTATTAGGCATGGCGCCAATTCCCAGCTGTATACAGGCTCCATCGCACATTTCTTTCATAACCAGATCAGCTATTTTTTTGTCAACATCGCTAACCGGCAGCGCAGGCAGATTGGTCAGTTTAGGATTGGTACTACTTTCCACGATATAGTCAACATCAGAGATGTGGATCCCTTCGTTATTACCACCCAGACAATATGGTACTGAACTATTAACTTCTACCACCACAATTTTGGCCTTTTTAGTTACAAAAGAGGCCAAAGAATTGGAGGTAGAAAAATTAAAGAAGCCATGGCTGTCCATTGATGCTACCGGCTGAAAACAGATATCTATGTCCTGGCATAATCCAATTAGTCTATCCGCCTCGTGATAGCAGAGGGGTATATAATTACATAGATTCTGATCCATCAGTTTGCGGGATACCCCGGAAAAATGCCAATCATTTAAATAAAAGTGTTCTCTTTCCGGATCTACCTCAACCACTTTGGGAAGTACCGCAGTAGTAACCACTCTGATCTTAACATCGGTCAGTTCATCTTTGCGCTTGGCCAGAGCTGCATCACAGTCGATGGGTTGCTGTACGAATTCACCGTACTGTACCCAATCTCCCGATTTAACCAATTTGGCAGCCTGGTCGGCGGTTATGTTTTTTTTATTGTATTCTGCTGCATAATTCATGTACTATATCACTCCCTTAAATAATCGCCTGGGTGGGCTGGAATCGGTCGGGGTGCAATGCTTCAACTCTTTGCACACAGTCAGCATACCCGGCTCTGTTTTACAAATTTTGAAAATGTGTGACCACAACTTCTTTCTGAGTCCTGACTGGGGCCATTGAAGTATATAGTAATAGTCATCGAATATTTCCTTGCTTGTTTTTCTAAGCATGTCTTTTCCAATATCCATCTAATTATTACCTGAGCTTTTTTCATTGGGGATTAAAGTCCCCACCTTATCAAAAAAGCAGCTTAAACTCTATTTAAAATTTGGTTTTCTTTTGTTTACAAAAGCGTTCATGCCCTCTTTTTGATCCTCTACGGAGAAACACATACCAAACATGCTTGATTCTATGCTCATGCCAGTATCAGTATCTACCTGCATTCCCTTATTGATAGAATACTTGGAGTACCCAACCGCCGTAGTTGCCTGCCGCCCAATCTTTTGCGCCATTTTCCTAGCTTCCGCCATCAATTCGGCAGCCGGATAAACGTGGTTTACCAAACCAATGCGGAAAGCTTCATCAGCTTTTATGGAAGCAGCGGTATAGGTTAGTTCTTTGGCCCGACCTTCACCGATCAATCGGGGCATTCTCTGGGTTCCGCCGAAACCCGGCGTTACTCCCAAACCAACCTCGGGTTGTCCAAAAACAGCATTTTCTGCCGCCAGCCTGATATCGCAAGCCATAGCCAATTCGCATCCGCCGCCCAAGGCGAATCCATTGATGGCAGCTATAACCGGTTTTTCCATCAGCTCAATGAAACGGAATACCTCTTGTCCAAAGGCGGCAAATGCTCTGGCTTCCTGCACTGAAAAGTTCTGCATATAAGCAATATCTGCACCAGCCACGAAAGATTTGTCTCCTGCTCCGGTAATAATTGCCACTTTAATAGCTGCATCTTGCTCAATATCTTCCAGAGCGGCCTTAATATCGGCTAAAGTTTCTTTATTCAAAGCATTAAGGGCTTTGGGGCGGTTGACGATTAAGACCGCCAGAGAGCCCTCTTTTTCTAAAATTACATTTTCATATGGCATAACGGTTAACCCCCTATCACTATGACTAAAAGTTCTTAGTACTGGAAAAATCCTTTACCAGTCTTGCGACCCAACCATCCAGCCCGAACCTGTTGCTTTAACAAGGTGGAGGGACGATATTTGGGGTCTCCGGTTTCTCCATAGAGAGTGTTCATTACGGCCAAAGCTATATCGGCCCCAACCAGGTCGCACAGCTCCAAAGGACCCATGGGCCATCCAGCTCCCAGTTTCATGGCGGTATCGATGTCAGCTGCAGTGGCCAGGTTTTCGTACAGGATTTGGCTGCCTTCGTTAATAGCCGGAACCAGGATGCGATTCACCACAAAACCAGGACCTTCTTTAACTCTTACCGGCGTTTTACCAATCTCTGCGGATAATGCTGTTACAACGTCCAGGGTTGCTTCCGAGGTCTGCAGACACGGGATAACCTCAACCAATTTCATAACATTGGCTGGATTAAAGAAATGCATTCCTACTACCTTATCTGCTCTCTTGGTAAAAGCAGCAATTTCTGTAATAGGCAAGGAAGAAGTGTTGGTGGAAATGATGACTTCAGGCTTTAAAAGAGCATCCAAACGAGTATAAACATCTTTTTTAACATCCATGTTTTCAAAAACGCATTCCACTATGAAATCCGCATCAGCCAGGTCTTCGAACTTTCCGGTAGGTATAATCTTGCTTACCACAGCGGCCTTGGTGCCAGCAGGTACTCTACCCTTCTGTTCTGACTTTTCTAGACTCTTGCCGATAGCATTAAGGGCCCGGTCACAAAACTCCTGTTTGATGTCATAGAGAATGACTTCCTTGCCTGCTGCCGCAAAAGCCCAAGCAATTCCTTGACCCATGGTTCCTGCACCTAATAAACCGATCTTCTTAATAGTCATATGTCAATAACCTCCTTTAATGTAATATACGTAACAACAAAATTTGCATCTAACCCTCCTATCTTGGAATTAGCTTTTATGCCTTCTTTTTTAAGAGAGCTCTTATGTCTGTATAATA
The DNA here is from genome assembly GCA_012522955.1 of Syntrophomonadaceae bacterium. GTDB lineage: Bacteria > Bacillota > Syntrophomonadia > Syntrophomonadales > Syntrophomonadaceae > JAAYJK01. The sequence continues at coordinate 4,974 of JAAYJK010000108.1, forward strand.
AGCAAGTTCTGTGCCAATGAATTTGGCTTAAATGAAAACCCCGATTTAAAGGCAAAATCTCTATTTACAGCTATAATCGACTTATCTTGTGAAAGTACTATTTATCTCAAAACAGGAGAGTCCTTTTTGTCGATTAGGGTTAAGCAACCTGATATTTTAGGGGTTTATAGGTGTGTCGATTAATGTCTCTCAAAAACGAGGATATTTGTCGAATTAGATGAGATGTTTTTGCAAGAGCATAAGTACTTAGGAATATTTTTGCTTTTTTCTACAATATTCATAATTTATTTATGGTAATTTATGGCTTGCCGGAAAGAATTACTTGCTAATGACTAAGGGGTAAGGGGTAAGACCGCTTATTGATGCAGTTAAGATGGTGGCAGGATCATTACCATCTACATATGTGATGCAAGACAGTGATGGATATTTCTTTTTACTAAGCAGAGAAATGCTGGACAGGTTTAAATCAACGGGGTGGTCGAAGTCCATGCCTTTTCCACTCCAACCGATTAGCACACACCGCTAGTTGATGCTTCTGCTGCAGACCCTGGCCTTGTGGAGTTAACCCAAGCCGTATTTATTTAATTTTCTATATAATGCAGAGCTATGGATACCTAAGTATTGGGCTGCCTTAGTCTTGTTTTGACCTGCTTTCTCCAAAGCCTGAACTATCATATGTTTCTCTAGATCTTCTACCGTCTCCGTTAAATTAAGTGGGGCAAAATCATCGTCGCCAGGCATATAGCTGGTATTATTATCCATCAAGGAGGGGAAATCTGCCCAGTCAATGCAATTGGTGTCCCTCATATGGGCTAGATTTATAGCTCTCTCCACTAGATTTTCCAATTCCCGCACATTACCCGGCCAGTGGTATTTCTTTAGTAACTCCATGGCCTGATCGGAGATTTTTTCAATGTTGATCTCTAGTTTCTCACTTATCCTGACTATCAGTACCTCCACCAAAGCAGGCAAATCTTCCATTCTTCTTCTCAAGGGAGGGATCCTTAATTGGACTACATTCAATCGGTAATATAAATCCTCCCTAAACTCATGACTGGCTACCATTTCCTCCAGCTTACGGTTGGTAGCTGCAATCACCCTTACATTAATAGGCAAGGGAGTAGTGCCTCCTACTCTTTCCACCACCCTTTCCTGCAGAACCGATAAGAGCTTGGTCTGCATAGTCAGGGGCATATCACCTATTTCGTCCAGAAATATGGTTCCCCCTTTGGCCAGTTCGAATTTACCCGGTTTACCACCTTTTTTAGCTCCGGTAAAGGCGCCTTCTTCATATCCGAATAACTCCGACTCCAACAGGTTCTCGGGCAGGGCAGCACAGTTTATCCTTATAAAAGGTCCTAATTTTCTGCTGCTGGCATTGTGAATGGCCTGGGCAAATAATTCTTTACCGGTGCCGCTTTCCCCGGTAATTAACAAGGTTGAAGAGGTCTGGGAGAACTGCTTGGCCATTGCTTTAACCGTTACAAACTCATGACTGTTTCCCTTAAGGTTATCAAAAGTCCACTTGGCATTATACATGGCGCGCACTTCATCTTTATAGAGATTCAATTCTCTTTCTGTCTCCTGCAATTTTTTTAATAAGATTTTGGCCCCAGATATATCCAACACCAAACTGTGTTCTATAGCCCCGATTATGTCCCCATCTTCCTTAATGGGCAAACGATTGACAATAATATCCCGTCCTTCTACAATGGGCCAAACATCAGCTGTTTCCATGCGTCCTGAACTCAAAGTTTCCAAGAGTTTGGAATGAGGCATAATTTCCAGTATGTGTTTACCTATTACTTCACTACGCCTCTTTTTGATAATATCCAGGTAAGTATTATTCATGACGGTTATATAGCCTTCTTTATCTACAATAGTATAGGCAGCATAAGGGCTTTCAATCAAGCCCTGAAATATCACGTTAAATTCCAGATTGGTTTCCTGTAATTTATTTACCAGGAATTTTGGTACCGAAATATCAAGTACCAGTGTATGCCCAATAGCACCAATGACCTCATCGTTTTGCATAATAGGCAAACGATTTACTATCATGTTATTGCCGTTTACTGACCAGACATCCACCTTATCAGGCAAACCTGTTTCTATAACCCGGGGTAGTTTGGAATAAGGGGATACTTCCCTTATAGGCTTGCCAATAGCTTCTTCCAGTCCTTTGGCCAGAATATCCAGGTAGGTTTGGTTAACATGGGTCACCCTCATTTCCTTGTCAATAACAATATAGCCCATATTAGGGCTACCGATAACCTGGTCCAATATTCTATTGAACTTGGGCTTGTTCTTCTGATACTCTTTAATTAAAGACTCTGCTCTGGAAATATCAAAGAATAGACTGTAAATAAATGCTCCTGCAACTTGCTGATTCTTTTTTATAGGTATCCTGGTCACGACTGTATCATGACCATTTATACTTAAAGTATCAGCTTCATCAATATGTCCCGTTTTTAAGACTTCCAGAAGCTTCCCATCGGGGACAATATCCATAAAATATTTCCCCACCGCTTCTTCTTTTTGCAGCCCCAGCAGGTCCAGCAGAGTTTGGCTAATACTTTTTATATTCCTATTATTATCAACGGCCATAAAAAAAGCATTAGGATTCTGTTTCATTGAATCACATATATCAGAATAATCAAAATATAATTGCTGCATATAATACCTGCTTACTTCCTTTTTCCGACATTAAGTGACATATACATTGTACCATCTTGAGTTAGAAAAATTAAATGGATAATACAAATCATATCCTCTTTCGTTCATTTTTCTAAAACATTTCTCAGGAGGTACAGGTTACAATTATGTATAAGGGTCTGCTCAGTCGCCATGGGGTAAAAGCAACCCTAATGTGAGGATTACAAAGACTAGCACCCTTATAAACTTATCCCATGAATTTCTTGTGAATATAATAACAATAATATGCAAAATTTATGCCATTCAATTTTACGTTGTGCTGGCTTGTTTATGATGGTTGAATTCCCGTTGTTCAGGTATTATAGTTTTTGAAATTGTTCCAACTAGGCAGCCCTTGCTAATACCCAGTATACACATTTGTTAACCTTTTTATTGATCTTGATTATCCATGCTTAAATGTGCTCGAAAGAATATGTGCTTACCTACAGAGGATTTATTATAATATACTAAAGAGAAAATAGTTCAACTCTACTTTACTTCTTGCTTGTTTTAGTTGAAGAAATATCTGCATAATGCCCGAATGATTTGTTAGCAGGTAAAGATAATATACTAAAGGCAAAAAAGTTCAACTCTACTTTACATTAGGAGGATGATAAAAAATGACTGCCAAAGATTTATTGGACAAGGGTGCGGTGCTTCAGCGAGATAAGGAGAGTTATGCGGTAGTTCCTCATATGCCGGGCGGATTAGTAAGTCCGGATGCTTTGAGGAAAATAGCCGATGTGGCTGAAAAATATAATGCCCAGGCCTTGAAGCTGACTTCGGCTCAGCGTTTGGCTATTGTGGGCTTAAAGGAAGAAGACCTGGATGATGTATGGCGGGATCTGGATATGAAACCCAGTCATGCCATCGGTCTCTGTGTCCGCAGCATCAAGTTTTGCCCGGGGACTACTTTTTGCAAGAGAGGTCAGCAGGATTCGGTGAGCCTGGGATTAAAATTGGATGAACGCTATCATGGGCTTGAATTGCCCAGTAAGTTCAAAATGGGCATAAGTGGCTGCGCCAACTCCTGCGGAGAAAACCACTTTCGGGACGTAGGAGTAATGGGCATGCCTAAGGGATTTAGGCTGATGGTGGGAGGCAATGGAGGGGTAACACCACGTATTGCCAAGACTATTTATGATGGTCTGGATGAAGAACAGGTGCTGGAAAAAGTTGATCAGGTAGTGAAAATCTATGCCCAAGGAGCAAAAAAGCATGAGCGTTTAGGCAAATACATCGAGCGCATCGGTCTGGATGAATTTAAGAAGCAATTGGAATAAGTTCACACGAAAATGAATTATCCGCCGACTCTCACTGTTAATACGGATCTCAGGCGGGCATATGTAAGGGCGGTCTTTGACCGCCCGTCGGGCATAGCCCCAAATTTTCTTACTCGCTTGTGTTCCCTGATCATGGGGGTTGATAAGTTTGCTTAGGAGCCTAGCTCAAAAGTTAACTTATGTTTTAACTCTGAGTTTGTGTGGCAACTATGCTGGCGGCCCCATATCTTTCCCGCAGACGAGGTTTTTCAATCTTACCCGTGGGATTGCGGGGTATTTCATCGAAAACGATAACTCGTGGTCGTTTGTACCGAGGCATGGGAGCACAGTAGGATCTGATTTCTTCTTCGGTACAGTAACTGCCCGGCTTTACTTCTATTATTGCTGCGGCTATCTCTCCCAGACGCTTGTCTGGCAAGCCAATGACCGCAACATCCTTAATAGCATCATGGGCCCGCAGGTAATCCTCTATCTGCACCGGATATATATTTTCTCCGCCACTTATAATTACATCTTTCTTCCGGTCTACCAGGTAAATAAAGCCGTCTTCATCCATCTGGGCCATATCTCCGGTATATAGCCAGTCTTCCTTAAGTACGGCCGCCGTGGCTTCGGGGTCGTTGTAGTAACAGTTCATAAGTCCAGGTCCCTTGACCACCAATTCCCCTACCTGTCCCTGACTTACGGCACAGCCATTTTCATCACATATTTTGACTTCCCAGCTATGCCCCGGTATACCTATAGCACCGACTTTATGAATATTCTCGGTACCCAAATGGACACAACCCGGTCCAATGGCTTCACTAAGACCATAGTTGGTATCATAAAGATGATGGGGAAAATACTTCTTCCACCTCTTGATCAGGCTGGGGGGAACCGGCTGAGCCCCGATATGCATTAATCTCCACTGGGACAGATTATAATCGCCCAGATTTACCGAACCTCTTTCAATAGCATCTAGAATGTCCTGAGCCCAAGGAACCAGAAGCCATACAATGGTAATCTGTTCTTCTGAAACTGCTTTGAGTATCCATTCCGGTTTAACTCCTCGCAGCAGTACTGCTTTGCTACCAGCCAATAAACTGCCGAACCAATGCATCTTGGCTCCGGTGTGATACAGCGGCGGGATGCACAAAAAGTTGTCTTCCCGGCTTTGCCCATGGTGTTCCCTTTCGGTATAAGTAGCAGCCATCAGACTTTGGTGATTATGCAGAATAGCTTTGGGAAAACCAGTAGTCCCGGAGGAAAAATAGATAACCGCTTCATCCTGCTCTGACAGGGTTATGGAAGGAGCCTCGGAAGAACAATTTGCCGTCAGGCGATCATAGCTTTCGGCAAAGGCCGGACGGTTTTCCCCGGCATAGAATAGTATTCTTACTCCAGCTAGGTCCTGGTAAATGCTTTCCATCCGATCAACAAATTCCGGCCCAAAAATTAAGCCCACAGTTTCAGAAAGATTCAAGCAATACTTTATCTCTTCCGCAGTGTAGCGAAAATTCATGGGGACCGCTATAGCCCCAGTTTTTAATATGCCAAAATAAATGGGCAGCCACTCCAGGCAATTCATTAGAAGAATAGCTACCTTATCCCCTTTTTTTATCCCTCGTTTTCGAAGCAAATTGGCAAATCGATTAGCTTTCTCATTAAATACTCGCCAAGTCATATCCCTTCTATATTCACCAGCGGGACTGTTTTCAATCAGCTCATATTCCAGCCAGGCTACATTATGACTTTCCTGAAGATCCATGTTAATTTCGGTAAGGCAAACTTCCTCCCCGTACAACTCGGCATTACTCGCCAGTATTTCCGTGATAGGCATTATTTCTTTCCTCCCGTTCTACCTGTATAATATTTTTGCCTATATAATAAAAATCCGTACTTCGTAAATCCATTAAAAAGTACTACAAACAAATTATAAAGCCAGATCGAAAGTTTATCAATAGGTAACAGTAGGACAGGGGGCTGGGGTAAGATATGGGGACATCAACACCTCCGTAAACGTAACCATATCTTACCCCAGCCCCCTGTCCTACTTGTCAACTCCAGTCTAGCGCAGAACCGAACCTGCAATTATCATCCGCTGGGCTTCAGAAGTACCTTCCCCGATTTCAGCCAATTTTACGTCCCGATAGAAACGTTCTGCCCTGGACCCCTTAACGAAACCGTAACCGCCTAGAATCTGCACCGCCTTGGTAGCATGCCGGGCCGCGCATTCTGAGCAAAACAGTTTAGCTTTGGAGGCCGCTACGCTAAATGGCCAGCCCTGGTCTTTGATCCAGGCTGCGTTCATATACAGGAAACGGGCGGCATCAATATCAACCGCCATGTTGGCGATAAACCACTGAATAGCTTGTTGACTGGCAATAGGCTTTTTAAACTGTACCCGTTCCTTGGAGTATTTAATCGATTCATCCAAACATCCCTGAGCCATGCCGGTGGACATGGCAGCAATCCCTATACGGCCAACATCCAAAGCGCTCATGGCGATCTTAAAACCTTGTCCCTCCTGGCCCAAGAGACTATCATCCGGTACCACGCAATCTTTGAACACCACTTCCGAGGTCTGGGAACCCCTTACCCCCATTTTTTCAAAGTGCTGGCCCAATTCCAGACCCGGGGTTCCTTTAGGAATCAGGAAAGCGCTCATCCCTTTAGGGCCTGCCGAACGGTCGGTGTAGGCGAAAGCCACAAAGACATCGGCCAGAATAGCATTGGTGATAAAAGTCTTGGTTCCATTCAAGATATATTCATCGCCTTTTTTTACTGCGGTGGTGGTAGCAGAACTAACATCGGTCCCTGCTCCCGGTTCGGTCAATGCAAAGGCACCCACCACCTGGCCAGCCGCCAGCCCCGGCATCCACCTCTCTTTTTGTTCCTCATTAGCATAAGTTAAGATGGGATGTCCCACCAAGCCATAGCTATATGAATGGAGAAAACTGGTAGTAGCACAGGAGCGGCCCAACTCTTCAGTAACCAACATAGTAGTAAGGAATTCGGCTCCCCCACCACCGTATTGGGTGGGATAGGAGATACCCATCATGCCCAACTCTCCCAGCTTTTCTAATATTTCTGACGGTTGGCGACTGTTGGAGTCAATTTCTGCGGCCACCGGTTCGATGTACTTCAGGGCAAACTCGCGAACATTGGATCTAATCAATTCCTGTTCTTCCGAAAGCTTGAAATCCATAAATACACACCTCTTTCCACTTTAAAGCTATAGAAAAATATTCCATAAAGCCTGAGTAATTACAAAGTAGATAATATCTCCCAATACTAGTTTATCATGTACTACGGCCTTAAATCTAGAGCCAAAATCAGCGATCATCCTACAGCTTGGGCCAAAGTCTGCCTTCCCCTGGTCCAGCAGTCTTCGCCGCTCTAATTAGATTAGCGAATTATACAATTGTTGTTATGTTCAACCTAACATTCGTTATATATGTTGTCAACGTGTTATTGCATGTGTTAATATTGGTCTGTAGATTTACGAAGGGATGAGGATAATATGAGTATCGGCCAACGGATTTTTAAACTGCGGAGAGAAAGGAATATGAGCCAGGCTGAACTGGCACAGCGGGCGGGATTGAAGGCCCCGGCTATCTCTCAGTATGAATCTGGCCAGCGTTCCCCCAGTTTTGAATCCCTACTCAAGCTCTCCAGTGCCCTGGGTATCCCCAGCGACTACCTGTTAAAGGGTGAGGAAATTGCCAGTTCTGAAGGAGGCGATGCCTTAAGCAAGCTGATTACTCATATTGCCGGCCTGTTGACCTTTGACAAACGGGAAGTGCTGCTGGATTATGCCCTTTTACTTTTGGAAGGGGGCAAGAAGCGTTTAAATGTTCCTTATTATACCGATGTCCGCTCCTATGCCGATTATGCCTTTGGGCAAGAAAGTGATGGAGAGTTGCCCGTTAATCTGGACCGGATCTTGGAGCAATTTCAGGTCCAGGTCTATGAGGCTGAACTGGAACAGGGAGAAGGTCTCTTGGTTAAAGGGCAGCAGAGAATGATAATTCTGGATCCCAAGCAGCAGAATCTCCAACGGCGGCGCTTCACCACAGCCACTTTAATCGGACATTTGCTTATTCCCTGGCATATGGATACGGTCTATTATGCCCGTTCCGGCTCCTCCTTTAAAACCCGTGATACCCTAGCCATGGAAGCCACTCACTTTGCGGCCTGTCTACTCATGCCTCGGGATATATTGAAAAGAGACCTGCAGGCTTCCTCGGTATCATTGGAAGTCTTGCAGATACTGGCGGTTGAGAAATATGACGTTTCCGTGTTCGCCATGGCCAACTCCTTAGTGGATCTCTATCCGGACCGCTTTGCGGTAGTACAGAGTGACGGCAACAATATTATGAAGACCTTCCAGGGGCAAAGACCGATAAAAAAGGTGATCGATCCCAGAAGTCTGGCCGCCGGTTTTTATAGAACCCTGCCCAACAAAAGCGAAATCCGCACCACCAAACTGGATGAATCCATCTGGTTTAAGGATGGCCGACCTGGTGCCTTTGTGCTGGAAGAATCTATCTATGATCCAACCCTGGGAACGGTTTTGACTTTGTTGACGGTGATATAATTGAATCGTTACAAAGATACCGGCCCCTAATTTGATAAACAAATTTGGAGGCCGGTCTCACTTGAAAGTCTTTACTCCTTTTTCTTGGCCAACATAGAGCTTTGGTACTCAATAACCTGCTGACCACGCTGATTAAAGCATTTGTTTTTATAAATGAACAAGTTCATATCAGGATTCTTGGTGGGTCGAAAATCAACTACTTCTGCCTCGGCTGTGAGGGTATCACCGAACAGAACCGGGTTGGTGATTTTTACATTATCGACTCCTACATAAGCATAGATCTCATAGCCATCTGCTTCCAATAAATAAGCTATGGTATCGGCATGATGGATTAGACCATCTGCCACCACAAATATTACCGGAGCAGCCAGGGACCGTTCTGTAAACCAGGTATTTTTTGCATACTCTGAGTTGCTGTGAACTGCCATATTGAACCAAGTTAGTTGATGCAAAATAGAAAAGTCCCCCACATCAAGTGTCCGGCTAACTCTACCAGGAATTTTGGTACCTGCTACAACAGTATTGCTCATAACCTAGACCCCTCCTTTTGCTAAATTCCCTCCCGCAGGAGATTTCATCATCAAACCTTTATGCTTCAACCTCTGCATTCATCAATTGAAACATTAAAAGGACCAAGTATTTATAAGTCTTCCACCATTGTTTCCAGAATTCAGCTGTCCGCCCATACACTCCTAAATTAGCAGTGTTTCAGCTATAGTTGAATATAGAAATCCCTTTTAGCTTACAGAGCAATAAGAAAGCTTTATTCCCCTTCTATTTTTATTACTAAAAACTAGTGTTTATTACGAAGAATTGAGAGCATTCACCTCTTTATGGCTTGATAATATAGTGACTTAGATAACTTATGAGCAAAGGAAGTGAATACCCACCATGATGATGGTTTAAAAAGTGGTAACTAGCGAAACAGAAGGCTGATAACAGAACTATGCCAGGTGTCAGCCAATTAGTCATAACTACCATCCTATTCAAACGTAGTCAAGGCTATCCTTAATGAACCTAAAAAATACCATAAGGTGTTAATCTGTAAACAAATTACCGACCAGGTTTAAATAGATAAACTGGCTAGCATAAAAAATGCCAATAAAGATGAGCTATTGATAGATTACCATATTGTTAAATTATAGTAAATATTATGCATTCCATGAAGACGATGGTATTGTGTTTATAGTATAATTCAGGGCTTTGATCATAGGGAGGCAGCTAAGCGAGCCAAGCCACTGAGGATAACCCGCAGTACCCTGACCGTCATTATACTATGTTAGCAAATTAAACAGTAGAAGGAAAGGTGGTTTCGCCAGGTGATTTGACACCCCTGCACGGAGATGGAATGGGCAATATTTAGTGATTTAATGGATTACCTTATATTCTTTACCGGTTATTATCACTGCCGGAGAAATCGTATACGCAATTCCGTGTTTTTTTGGCTTTATACATATTGTCATCGACCCGGGATATTAATGTATTAATATCTTCCTTGGAGCCCGGGTCATAAACTGCAATGCCCAAGCTGGCAGTTATTTTTATGGATATATCATTCAATTCAAAATCTATTTCTTCAATTTCTTTTCTTAGTCTTTCTGCTACTTCTTTAGCTTGATCATAATTGCTATGAGGCAAAGCAATAATAAATTCATCTCCGCCATATCTTCCCAGAAGATCGTATGACCGTAATTTAGTTGCTAATCTGTCAGCCAACAAGCTTAATATCTTATCCCCGTTTAAATGTCCATAAGTATCATTAATATCCTTAAATCTATCAATGTCCAGCATAATCAGACTCAGACTGGCATTATTGCTTTTTACCCGCAGCATTTCAAGCTCCAGGTTGCCAATAAATCCTCTGCGATTCAGCGCTCCGGTTAGATAGTCATATGTGGCTATGTAAGCTGTTTCTTCTTGTAATAGCCTCAGAGCCTGTTCCGCGAGTTTTTCCTGGGTAATATCTCGGAATATTATGGCTGTCCAAGTATTTCCTTGCTCATCTGTAAACAGGGCCGAGGTCAAACATACTGGAAATGTAGAGCCATCCTGGCGCAGCATTGATAATTCTGTTTTAATTATGCCCTTTTCCGCACGTTCTCTTAAAGCCGGTATCAGCCTGGGATCATCTACATCTACGATACCGTCTCTGCCTAGTTTAAGGATTTCTTCTTCGCTTCTTTGCAGGATTATGCATGCAGCAGGATTGGCTCTATAGATTTTCCCATCCGGGCTAGTCAGCAGTATAGCATCCAGACTTTTTTCAAATATAAATCGATAGTATTCTTCTCGAATATCCCTATCCAAGAGCCCAGCCTCCAAATTACCCGTTTTTATTTTATTATATTGGGCGAGTGCTAAACGTAGTGTTTTTTAGTCATGCAACTTTGACTAAATATTAAGCCTATTTATTAAGACCCTAAACTTTGTTATCTTTCCGCAGGGCGAGCAGAAATCAGCCAGGGAGCCGGAAAGGGCTCTACCATTTTCTTACTATTGACTCGCGATACCTCTATATGAATAGCTTCAGTTCGCTCCAAGCCATTTCTTTTTAACAAAGCAGGAAGTGAAGTCAGTACTTCAAAATCCAATGTATAGATTACAAAATCCATGGCCGGATTGATGGCCAAGAGAATCTTTATTTCACTTTCAATCCTTGGACTAGCTACTATAAAGGCCATGTCCGGAATCGGCAGAATATTCATGACCTCATCTTCCAGAGACTCCACGACACTTACGTTGTTCAGACCAAATTTCTCAACATTGCATTTCATGGTATCCCTATCTCTGCGGTCGTATTCCACCGCTATTACATTGCCTTCAGCTGCAATTATGGCCGCCTCCACCGCTATACTCTCACCTGAGATTATACATATATTATCCTGGTCCCCCAGATTGAGCTTACTCATTATAATGGCTCGAACTTCCCGGCATACATACTGGACCGAACCGCAGGCGAAACGGCTGTTCTCCATCCCTATCTGATAATTGGTGGCAGCAGTGGGATTTAAAATCAACATAGCAGACGAGGCATTGATATCGCGGTTGATCATGTCTGAAACCTTGTCGTGCTTGATGGGACCAGATGGTTCTGAGCCCTCATTATACCAAATGTCGCAGTCCCCCAGTTCCGCATTCCACATGTCATAAAAAATATCAGGATGCCCAGCGTCGGTAAATACCAGTACCGCTCGGTTGCTCATAACGCTGGGTATTAAATTCTTATTCTTACCTGTAATGTCCAGTATCTTGAGTTTTGCCAGCTTGATGGGGGCGTGGTTGGAAAAATACTGGAGCCAGGATAAAATCACCTCATTAGTAAATAGGGTCTGTTCCATTGGCAAAACCTCCTTTTCAAAATTTATCATAACATATTTTTTGCTTCTATTCCCAATTTTTGCTTGAGTTTAAGCACCAGTATGCTCCAGCAAGCGTTCCCACTTCTGATCTACGTAGGCTTGGGCTTCTTCAATCATCCATTCATTGCCTTTTTGGAACATATGGCTAAACCTGCCTTGAGGGCGTAGGAATTCATCCACCGCCAGCTTTTTCTTGGGTCTATAGCTGAGATGCCAGACCCCCTCCTCTACTTCGTAAAGGGGCCAAACACAGGTATCTACCGCAAGTTTAGTAATTTGGGCCAGCTTTTCCATAGGGTAGTCCCATCCCCGGGGACAGGGGGACAATATGTTTAAAAAGCAAGGACCTTCGGTATAAATGGCTTTATGGGACTTGGTATGCAGATCCTTGAAATTGCCAATAGGTGCAGTCTGAGCCACATAAGGGATGTTATGGGCCACCAGAATCTCGGTCAAATCTTTTTTGTTTTGTTTTTTACCCTTTACTGCCGAACCTACCGGCGTGGTAGTGGTACGAGCAAAGGCCGGGGTTGAAGAAGAACGCTGGATCCCGGTATTCATATAGGCCTCATTATCATAGCATACATAGACCATGTCATGACCACGTTCCATAGCACCGGACAGGGATTGAAACCCTATATCATAGGTGCCGCCGTCACCGGCAAAAGTAATGAACTTCACCGTTCCTTCCACCTGGCCCCGCCGTTGCAGAGCCTTATAGGCTGCTTCCACCCCGGAACAAGTAGCTGCTGAGTTTTCGAAAGCAGAATGAATATAGCTGTCCATATAGGCAGTGTAAGGATACATAAAGGTGGAGACTTCCAGACAGCTGGTAGCGTTAACCACCACTGCCCGATCTTCTTGGTCCAGAGCTCGCAGAACTCCTGATACCACCACCCCGGCTCCGCAACCGGCACAAAGCCGATGCCCTCCCGTAAGACGGGCCGGCTTTTCCACTTCCCTTTTTAGGTTATATACTTTGCTCACACTGTCTCCTCCTTTGACCTTTGTCCCATATGGGTATATACCGGTCCAATCTGGCTGCTGCTACTGATATGGGCCAGCCGGGAAAATACTGTCTCAATATCATCGGTTTTTACGTCACGGCCTCCCAGACCGTAAACGATACTAATCAGATAGGGACGTTCCGGCAGATCATACAAAGCACTGCGGGTCTCGGCAAACAAGGGTCCCCCTCCTCCTGCCAAGCCTTCGGACTTATCCATAATCGCTACCGCCTTGGTGCCGGCCAGAACCTTAGCCAGCTCCTGGCCCGGGAAAGGACGAAATACCCTTATTTTAACCAAACCTGCTTTTTCTCCCTTGGCCCGCAGCTGATCGACAGCAGCTTTGGCAGTTCCAGCCGTGGATCCAATTAGAACCAGAGCCAGTTCTGCATCCTCCATCCTGTATTCTTCCAACAATCCATAGCGGCGGCCGGAAATTTTTTCGAAATCGGCTGCCACTTCCAATATACGATTTTTGGCCGCCTTCATGGCCTCAGCCTGCATGACCTTGTGTTCCATGTAATAGGCACTCACGTCATAAGGTCCCACTGCCAAGGGGTTTTCCTTTTTGAGCAGATAGTTTTCCGGCTGGTATTCCCCGATGAACCCCTGTACCACATCGCTGTCCAAAAGCTCTATGTTCTCCACCGCATGACTAGTAATGAAGCCATCCATACAGCTCATTACCGGCAAGCGAACTCCTGGTGTCTCGCCGATAGGCATGGCCATGATAATATTATCGTAGGCCTCCTGGTTATTTTCCGCATAGATTTGAATCCAGCCTGAATCACGAGCTCCCATAGAGTCAGAGTGGTCGTTGTTTATGTTTATGGGCCCGGTAAGAGCCCGGTTGACACAGGCCAGGGTAATGGGCAGTCGGCATGAAGCTGCTACATACAGAAGCTCATACATGAGTGCCAGCCCACAGGATGAAGTTGCACAGACGGATCTGGCTCCTGCCGCTTGGGCTGCAATGCACACGGACATGGAACTGTGTTCAGACTCTACGGTTACAAACTCAGTATTTACCTGGCCATCCGCTACATACTGGGCAAAGTATTCCGGAATTTCTGTAGAGGGGGTGATTGGGAAAGCTCCCATAACATCAGGATTTAATTGCTGTAGGGCATAAGCTACCGCCTCATTGCCTGATAGCCGGCTTTTCATTTGACCACACCTCCACTTACCATAGTTATGGCCGGAAAAGGACACACTTCGGCACAGATACCGCAACCTTTACAATGCATATAATTGAAATCCAGCCTTTTCCCATTCTGCACCGGAATAGCACTGTCCGGGCAGAAGGGAACACAAAGCATACAGTGTTTGCAAGCATCCGCATTAAGAATCGGGGTATTGGTCCGCCAGGCTCCAGTATTGAAAGCCCGTGCGGTTCCTCTTTCGTAGATCTCCCCGCCCGGGGTCAAATCTTGCCAGGGAGTACTTTCGTTGATATCCTTGGCATAAATCATCCTAACTGCACCTCCTCCATGGATCTTTGTAAAGTTGCCATGTTGCCCTCAATAAGCTGAGGCTTGGCAGCAAACTTATTTTTAAAGGATTCTTCAATACTCGCTAAGAAACGATTGGGTTCCAAAACCCCGCTGACCCTAACCGCCGCCGCCAGCATAGGGGTATTGGGAAAGTTGCGCCCCAGAATTTCTTCGGAAATCCGCCGGGCATCTATGGTACAGACCCTGCCCTGCCAGCCTCGCAGCCGGGGCACAATCTCCCGGGGAGAAAGGGGAGTGTTAATGATAATGGCCCCTCCCTCTCTCAGGCCTCCGGTAACATGGACGCTGTCCAATAAGCTTTCATCCACCACCACCACATAATCCGGGTGATAGATATTGGAGTGAACAGTACAGCGTTTTTCACTAATTCGGTTATAAGCGGTTATGGGAGCTCCCATACGTTCCGGTCCGTATTCGGGGAATCCCTGGACAAATTTTCCTTCTAAAGCAGCCACATCCGCCAGCAACAGGCACGCCATCTTGGCTCCCTGTCCGCCTCGGCCATGCCAGCGAATTTCTACCATATTACTGCTTGGCATTGTTTTTTCCTCCAATCATTGTGAATTGATTGCGTTTTGATAAAAATATTTTCTTAAAGTAAAAAGGCTTTCATCCCATAAAGGGACGAAAGCCTGAAAAGACATTCGCTGTACCACCCGTTAATACAACATACCATCATATGCGTTCCCTATGACGGGGGAAAACCGTCGAAGCCTACTGGATTGCTCGTTCGGTCCGCAGCTCAGGAGTGATTTTTGATTTCAGATTACTGATACCGGGCTTGCACCCTCCCCGGCTCGCTGGGACTTTCAGCTAAAACCTACTCTCTCCGTCAAGGCCTTTGAATTTTAAATTATTAATAAATATAAACATTTCGCTGGGTTTTGTCAATCACTGGTTTATTCTTCAAACTCGCCTCCCACTTCAGCATCAGCCCATTTGCCTACTGCAGCCAAAAACTATGGCTCGTAGGGACGACCTGTGGTCGCCCGCGCCCGGGGTTTACGGCTAAAAAGTACTGGCAGTAGTTAAAAAAGGCTAGGCCTGGACACAAGAGAACCGTTCCCACTGTTTATGTTATATTAATCGGTAATCAACCATGGCCTGCTTAAGGATGGCCAGATTATTTTCACTCATTTCTACCAAAGGCAGGCGGCAAATACCCACATTCATTCCGATTAAGTTAAGGGCTGCCTTAATGGGAATGGGGCTAACTTCAATAAAGAGAGCTTTGATTAGGTTCAGGGCACGAAGCTGAATTTTCCTGGCCCCTTCTACATTACCGGCTAAATAGCTTGCTGTCATTTCATGAAAATCCCGGGGAATCAAATTGGCGGTGGTTGAAATAACCCCTTGGGCCCCCAATGACATCATAGGTACCACAATTCCATCATCACCGGAGTAAATGGTGAAATCTTTTTCACATAAATTTACAATATCTCCAACCTGACTGAAATTACATTCCTTTATGGCAACAATATTATCAATCAAAGACAGATCTCGGATTGTCTCAGGATTTATATTAAGACTGGTTCGGCCGGGTACGTTATAGATAATTATGGGGATTTTAACACTGCCCGCTATAAGTCTATAGTGCTCGTAAAGCCCCTTTTGGGTAGTTTTGTTATAATAAGGAGTAACCGATAGAATACCATCAGCTCCAGCTGCTTCCACGGCCTGGGATAATTCAATGCCATGTTGGGTATGGTTGCTGCCAGCCCCTGCAATAACTGGCACTCTATGGCCTACTTTTTCAACCGCAAATTTTACCGCAGCTACATGTTCCTGGTCTGGCAAGGTACTAACCTCACCGGTAGTTCCGCAAATAACTATGGCATCACTGCCATTGGTGATCTGGAATTCAATAAGTTCTTCCAGTTTATCGAAATCTAATGTATCATTTTTGAATGGTGTAATAATAGCTACCGCTGAACCGGTAAACAGAACGGGTTTACTCATCATAATCCTTCCTTTCATTGGAACCTTTATGTAGTACTTAATTATTTTATGTTCGGCTTAGATGGGACTTAAACTTTTATTTACAGTATCATCAAATAATATCCAGTACAATAGATTGGGTTGATTGTAATCATTTTATCATAATTATTTTAAGGGATTTTTATGTATCGCTAGTTCTGCCTATGCTGGCTTTAACAGCGGCGGTCAGTTATGTGTTACCGGTGAAAACGTTTCTCTATGGGCTGAATTCGGATTTGGAGTAGGTGCGTCGAAAAAAGCAAATCCTTTCCAGGGACTGGCTGAAAACAGCAGTGAAGTAATCCCCCTTTGATTTCTTCACGGACAAATTGCGCTGTTTTTTGCTATATCCGCTTTTGAACCAGGCCCCAGGCTTTAGTAATCATAAAGCTATGCAACCCAAATACCCTTGCCCCCTTGATTGTTGACCTTTTGGGCCAGATTATCTAGAATATAATAGTGAGGTGAGATTTATATGATGAATAGGATCATATTTATTTCCAATCGCTTACCAATAACGGTTAAAACAGGAGAAAATGGCTTTGAGTATCATGAGAGTATAGGCGGACTGGCCACCGGCTTAAAAAACTATCACCAACAGTCGGGCAGTATTTGGATCGGATGGATGGGTTTGGCCGATGATGAAATTACCCCCGAGGACAGCAAGCTTATTCACCAGCAGCTTAAAGATGAGTATAAATGCTTACCTGTTTTTATATCCAAGCAAGAAATTGATGAGTATTATTATGGATTCTGCAATAACACCATCTGGCCTCTTTTTCATTATTTCACCGATAAAAGCGAAAACGACATGCTAACCTGGCAATCCTATCAGCAGGTTAACCAGAAATTCTTTGCAGTACTTGAAACTATTATTGAAGAAAACGACATCATTTGGATACATGATTATCAGTTGATGTTATTACCTCAGCTGATTAAAGAAAAGTATCCCCAGACCCAAGTAGGCTTTTTTCTCCATATACCTTTCCCTTCTTTTGAAATCTTCAGATTATTGGTATGGCGTGAAGAAATATTATTGGGCCTTTTAGGAGCAGATTTGATAGGTTTTCACACCTATGAATACGTACGTCACTTTTTGAGTAGTGTACGCAGACTATTGGGATTGGAGCATAATTTTAATAAAATAGATTATGAGGGAAGATCCATTTTGGTTGATGCCTTTCCTATGGGCATTGATTATGACTATTTTACCCAGGATTACACTGAATATGTGGGACATGAAATCGCAGAGATTGCCTTTCAATTAGATTCCAAAATAGTTTTGTCAGTGGATAGACTGGATTATACTAAAGGAATTCGGGAAAGAATAAAAGCCTTTGGGGTTTTTCTCGAGCAGTATCCGGAGTATCATGAGAAAATAAGGTTTTATCTTATTGTGGCCCCATCCCGGGAAGAGGCGGATTCGTATATTGAATTACTAAAAGAAATTCAAGAATTGATTAGTAAGATAAATGGCAAATATGGAACCCTTAACTGGATGCCGATCTGGTTTTTCTTCCGCTCTTTCAGTCAAGAACACCTGATCTATTTTTATCGCCATGCCGATGTTATGTTGGTTACACCCCTGCGGGATGGCATGAATCTAGTGGCCAAAGAATACATTGCATCCCGAACTGATTACCAGGGCATGCTGATAATCAGTGAAACTGCCGGGGCAGCCAGTGAATTATCTGAAGCCCTTATAGTCAATGTGCATAATTTGGATGCTATAGCTGAGGCTATCAAAAATGCTCTGGAAATGCCTCCGGATGAAAAGAAGGCCAGAAACCAGATGATGCATAAACGTTTACAGCGTTATAACGTAAAATTCTGGGCTCGTGAGTTTCTGAGCACCTTAAAGGCCATCGTAGCCGATTCGAATCAAAGTATATTGGCTAAGGATTTAGAAAGAGACAGTAATAGAATCGAGCATGCCTATCGATATTCGCAAAAGCGAGTCCTGTTTTTAGATTATGACGGTACTCTGGTGGGTTTTAAATCCATTCCTGATCAGGCCAAGCCAGATCAGGAACTACTAAAATTGCTGTCTGATTTGGCCAATGATCCGAAAAACACGGTGGTGATTGTTTCTGGACGGGATAAATATATCCTGGAAGAATGGTTTGGAGATCTTGATCTACATATTTTAGCCTCGCATGGATTGTGGCTGCGTCATCCCCAGGAGAAAGAGTGGATCATGACCACAGCTTTGGATAATGACTGGAAAGAATCGGTTCGGCCTATATTAGCATTGTACACTGATCGCACCCCTGGTTCCTTTATTGAAGAAAAAGACTATTCCATGGCCTGGCATTATCGAAAATGTGAACCGGATATGCTGGCAGTTAAATTGGGTGAGATAAGGGAGAATCTTATGGGTCTGACCCGTTCTACCACCCTGGGGCTTCAGGAAGGCAACAAAGTGCTGGAAGTTAAAGACAGTCGGGTCAATAAGGGATATGTATCCTCCTTGTTTATTCAGCATAGTGATTTTGATTTTGTACTGGGAACTGGAGACGATTATACCGATGAGGATTTGTTCTTATCCCTGCCCCCAGGTTCTTTTTCGATTAAAATTGGAATAAATAGTACCAACGCCAAATACCAGTTAAGATCCTGGCAGTCTATGCGCAGGCTGCTAAACAAATTGGTAAATATAAGTAAAATCAATCAGGTACAGTAGGTGATTATATGCAAAATACAGCCTCGTTTTACGAGTTGGTCAATTACCCTTTAGATAGATATCACTTGAATCTAAATGAGGTCCTCTTCCACAATGCTAATGGTTATATAGGAATTCGATACGATTTCGAAGAAGGTTATCCGGAGGAATATAACTTTACCCCCAGTCAATATATTAATGGTTTTTATGACTATGCCATACTGCCCCAGGCCGAAAAATTATATGGTCTGGCCGACGAAAAGCAAAGTATATTAAACATAGCCAATACCCAAACTATCAAGATAAGTTGGGCTGGGGAATATTTCAGCATGTTTAGCGGAACCTTATTGGAAAGCAAGCTTTCCCTGGATATGGAACGAGGCCTAACCCTGAGACAGGTCAAGTGGCGTTCTGAATCCGGGAAAGAAATAGCCTTAAGGGTTACTCGTATGACTTCTTTTCATCAACTTCCCCTGTTCACTATTGAATATGAAGTGGAACCTTTAAATTTTTCCGCTCCCTTAGTTATTGAATCGATTCATGATGGAGCGGTTCTAAACTATGTCAATCCTGCCGATCCTCGAATAGCTGATGAATGTATCCAGTATCTCACTCCGGTGAGCTGCGAAATCAAGGATGGAGCATCTTATATTACCTCTAGAACCTCCAGCTCAGGCTTAGAGCTTTGCACTTGCGTGAAGAACCAGCTTTTTAATGAACACCAGCAAGAGTTTATAGTAAATAATGATGAAGCTGTTTGCAAATATGAAATCAAGGCCCAAGCAGGCAAAAAAATCAGGCTGGTAAAATATGCGGTATTCTGCGATTCTATTCGTTACCCCAACTGTAAACAACAAGCAGAACTAGAGATAAAGCAAGCTCTTTCTATGCCGCTGGAATATCTGTATCAAAAACAAACCGACTATCTAAGCGCTTTTTGGCATAATTGCATGGTTGAAATCCAGGGTGATATAGCATTGAATAATGCTATTCACTTTAATTTATACCAATTGATTCAATCTGTAGGCAAAGACCCGTACAGTAATATTGCACCCAAGGGTTTAAGCGGAGATGGCTATGAGGGCCATTATTTCTGGGATTCCGAAATGTTTATTCATCCTTTTTTCACCATTACCAATCCTTCGATTTCCAGGGCCCTTATCCAATACCGTTATGCTACCCTGGATATGGCCCGGGAAAACGCTAGAATTATGGGGCATAAAAAGGGAGCCCTATATCCCTGGCGAACTATTATGGGCCGTGAGTCTTCCGGCTTTTTCCCGGCCGGTTCAGCTCAATACCATATTAATGGCGATGTTGCTTATTCTATTATCGCTTATTATCTGGTCACCAAAGATATAGCTTTCATTGCGCAGGCTGGGGCGGAAATTATTTGGGAAACCGCTCGTTTGTGGCTGGATGTGGGCAATTTTCATAAAGGGCAATTCCATATTAATGGAGTTACTGGGCCTGATGAATACACCTGTATCGTAAATAACAACTATTATACCAATGTTCTGGCCCAATACCACTTGAACTGGGCGGTAAAATTCTATTATTTATTGGAAAGCTCCCAATGCTTAAGGGAATTGGAAGCGAAAATTCAAATAGAACTATGGGAAATTAAAGAATTCCAGCAGGCGGCCGAAAACATGTACCTGCCTTATGACCAAAACCTGAAAATCAATCCCCAGGATGATTCTTTTCTGCAGAAGAAGGTGTGGGACTTAGACAGCATTCCTAAAGATAATTTTCCTTTGCTCTTATATTACCATCCGCTGCATTTGTATCGTCATCAAATATGTAAACAGGCAGATACGGTTATGGCACATTTCATCCTAGAGGACGCTCAATCTGAGGAAACCATGCTAAACTCTTTTAAATATTATGATAAAATCACCACCCATGATTCTTCACTTTCCCCTTGCGTTTATAGTATTATGGCTGCTCGACTGGGAATGGAAGACCTGGCCTTCAATTATTTTAAAACTACCGCTCGATTGGATCTTGATAATATGCACAAAAACACTCCGGACGGTATTCATACCGCCAATATGGGCGGCAGTTATATGGCCATAGTCTATGGTTTTGGAGGGTTTAGGCTTAAAGAAAAGGGAATATCCTTCGCCCCCATTATACCCCAACCATGGACTGCTTATAGTTTTAAGATATGCTTCGAAGACAGCCGCATATTAGTTCATGTTAATAAACAGCAATGTATTTTCACTCTGGAGTGCGGTAGTGAGAAAAATATACTGGTATATGGAAAAGAATATCTATTAAATGATCAACTGCTTATACCGGAAAGCCTAATGAATGAAAGGAATCTGCAATGAAATATAAAGCCATCTTATTTGATTTGGACGGAGTAATTTGTAATACCGATCAATTCCACTACTGGGCCTGGCAGCAAATAGCTGATGAAATTGGGGTTCACTTCGATGAGAATATTAATAACCGCCTGCGGGGAGTTAGTCGCAAGGAGAGTCTGGATATAATTCTGGAATCCCATTCCCCGAAACTTAATGAGGCTGAAAAAGAGTATTATTTAAATAAAAAGAACGATTTATACCGGGGGCTGCTTAAGCAGATGTCACCTGCCGACCTGAGTGCCGAGGTAAAAGAGACTATGGATAGACTCAAATCTCAAGGCATTCTTTTGGCTATAGGTTCCTCCAGTAAAAACGCTCGGCCTATCTTAAAGCAGCTGGGACTGGAGAATTATTTCCATGCAGTATCGGACGGAACCAACATAAGCCGCTCCAAACCAGATCCAGAAGTGTTTTTAAAAGCCAGTGAATATCTGGCTATTGCACCTGAATTCTGTCTAGTAGTCGAAGATGCCAAATCCGGTATAGAAGCAGCCCTGGCCGCTAAAATGGATTGTGCGGCCTATGGAAACGGGACCAGCTATAATCTGGCTCATTATAATTTGGAAAAGATTACTGATTTGCTGCCCATTGTGCTTAGCAGGAATTAAGGAGGGCCAATAGATTCTGGCCCAACGGATCTTCAATGCCATTAAATGCACTGTTTATAATACTTTAACAGAAAACTTTTCGTTAACTAGCTCGGCCTCCAAAAAGACATTCAAGAGTGACTGGGCATATTCTCCAAGGTAGCCATCAAGCTGTTTTCTGTTGATTATGGTTACCTGAATAGGTTCACTTATGCTGCTCAGGATATCCCACAGAGCATCCAGGTTCCTCCCGTAATAATCAGGTAAATTTAGCTCCGAGGCTATATATATATGGCTTGTTTCCATGCTGGTCATTTTTTGGCCATCCAAAGTGATGATTCTCATTATTACTCCTCCGAGAAAGAAATTCGGGAAAACGTCTTGTAATGGTCCTGAGTGTAGTAAATTAGCCCGTCATTGGAAAAGACTAAGCGCTCTGCGCCTCTAAATCCCCCATCATAATTCACATCACATTCATACCAAATCCTCCCTTGGGCATTTGGTAGCTTACCCTCCCGGTTTCCGAAAATGTCTCCACCGATACTCATTTTATCACTTACATCCCACAGATTTCCCTCACTGCTTTCCCAACCCAGGTCTGAAGCTTCCTTTTTAGTTAAGTAGTTTTTAGGCAGCTGCTGGTACTTATTAATATACAGAGCTACCTCATCTGGCTTAGAGTATCTACCCTCTTTTTCAATCTGAATGGATCTGGTTTCTTCTGTTGAATTAGTATCATTTGGTGTACTTGAATTACCGCAACCATTTGTAATAAATAGTAGGGTTAATAAAAACAACAGCAATAACAGAATTTTGTTTTTCATTGTAACTCCTTATGATAATAGTAGTTTAGATAACTTGACCCAGAGTCTTCCAGTCCGGGCTTGCTTAATCCGGCACGGTCTTAATCCCAGCTGCTGTCAAGAGTTCTGCATATTCTACGGTAATACCTTTAAATCTGCATGCTTTAATATCTAATAATACAAAATTAGCATACTTTATACTTGTTTATCAATATTATATTGGCAATAATGTATTCAGTAGGAATTTGTTATTAGATGTAGAAATCAAGTGTATATGCCTTAAATAATATCTAGGCGATGGGAGTGTTTGTATTTGGATAATTCGATCTTAGTGGCCAAAGGGGATAAAGATCTATTTCTACTTCCCAAAATGGCTAACCGACACGGATTAATAACAGGTGCTACAGGTACCGGGAAAACTGTAACCCTTCAAGGAATTGCGGAATCATTCAGTTCTTTGGGGGTCCCTGTTTTTTTGTCAGATATCAAAGGTGACCTTTCAGGTCTTTGTGAACCCGGCGGAAATAACTCCAAGATCCAAGA
Source organism: Syntrophomonadaceae bacterium (assembly GCA_012522955.1). Lineage (GTDB taxonomy): Bacteria > Bacillota > Syntrophomonadia > Syntrophomonadales > Syntrophomonadaceae > JAAYJK01. The sequence goes on from JAAYJK010000108.1 coordinate 28,351, forward strand.
TCGAGTGGAACAGCTAGATCTGAAGAACTTTGAGTACCAGTCATTTCCGGTACAGTTTTGGGATGTATTTGCGGAACAGGGCTTCCCCATAAGAACTACCGTATCTGAAATGGGTCCATTGCTTTTATCTCGTCTGATGGATTTAAATGATACCCAAAGCGGGGTTCTTCATCTGGTCTTTCGGGTCGCTGATGACCAGGGTTTGCTCTTGCTGGATTTAAAAGACTTAAAGGCTATGCTGGTACATGTAGCGGAAAATTCCTCTCAGTATACAGTTGAGTATGGAAATGTTTCCAAGCAATCTGTAGGGGCAATACAGCGTAGGATCCTAGTCCTTGAGGAACAGGGCGGCGATCGCTTTTTTGGAGAGCCGGCACTGGATATAAAGGATTTCATTAGAACAGACTCCCGTGGTTTGTGTATGATCAACATACTGGCTTGTGAAAAATTATTCCAAAATCCAGCCTTGTACTCAACCTTCTTGCTCTGGCTTCTGTCAGAGCTCTTCGAGGAACTTCCGGAGGTAGGCGATTTGGATCAGCCCAAAATGGTCTTCTTTTTTGATGAAGCCCATCTCCTGTTTGCTGATGCTCCAAAAGCTTTGCTGACTCAGGTAGAGCAGGTTGTTCGTCTCATAAGGTCAAAAGGAGTCGGAGTATACTTTATAACCCAAAACCCGGTGGATATCCCCGAGAATGTACTTGGTCAACTGGGCAACCGGGTTCAGCATGCTCTGCGGGCTTATACTCCCAAAGACCAAAAGGCTATCAAAGCAGCTGCCGAAACTTTTCGGCAAAACCCCCAATTTAAAGTGGAAGACGCCATCACTCAATTAGGTGTTGGAGAAGCCCTAATTTCCTTCCTGGATGAAAAAGGACGACCCAATGTAGTGGAACAAGCCTTTGTTCTTCCTCCTCGTAGCCATATAGGACCTGCATCAGCACCACGCAAAGAGGAGTTAATGAAACAATCTACCGTTGGCATTCATTATGAGAAGCTGGTAGATAGAGATTCTGCCTATGAGCAGTTACAGAAAAAAGTTGTTCAGCAAGATGAAGAAAGCAAGCAGGATAAACCTAGAACCCGCAAAAAACCTGGCCGACAACCCGATTCCCTTTTAACGTCAGTAACAAAAACTGCGGTTAATACGGTGGGAAGGCAAGTTGCTCGAGAACTAGTCCGGGGTGTTTTAGGGTCATTTCTACGGCGATGAATATTAATCCCGTTAAAATGAAGTAAAAGGCTGTCAGGCTATGACAGTCTTTTATACCTCTGTAGGTAGACGCCGATCTGGCCATGCGCCTATATGCTAGTTTGCTATGATATTTTTATGAGGTGAAAAATGAGTATTGGATATGCTTGTCTAACCGTTGGTGTGCCCAACACTGATATGAAAAACTGTTTGCTTAAAAACGCCGATGAAGAAAAACTAACCCAACTCATTGAGCATAATTTATCGGCTCTACAACACATAATTAATTATAATGTTGCAAATGAAATCCTTCTTTTCCGGATCAGCTCCGACATCATACCCTTTGGTTCAAGCCCGGTCAATACCCTTCCATGGAAAAATCTCTTTCAGCAGGAGCTCCAAATCATTGGAGAAAGTGTCAAAAGAGCCGGTATTCGCGTTTCAATGCATCCAGGACAATATACAGTGTTGAATTCTCCAGACCAAGGAGTGGCCAAGCGGGCAGTTGATGATTTGATGTATCATTCTGACTTTTTGGATTCTTTGGGAGTCGATGGAACGAGTAAGATTATTCTCCACATCGGTGGAGCTTACGGCGACAAAAAAGTAGCCATAAAGCGCTTTGCCCAGCGCTATAAAGATCTGGATGAATGTATTCAGCGGCGACTGGTAATTGAAAACGACGATAAAACTTACCACATCGGAGATGTTCTGGAGCTGGGTTTCAGCCTTGGAGTCCCAGTGGTTTATGACAATCTTCACAACCAGATTAATTATTGCGATCAAAGAAAAGACGATTTTTATTGGATCTCACAATGCAGATCGTCATGGAAGCCAAGAGACGGCAAGCAAAAAGTGCATTATTCCCAGCAAAATCCATTAAAAAGCGCTGGTTCTCATTCCGAGAGTATTGCTATAGATGAATTTCTGGATTTTTACTTAAGGTTGGGCGAAAGTCAACCGGACATCATGCTGGAAGTCAAGGATAAGAACCTTTCGGCCCTTAAATGTATCAATTGCACGACACAAAAGAGAAATATAAAGGTTCTGGAGTTGGAGTGGAGCAAGTATAAATACGCTATTCTGGAGAAATCGCCCAAAGATTACAAAAACATCAGGGAACTGCTTAAAGATAAGTCCACTTACCCAGCAGTGGACTTTTACCGTACTATCGACCATGCATATGGGCAAGGGCTTTTTCAAGGGAACATCGTCAATGCCGCCTTACATATTTGGGGATATTTTAAGAACCTGGCCAATAATGAAGAAAGGAAACGTTTCTTTAGTCTATTGCAACGCTACCAAGAAAATGACGGGGCTATTGCTCCAGTAAAACGCTTCCTTTTTAGGTTAGCGGAGAAATATAAGCAGGAATATTTACTGATGTCTTATTACTTTTTGTAGCAGCGACCCTGCATTCCCCGGTTGTAGTTATGCAAAGCATGTCCAAAGGCATAGCATCCTTGTTACCCACTTAATGATTTCTATAAATTATTTTTGTGATTATTGACCATATTAGTATTTGATAAATTTTGTCCCCGGAACACCACAGATGCTACATTTTTCTGGAACGAATTTTTCAATATTTCCGCAGACGGGGCAGAGATAATAGAATACTTCTTCACTCTGGTCAAGGTTGTCTAATGCCTCCTGATAAAGTCTCGCATGAACCTCTTCAGCTTTCATGGCAAATTTGAAAGACAGTGCTGCAGCTTTATTTCCTGCGGCTTCAGCTTCCTTGACAAAGTCAGGATACATATCCTTATACTCGTGGGTTTCTCCTGCAACTGCATCTTTAAGGTTATCCGCTGTTGAACCAGTTTTTCCTGCAACTTCAAAATGTTTTAAGGCATGCAGAGTTTCAGCATCAGATGCAGCCTTGAACAGTTTGGCTGCATTAATCTTTCCCTCTTTCTCTGCTTTCTTAGAATAAGCCAGATACTTTCTGTTTGCCTGAGATTCTCCAGCAAATGCCTCCATCAAGTTTTCAAGTGTCTTGTTTTCACTCATTTTTTTCGCTCCTTTTTCTTGGCTTGATTAATTTGCACTACATTGCTTAATCTTATGCCTAATACTACATTTACTCCTAATTCATAAACCTCGTTTATTGGGGTTATGCGAAAACCACTCTTTTTTCACGCGTGCTTCCTGCTCAAAAAGCTCATGCATAATAAAACATCCTTCCTGAGTGGGCAAGCCTTTGGCAAAGACCTGGAGGGCATTATATATGTCCTCCAGGCTTGGTTGATCTTGCTCTTTAATTTGGCAGATCAATCAATATCAAAACGATCTGCATTCATAACCTTATTCCAAGCAGATACGAAATCCTGGATAAACTTGTCCTGAGCTTCGTCACTTGCATAGACTTCCGCCATGGCACGGAGCTCAGAATTTGAACCAAAAATAAGGTCGACTCGGGTTCCAGTCCATTTGAGATCACCGGTCGCCCGATCACGACCCTCAAACACCTCTCCATCTTCAGAAACCTGCCATACTGTGTCCATATCGAGAAGATTCACGAAGAAGTCGTTGGTCAGGACTTCCGGTCTCTTGGTAAAAACTCCATGCTGAGACTGACCATAATTGGTATTCAGAACTCGCATAGCACCAACCAGAACTGTCATTTCCGGAGCGGTCAAGGTTAATAGTTGCGCACGATCAACCAAGAGTTCCTCTGCTGGCACGGAAAATCTGCTTTGCAGGTAATTGCGAAACCCATCTGCTTTCGGTTCCAGCACTGCAAATGATTGAACGTCTGTCTGCTCTTGCGATGCATCCGTGCGTCCCGGCGTAAAAGGAACCAGCAAATCGCAGCCGGCATTTTTGGCTGCTTGTTCGATACCCGCACATCCTCCTAAAACGATCAGGTCGGCAAGTGATACCTTCTTATTGCTAGGCTGGCTGCCGTTGAACTCGCATTGAATATTTTCCAAAATCTTCAACACCTTGCTTAGTTGTTCAGGTTGATTGACTTCCCAATGCTTTTGAGGCGCCAAACGGATACGGGCTCCGTTTGCCCCGCCGCGCTTGTCAGAACCCCTAAATGTTGAGGCTGATGCCCAGGCGGTTGACACAAGCTGGGAAACCGACAATCCCGAAGCCAATATTTTTCTCTTGAGATCTGCTATATCTGTTTTATCAATCAGCTCATGATCCACTGATGGCACTGGATCCTGCCAGATCAGTTCTTCAGCAGGAACCTCTGGGCCCAGATAGCGTGAACGCGGCCCCATATCGCGGTGGGTAAGTTTGAACCAGGCCCGGGAGAAAGCATCCGCGAATTCCTCTGGGTTTTCACGGAAGTGCTTGGCAATCGGTCCATAGATGGGGTCCATCCTGAGGGATAGATCTGCTGTGGTCATCATAGGTGCATGCCTCTTTGAAGGATCGTGAGCATCCTGAACCGTATTTGCTGCGGTGGGGTCAGTTGGTATCCACTGCCAGGCTCCAGCAGGGCTTTTAATCAAATCCCAATCATATTTGAACAGGGTGTCCAAATAGCCCATATCCCAGTTGGTCGGATTTGGCTTCCATGCTCCTTCAATGCCGCTGCCTATCGTATCCCCGCCTTTGCCACTGCCGAAGCTGCTTTTCCAGCCCAGCCCCTGTTCTTCAATGGAGGCAGCTTCGGGTTCCGGGCCTACATGGGTCGCTGGTCCTGCGCCGTGGCATTTGCCAAAGGTATGGCCCCCTGCTATAAGGGCTACGGTTTCTTCATCGTTCATAGCCATTCGGGCAAAGGTTTCTCTAACATCGCGACCGGATGGAATCACCATGGGCTGACCATTGGGCCCTTCTGGATTTACATAGATCAAGCCCATCTGCACAGCGGCCAGAGGGTTTTCAAGATCACGGTCCCCTGAATATCGTTGGTCGTCCAGCCACTCGGCTTCAGAACCCCAATAAACGTCCTCCTGCGGCTCCCAAACATCTTCACGCCCCCCTGCAAACCCAAAAGTCTTTAATCCCATGGACTCAAAAGCGCAGTTTCCGGCCAGGATCATTAGATCTGCCCAGGAGATTTTCTTTCCGTATTTCTTTTTTATTGGCCAAAGTAAACGGCGGGCTTTGTCCAAATTAACATTATCAGGCCAGCTATTGAGGGGAGCAAAGCGTTGAGTACCGTCTCCCGCACCGCCTCTACCATCTCCCATTCTATAAGTGCCTGCACTATGCCATGCCATACGGATAAAAAGGGGACCATAGTGACCGTAATCTGCCGGCCACCAATCCTGAGAGTCGGTCATTAAAGCATAGAGGTCTTCCTTTATTGCATCAAGGTCGAGTTTCTTAAACTCTTCAGAATATTTGAAGTCTGGGCCCATTGGATTGCTCAAGTTCGAATTTTGATGGAGAATCTTTAAGTTCAATTGCTTAGGCCACCAATCTCTGTTTGATGTGCCACCGCCCGATATGACTGGGTTTGTCTTAGCTGTCTGGCCTTTCATTTCTTCCATGATTAAACCCTCCTTCACTTGTTTTGATTTATATTTGACAGGCATCCGGGACAGATACCTTTAAAATATACGTTTTGGTCATTAACCTCGAAGTTACTTAATTCATCACAAGTCAACAAATCAATATCAATACTAAAATCATATATCATTCCGCAGGATTCACATTTAAAATGTCCATGGTTTTCCATATCAATATCGTATCTGGTTTCATGCTCTTCTATGGTAATTACCCTTACCATACCAGCATCTACCAAAATCCTCAAAGTGTTATAGACTGTTGTTTTTGATAATGTAGGTATATCCTTATGAAGGGCAGTGAAGATCTGATCAACAGTTGGATGACAGTGATTCAGGGTAAGACATTCTAAAACTTTCAACCTCTGATATGAAATATTTATATTTCTTATCTTTAATTCTTTCTCCAATTCTTCCAACGATGATTTCATAAACTCACCACCTATTTATAAGTAATAAAAACAATTTAATAATTATAACAAATCTGTAATCATTATAAATCAATTATACTCTTAAACCATCTACAGTGCAATAAAAAATCGCAGATCAGGACGTTTTCCAATACCGTAAACTGGGGCAACAGGAAATGGAACTGGAACAAAAAACGACCACTGTAGAAGTGATCGAGGTTTCACATAGTGGAGGCGGAGCATGGCTCGCCAAATATTGACCTACATCCTAGTTTAATGGGCCCAGCGTCACAGTGGCAGCACAATCCTCAGGGTAAATATCTCACCCATGACCTCAAAGGAGCAGTAGCCGTTATATTTTTCAGTAATCATGGCCATGCTTTTAACCCCAAAGCCATGACCCTCCCGGAGGCTTTCCGGTAAGCCGTTCTCAATTTTCACCTCACCCGTGAAGCTGTTCTCTATAAAAATCAATAAATTGCCCTTGTGGGTTTGGCAGCTGATTCTTGCTTTTCTGAACTGTTCATCGACAGCCTGTGCAGCGGCCTCTATGGCGTTTTCCAAGCCATTTGACAGCAGGGCGCACAGCTCGGTTTCGGAAATGGAAAGAGCCTGTGGCAGCTGGGCATCCACTGAAAAAAGAACGCCATGTTTTTTCGCTTTCGACGCAAAGGAGGACAAAATCAGATTGACCGTGTTGTTCTCACAATAGCGATTGGGGGTGATATCCTCGATATCCGCCTGCGCAAGCCTTACATATTTATCCGCCTTTTCAATGTCTCCATCAGTAAGATACCCGCCAATCAAAGCCAGATGATGCCTCATGTCGTGGCGATATACGACGGCTTGCTCCTGCGTAGCCTGCAGGGCGGACAACTGACGTTCTGCACTCTCCAGCCGCAAGGATAAAGCTATCTTCACTCCCTGCAGGGCGTCCTTTTCACGAGCGGATTTTGCGATATCCAAAATCAGAACATACGCGGTAAGGGTGATTATAAAAAAAAGTGTGCGCAGCGTAAAAACTCCTGCAGACTTGTCAACGGCATAGTTATATAGTCCCAGCCAATAGTTGATTATATAATACGTTAACGGAAGCAGGCAAAGCTTTATAAGACTAGGTTCGCTATAATTTTTGATTAAATAGTTGAAATTTGTTTTGAAAAAGCGGTGAATAGCCAGCAGTATAACCGCGCACGCGGCAATGTATGAAATCAAAAATCCTGCCGGATCAAGCCATTTCGCAGTTTGTGAAACGATGGTCAGCACCACATTGGCCGGGTAAATCAAAAAAACTGCGGTAAATAAGGCAAAAATCACTTTTATAGCGGAGGTTTGGGCTGTAATCCAAAAAATAAAAAAGATAGGAACGTGAATGACCAGTACATAGAGTTTCGTGTACTGATCCGTCGGCAAAACCAGAAAAAGTGCCGTATTCGCTGCCAGAACCAGCAGATTTCCCACCCCGAAAAATATGCGTCGGGTACCTTTGAGGTTTTTGAAACGGATATCTAAAAGAAGCATCTGGGCACAAATGCCAAACAGGATTGTTATGCCCAATAAAATGCTTGAAAAAACAGCCATCACTCCACCCCTTTTTACCCCTTTTTCCAGGAATAGATGCTAAAAACAACTTAAATTTACCATGAATAATCTTCTCTTGCCAGTAAGATTTAAGATTTCAGGCACGGGGACGGTTCTTTTGCCTCTATTCCATCTAAAAACCGCTGTTTATACTCGTCATCTTGGAATACGTTCTTACGCTCATTCCCCCGAAACATGACGTGATAAACGCCTGTGTTACTTAATTGCCTGCCTTGCCATCATTCCCACCCACGATACACTTATTGTATCTTTTTACCCGCCTCCCCCAAATTTTTAAAGGAAAATCTTTAATTTAGTCGAAACATTCCGTCTTTAGAAATTTCAGTGGTCCGACAGGGTGGCACGCAGGGAAGAGTATCGGGTGATTTTAAAGCCATCAATGTCAGCGCAGAATACGGCAAGGATTATATCATCAGAGTTTATGAAAATTCCACAAAAAATGAAATGGCTAAGAATGAGGCGGCCTTCCCTCTTATGCAGATGGTAGGAGAGAACGCTTCCATCAATATCAGTGAGCCAGACTCCGGTCTGTCAGCGCCTGCCCAGCCGGAACCAACCGAGGAAGAAAATCCTGGGGAAGGGGGGGCAGCAGAGAAATTCTACGGCCAACGCACTATATCAAAAGGGCGACTATCTTAGATAGCCGCCCTTTGTTTTACAATCAGAATACATTTTTTGATTTAATAAATTTCATATTTATTTCTCTAGTTTCTGACTAAGACCCATTAAAACCCCTATTCGCTCTTCTTCACTGTATATTTGTCATCGTCCCTCACTCCTTATTGAAATGCATTTTATCATTTCCTTGCGATTTCAGACTGTACTTTTATCGTATCAATCCAGTTTTAAATATCTCTTTTCCAGAACAAATCTTGCAGTTGAGTTTTAGATGTGCCATTGGCCAAGATTCCGTTCCAGTGCAACAAAAAGGAATTTTTAATTGGGTGTCGAAGATGTAAGACACTTCCTAAAAAATGTTTGATTATGGAAATAATTCGAAGCATTGCTAGTTGGCGATAAAACAGCGGAAATAGAAAGGCGGGAGATGGCAATGAAAGGAAAGCTGTGGTTGTTGATCGGGTTGATGCTCTTGTTCTTGCTGCCGGCCAGCGTCGCCGGCGCCGAGACAATTACCGGCGATATCCTAGATCCCGGTGACAACCCTTTGTCGGCTGAGATGGAGCAGATGCTCTACCTGGAGTGCGAAAGCGAAGACTGGACTGTATCCGGGTATGGCACGATTTATTCGGACGAGATTGGTATTCACTATATGGTGGATACCTCAGGCCCGGGAACCTTTAAAATTTGGGTCGTCACGACGGATGAGTGCCCCTATACCAATTCCATTCCGCAAACCTTTACGATTTTTAGTGGCGATCTTACAGACCAATCTATTTGGTTGACCTATCCGGCGGTGACGGGCAAGATTCTGGCGCCGGACGGTCAGGACTATTTTCCTAATGAATATGAAGATATACAGATTATCGTAGAAAAACCCGGTGAGTTCGCTCCGGTGCAGGTGGCCTCTACCTCTGTGGCGGCGGACGGAACCTATCGCCTGGGCGGCATTGTGCCCGGCAACTATACCTTGAGAATCGAGTACAACCAAACAAATCAAACGTATTTTGCTCCTCCGCCGCTCCCCCTGGTGGTGACGGAAAATAATCCCCAAACCATCGATCTGCAGTTAACCAACCCACAGCTAAAGGGATCCGTCAGGACGCCGGAGGGAGATACTTTTATTCCCACTTTAACGAACGGCGCCCGGGTGGTGTTGCTGGATGAGGAGAATTATGAGGCAGGTGAAGCTGACGTTGCGGAAGACGGCAGCTATGTGTTGGGCGGAATCGCGGAGGGCAGCTACCGGGTCAAAGTGGAGCCCAGCGGAGCAGACCATCCCTATACCGCTTCGATCCCGACGGTTATTGAGTTATCAAACGATGCTACCTTGGAAAAGGATCTCAGTCTGACCGATCCCCAGCTGCAGGGCACGGTTTATCTGCCCGACGGTCAGACCCCGATTACGTCTTTGGTTCAGGGTTTTTACTGTGTGGTCTTGGGCGACAGCCAAGGAATGGAAGTAACCAGCCTGAATTTGGCCTCAGACGGCAAATATAAGCTGGGCGGAATCGAGCCCGGGGACTATGTGATTCAAGTCGAAGTCAGCGACACCAACCAGTATGTCAATTCATTACCCCAGGATGTCACCCTTACCACTGGGAGCAAGACTCTTGACCTCACGATTGCGACCCCGATGCTGCAGGGCAAGGTCAGCAATCCGGACGACAGCCACTTGAATAATTATTATTCAATCGAGGTCAAACTCACCGATCTGGATGGCAAACTTATCACTTCAGCCAGTGTAGATTACGAGGGAAATTACATTATCGGCGGGGTGCCGGCGGGAAGTTATCTGGTCAAAGCAGCGGTAATCAGCTTTGGCAATGACGGCTTTTTCGATTCCCCGACGGAAGAAGTTGCGTTGCTGACCGGGCAAACCGTCACCTGTGATTTGGTGCTGACGACATCAGTCATCCATGGAACGGTGCTGCAACCGGATGGCAAAACGCCTTTTGTCAATGACAACATTCATAACGTCGATGTGGTGCTGGCCACGCTGGACGGCAAGGAATTGGCCACCTACTACTGCTATGAAAATGCCGATTATTCTTTTGGCGGCATTGCTGACGGTGACTATCAGCTGCAGGCCCGGGTGTGGGCAACCGACATTCAGACCTACTTCGATTCTCGCTGGGTGGGAGTAAAGGTGGTCAACCAGCAGATGACGAGCCCGCCCACCCTTGCGCTGGGCGGACCGGATATTGAGGGGTCGGTAAAAAAACCTGACAACAGTATCTGGACGTCAGCCCCCGATATGGAGGTTCGGGTCATCGCCTTTGATGCGCATAATCAGGAAGTCGCCAGCTGCCCCTTGACATCCGATTCTGCTTACCGCCTGGGCGGCTTGG
>JAAYJK010000109.1 GCA_012522955.1 Syntrophomonadaceae bacterium
AAGCAAATGGAGAAGGCCAGGTAAAAAGCTACACAGAAAGAAGGAAATTTACAAAATCTCATCGAATTAAAATAGTGATTAATAACAGGGAGAATTTTTATATGATACAATATTTTAGCAGGCACAGGGATAAACTGCCAATGTTGTCGGTAGGTCTGGCAATGGTGGCATTGTTGTTGGTAGTGTTGATTGTGACTAATACCTCGGCCTATGCGGTTCATATCGATGAACAAGTCAAGCTAGTAGTAGATTCTACTGATATAGTGGACCAAGCGAAACAAGAGATTGAGGCAGAACTTAAGCAAGAATATGGCGAGAACTTGGAAATCTGCAGCAAAATAAAGTATACTAAAACCTGGGTAATGCCAGGGAAAGTGACCCCAGAAGAAAAAATACAAGAAGTTCTAATGAATGAACTTGATATAAAGAGGATAGCCGCTGCCATCAGTGTAGACGGCGAGACTATAGCCTATATGAAAACCGAAAAAGAAGCTCAAGAAGTGCTGGAGGAATTCAAAAATCAATATACCTGCTTGGATGAAAATGAGAAACTGCTTGAAGTAGGTTTTGCTGAGCAGGTAGAAATAAAGCAGACATTAGTTGATAGGGAAGAACTAGTATCAAAAGAAGAAATGCGCACTTTGATTAGCACCGGTACCCTGGCTCCCCACACCTACGTGGTAGAAGAAGGCGATAGCCTATGGCAAATTGCACGTAAGAACAATATCTATGTAGATGACATAATTAAGGCCAATTGTTTAAAAACCGAAAAGCTTAGCCTGGGACAGGAACTGGTCTTGGAGAAAAGTCAACCGTATTTGAATGTTATGGCCAAAGTGGAGGGCAAGAAAACAGAAGATATTCCCTACCAAACCCAGGTAGTGGTAGATTCATCATCGTCCAGAGTTAGGGTAACCCAGGACGGCGAGGAGGGGAAGAAACAGATAGCCTATGTTGCTACCTTGATCAATGGGGTAGTACAGGACCGGGAGGTTATGGGCGAAGATATTATTAAGGAGCCAGTAGACAAGATAATAATAAAAGGTTCTGGAATAGTGCAGGTAGCATCCAGATCCGGTGCGGGAAGTGGAGCTTTGGATTGGCCTGTATATGGGTCAATTACCCAGTACTATAGGAGTGGTCATCTGGCTATTGATATAGCCAACTCCAGGGGAACCGCAATTAAAGCCGCGGACAGTGGTTACGTAACTTATGCCGGATACCAGGGTGGATATGGAAACTTTATTATAGTAGATCATGGTAATGGGCTTGTAACTCGATACGCTCATTGTGATAGTTTTGCAGCATCAGTTGGACAAAAGGTGGCAAAAGGGCAAACTATCGCTGCTTTGGGCAATACGGGACGAAGCACCGGACCTCATCTGCATTTTGAAGTTCAATCCAACGGCAGTTTTCAAAATCCTCTGAATTATTTGAGGTAGTACCTATACACAACCCTGATCCGTATGGGTCAGGGTTTTTTATTTTTTACTGAAGGGAGAATACGAATGTACGATGTTATTATTGTTGGTGCTGGCCCGGCTGGCTTGACGGCAGCCATTTATACGGGACGAGCCAAATTGAAAACCTTAATAATTGAATCCAATATTCCGGGAGGCAATGCCGGAATAACGGATATGATTGAAAATTATCCCGGTTTTCCCCAGGGTATTAATGGAGGAGAACTAATGGCCCTGTTTCTGGAGCAGGCAGAAAACTTCGGAGCCGAACTGCAGTATGACCAAGTATTGCATATAGACTCCCAGGCCGGGATACACACGGTAGTTACTTCCCAAGGGCAATATCAGGCTCGAGCTATTATAATAGCCGCCGGGGCACGCCGAAGGGAACTGGCAGCGGTAGGAGAGAAGGAGTATATTGGTAAAGGAGTATCCTACTGTGCCACCTGTGATGGACTATTCTTTCAAAACACGCCGGTAGCAGTGGTTGGAGGCGGAGATTCGGCCATAAAAGAGGCCTTGTATTTATCAGACATAGCTTCCAAGGTATACCTTGTTCATCGGCGGGAAGGATTCAGGGCTAATCAAACCTCCCTGGATAAAATGCTAAAAAACGAAAGAATTGAGCTTAAACTGAATAAGATTGTTAAGAGAGTAGAAGGCGATGATACTATGATGAAGAACTTGGTTTTGTACGATCTAAACAGCAAGCAAGAGGAAAACCTGCCGGTGGAAGGTGTTTTTGTTAGCATTGGCATGATTCCGGCCAGCGAATTCCTGGGGGACTTACTTGAACTGTCCGATGGATATGTTGTTACTGATGAAAACATGAGGACTGTAGCACCAGGTATTTTCGCCGCTGGGGATGTGCGCTCCAAAAAACTCAGACAGGTATCAACCGCAGTGGGAGATGGAGCTGTAGCTGCAGCTGCAGTTACTGAGTTTCTAAAAGAATAGTTCCATAATTTGGTGGCTCCCGACCCCCCCTCCCCGTAGTATAATGGTCTTCGGAGGGGAGGCCAGGAGAATGAATGCCTTTAAATCTGCAGCTCCATATAAAAGCGGAGCATTACTGCTGATAGTACTGCTGTTGGTAGTATTGATCAGCCGCCATAGCCAGACGGTAGTCCGGGCTTGGGTAGCTCAGGAGACTAGCTGGAAAACTGCTCATTTTATGCAAAAAGACAGCGAGCACTTCCAAATCAGATATTCGGTGGTAGATGGAGATTATATAAAAGTCATAGAAGATACTGCTGAAGATGCTTATATCAAAGTATCCGATCTGATTGGCTATGAGCCGGACGAAAAAACCACCATAATTGTATATCCAGACAGTGCCAGTTTGGCCAAGAGTTTTGGTTGGGAAAAAGATGAGAAAGCCATGGGAGTGTATTGGGCCGGGACTATTAGGTTGCTATCGCCCCAGCAGTGGATTGGACCCAGCGAGGACTGGCCGGCTGTGTTTGTCAGGGAAGGTCCCGTGTATCATGAGTTTGCTCATTTACTGGTCGACGACATTACTGGAGGGAATTATTCGCGCTGGTTTACAGAAGGAATTGCCCAGTATGTGGAGAAGAAGATTACAGGGTTCGAATTTGCTGAACCAGTCAGCCAGGAATACTCAGCTTATACTTTTAAACAAATGGAGAAGAATTTTGATGAATTAGATCAAAAGTTAGCCTATCGGCAATCATTGCAAGCTATAGAATTTATGATTGATGAATATGGAGAAGAAAGTGTCTGGAAGATATTAAATTATCTGGGACAGGGCTATAGCATGGATGACGCCTTGATCAAAAGCATAGGTATTGATTATAGAATGTTGGAACAAGAATTTGTGCACAGTTTAAAGTAAATTGATAGGTAAGAGGGTGTAATCAGTGAAAGATACTCTCCTTATTAAAGGAGGAAATCCTTTAAGAGGCAAAGTTCGGGTTAGTGGAGCCAAAAATGCAGGGTTGGTGATCATGGCGGCTAGTATAATGGCTGAAGGTGAGACCATATTGGATAATCTGCCTCGTATACGGGATGTTGAAGTTATGATTCAAATACTCAATGAAATTGGGGCCGAGACCAAATGGAATGACGACCAGAGCTTATCCATAATGGTAGATCCCAGCCAGATAAAAACCAGTACTTGCTATGAACTATCCAAGCAACTGCGGGCATCCAATCTTTTTTTGGGTGCTATGCTGGGTGGTCGAGGTGAGGCAATAGTTTCCATGCCGGGAGGATGCGATATAGGATCTCGGCCCATGGATCTCCATCTTAAGGGTATGCAAGCTCTAGGGGCTAAGACTAAGATTGAACATGGCTATATCTATGCTCGGGTGGATAAACCCAGCGGGGCCAGAGTCTATCTGGACTTTCCCAGTGTGGGAGCTACCGAGAATATTATTATGATGGCAGCCAAGACGCCAGGACTTAGCACCATCGAAAACGCGGCCAAAGAGCCTGAAATTGTAGACCTGGCTAATTATCTTAACTCCATGGGAGCCCGTATCCGGGGAGCTGGCACCGATGTAATTAAAATAGAAGGCGCCCAGAAACTGACGGCGGGGCGTTATGCCATTATTCCTGATCGGATAGAAGCAGGGACTTATATGATATCTGCTGCCATAACCGGAGGAGAAGTGCTGGTGGAAAATGTAATTCCCACTCATCTACATCCTATTATTGCCAAGTTACAAGAAACAGGGGCTATAGTAGAGGAGCAGGATGCGGGTATTCTAGTCAAATCGGGTCCCTATATTCAGCCGGTGGATATAAAGACCCTTCCCTATCCCGGTTTCCCTACCGACATGCAGTCACAGATGATGGCATTGCTATCTATGGGACGAGGGTCAAGTATCATAGTGGAAAATGTATTTGAAAATCGTTTTCAAATTGTGGATGAATTAAAGCGTATGGGAGCTAATATAAAAGTGGAAGGCCATACCGCAGTGGTAGAGGGAGTGGGTAGACTTTGCGGAGCTCGGGTTAAGGCTACCGATTTGAGGGCTGGTGCAGCTCTGGTATTGGGAGCCCTAGCGGCGATAGGGGAAACTGAAATAGAAAATGCAATTCATATATTCAGGGGTTATGAAAATCTATGTGAGAAGCTAATTTCGCTGGGAGCTGATGTTAGGTAGCTAGTCCA
>JAAYJK010000110.1 GCA_012522955.1 Syntrophomonadaceae bacterium
GCTTTTTACTATCTGTTCGACTATACCGCCACTGTTTACACCGATTTTATGTACAGTGGAACCCGTGCGGCTGTACAGTTCATGCCCTTCGTGACATCGGCCTTATATTTTGTGTTTGTCTTCCTTTACTATGCCGAAACGCTAAAACAAGCAAGGATTCAAAGAGAGCGGGATATGCTGGATACCCAATTTAGGCAGGCACAAACAGAATTGGCTTCTCTGCGGCAGCTGCAGCAAAATGCTGCGGTATATCGGCACGATATGCGCCACCATTTTGCCCTTTTACAGGGTCTGGCCTCAAAGGAACACATTGAAGAAATCAAAGAGTATCTACAGACTTCCCAGTCCGACATTGATGCCATCACGCCCATGCGCTTTTGCGAAAACGAAACCGTCAATCTGGTTTTGTCCGCTTTTGCCTCCAAAGCAAAACAATCTGAAATCATCTTAACGGCAGAAGCAAAACTGCCTGACTCACTTCCCTTAAGCGACACCGAGCTTTGTTCACTATTGTCAAACGCTTTGGAAAACGCCATACAAGCCTCGGAAAATATAGCCGACAGCAATAAACGCTATATAAAGCTGCGCGTTTATTCCAAGAATAACAAGCTGTGCATTGACATTCGCAACAGCTATCAGTCAGAACCGACATTCCATCAAGGCCTTCCGGTAACAAAAGAGCCGGGGCATGGTTTTGGCACAAAAAGCATGGCTCATATCGTGGAAAAGCATGGCGGTATATGCCAGTTTTCGGTCCAGGATGGATTGTTTATATTTCAGGCTACTACATAAAAGGTTGGTAGTATCAGCTATCTACCCTTGAATTCCGGTTGACGTTTTTCCATGTCTCTTGTTTCTCCAGTATATCACTCAACCCTACCCCAGCACATCCCTTAGATTACATTTATTGTTATATCCTGGCTGATGATGGGTAATATCACTAAAGGCCATTAGAAAACTCCCTCCCTCTTCATCTCTTCCAGCTCATGACTGCTGTATCCCAGCTCCAACAATATCTGTTCGCTATGTTCCCCCCGGGCCGGGGGTGGAAGTTTAATGGAATATGGGGTTGCCGAAAACTTTACCGGGAATCCTACGTTCTTGATTTTCCCATCCAGCGGATGTTCTATTTCCACTATCATTCCTCTGGCCTGTAAATGAGGATCATTAATGGCTTCTTCCAAATTATTAACCAGGCTAATACAAATATCCAGCGGCTGCAGTTCCTTTATCCATTCCTCGGCTGTTTTACTGGACAATATAGCACTTAAATCGTCCATTATTTGCTGCTGAACCTGGCGGGAGGCAAACTGCTGCCCGATATATTTCTCACGCCCAATAGCTCTGCAAAAAGTGGCCCAGAATTTTTCTTCCAACATACCGATTCCCAGCCATCTGTCATCCTTGGTTCTATAAAAGTTGTACCAGGCAAAGCCCCCGTTAAGCATCCATTCTCCCGCACCAAATAGTCTGTGATCGAAATTATAGGCACTGACCAGCATGGACATAAAGGTGAAAACACAGTCCGTCATGGATACATCGATATACTGCCCCATGCCAGTCTTTTCCCGGGCTATAATAGCTCCCATAATGCTCAAAGCAGCCCATAGGGAACCACCCCCCACGTCGGCGATTTGGATACCTGATAGTACAGGCTTGCCCTGGTAGCAGCCAGTCAGATGGGAAATGCCGGTTAGATTTAGGTAATTGATATCATGACCAGCCCGATCTTTATATGGACCATCCTGCCCATAGCCGGTTATAGAGCACATTATGATGCGGGGATTAAGCGAACTCAACACTCGGTATCCCAACCCCAATCTCTCCATTACTCCAGGCCGGAATTGCTCTATTACCACATCAGAACCGGCAATCATTTTCAAAAATACTTCCTTGGCTTTCTCTTTGTTTAAATCCATGTTCATACTCTTCTTGTTGCGATTAACGCCCATAAAATATCCACCGTCAGATTTACCTCGCGGCGGCATCCCTCGCGCATAGTCGCCTCCCTTGACTCCCTCAAGCTTTATCACCTCAGCACCTAAATCACCCAGGATTTGCGTACATAATGGACCAGGCAGCAAACGGGTTAAATCTAAAACCTTTATTCCCTCAAGTATTTGAGTCATGCCTTTCCCTCCTTGACAGTTTACTAATGAAAATTGCAAAGAACATGCCAAACATTGAAGTTATCATTAATGCTAATATAAGGTATTGTTCTCCCAATTTGTCGATTCATTTTTGAACCGTTACAGTCAAATATGGAGTATATTGTAGTTATTAAATGGTAATTTCAGGAGTGTTTTCCATGTCTGCCAAATATCCGAATGGGAATAAGGCTATACATTCAGCCATAGATGAAAATCGAATGTTTCATATGATGTTGGACAGCCATTATGAAGGCATAGTTTATGTTGATGAAACAGGTGTTATCAAATATGTAAATAAGGCTTTCGCTGATTATAATAAAATGTCCATAGAGGGCATAATTGGCCGACCACACCGGGAAATCGTACATGATCATAATATCGACCGTTTACTGCTTATCAAGGATTTTTATGAACCCTTGGTGTTTGTTGACATTAACGGGCGTAAATTTGTTACCTCACGAAGACCTGTTTATCGAAATAAAAAATTTGCTGGGGTTTTTAGTCAGTATTTCAGCATTAGTCCACAAGACGTAATAAGGAAATTCGGTCCCAACTATATTAATTTCATTGCCAGTCTGGAGACCAAGAATATTATGTATAACGTCTCCCAAACCATACTAGAGCTTGATACCTATAAGGACGAGTTCCAAAAGGCCAACATTGCCAAAAGAGCCCTAAACAATATTATCGGCAACACCGCTATTATGAAAGACTTGAAAAACAAACTTCTATGCATCAGCGAATCCAATTCCACAGTCTTGCTGA
>JAAYJK010000111.1 GCA_012522955.1 Syntrophomonadaceae bacterium
ATGCTGATTATGTTGCCCACTCCTTTTTTGAATTCAATTCCAGCGGTTATAATTATCATAATGGGCTTAACCATTTTAAGCAGCAACCGCCGATTACTCTGGATTAATATGAGTTTTAGCTTGTTGGCTTTGGGTTTTATTGGATCCACTTTGTATGTAGGACTGGACGCTCTGGTAGAAGAGATTAATGGTTTTATCAAATCATATTAACCTCATGAGCAGGGCAGTACCTAATTACCGCGCATTAGAAAAATTAGATCATACAATAATAGAGGCTGTCTCGGGGGGACGGCCTTTTGGTCTAAAAGTGCGTTCCCTGCCATCCCAGCATAGATTAAGTGCGGTTTATATGGTTACAAGCGGGAAGCCAAGTGTATATCATATATAAGAAATAGAAACAAATTTAGTAAAAATCACATAAGCTGTGGCAAAACGAATTTATTGTATACATATACAAACCCGTATACAAAAAGAAAATATATTGATAAAATATATTTTATGTATTTACGAAAGATCTGCCTAAAATGGCAGAAGGAAAGAATGCAAACAGCCTGATTATACTGATATTATAGAAATTCGATGGTGTTTGAGATAGGGTATATCAATTAATCTACCCATATCTGAAAAAATATGGTATTCAAGAAATTGCTATTATCACTCCTTAATGGGGTTGCCCGCCTGGGTCAAGGAAACTCCGGTTCATGCATCCTTCATGACACCTTTCCGAAAAGACTGGGTAAAAAAACAAGATAAATATACCAACAAGGAAAACAGAAAATTGATTAAACCAGGATTTTGTTATACCCATACTCCGTGAAATACCCGGAAACTCAAAATGCTACAGAATGGAGTGAGTTAATGAGAGTAAAGATTACTGAGACTGTTTTAAGAGACGCTAATCAGTCTTTAATTGCCACCAGAATGTCTTTTAATGATTTCGAAGCTATTCTAGAAAAGATAGACCAGGCTGGATATCATTCTATTGAATGCTGGGGGGGGGCCACCTTTGACTCCTGCCTTAGATATTTGAATGAGGATCCCTGGGAAAGGCTTAGGAAAATTAAGGCCAAAATTAAGCACACCAAGCTGCAAATGCTTTTAAGAGGTCAGAATCTTATTGCCTATAAGCATTATCCGGACGATGTGGTGAGAAAGTTTGTCGATCACGCTATACATAATGGTATTGACATTATGAGAATATTTGATGCGTTGAACGATTTTAGAAATATTGAGGTGGCAGTAGATCAGACTTTAAAAAGTGGTGGTCATGCTCAGGGGGCTATATGCTATACCATTAGTCCTATTCATAATTTGGCCAATTATGTGAAATTAGCTAAACAGTTGGAGGAGATGGGAGTAGACTCCATATGCATTAAGGACATGTCTGGGATTATGGGACCTCAGGAAGCCTATGACATGATCAGCGCTATGAAAGATACGGTAAGCAAACCCATTGTACTACATACTCATTCTACTACGGGTTTAGGTCCCATAACCTATTTTAAGGCTGTGGAAGCCGGCTGTGATGTAATTGATTGCGCCATTTCGGCCTTTTCTGGCGGGACTTCTCAACCAGCTACTGAATCCTTGCATTATGCATTAAAGCAAGCAGGCTATGAGACTGGTTTAAAGGAGGATGTTCTGAAGGAGATAAATGATTTCTTTAAACCAGTAAAGGAACAGTTTATTGCATCCGGAGTGCTTGATCACTATGTTTTGGGTTCTGATACTGATGCTTTGGTTTACCAGGTACCCGGAGGAATGCTTTCCAATCTTATTTCTCAATTGAAGCAAAATAACTCTTTACATCGTTTGCCTGAGGTCTTACAGGAGATTCCTCTGGTGCGTAAGGATTTAGGATATCCACCCCTGGTTACTCCCATGAGCCAAATAGTTGGAGCTCAAGCAACCACCAATGTGCTGCTGGGGCAGAGATACCAGAGTGTGTCCAACGAAGTAAGGTCATATTTTAAAGGTGAATATGGAAAGGCTCCTGGTGAGGTCAATGCCGAGCTGGTAAAAACAGTGCTGGGAGATGAGAAGGCTATCACCAGCAGATTTGCAGATACCTTGGCACCTGGCTTTGCAAAGGCAAAGGAAGAAATCGGCAGTGCAGCCAAAAATGATGAGGATGTATTGTCCTATATTATCTTTCCGCCTATAGCTGAAAAATTCTTTCGGGAGAGAGAAGAAATGGCAGCTGTAAAGGTTAATTATACCATAAAGAAACTCTAAAGGAGGGTGTCTATGACTCTGGGAGATAGTTTGGTAGTATCCCTGATTGGGTTTGCAGTGGTTTTTATAGTACTGATTCTGCTCAGTGTTTTAATACAGTTCCAGTCCCTGGTTCTGGGCTATGTTACTAGACCCAAGTCCAAGGCAAGCGGTCAAGGAACAGTTTTGCCCCAGGTGCCGGTCCCAGCAGATAAAGGGGTTACGGCAAGGGCGGATGCACTTGATGCCGGATGGTCGGCAGGTGAATTGAAATTAATAGGCGTAGATGAAAAAACGGCGGCTATGATTATGGCCATCGTCAGCCATGAATCCCAAATTCCTTTGTCCGAACTGGAATTTAAGATGATTAAAGCCATGGAGTAGAATAGATCTAATCCTATTGTTGGGAGGAAAAGCAGAATGAAATACATTGTAAGCATAAATGGCAAGAATTATGAGGTCGAAGTTGAAAAAGGTCAAGCCAATATAGTTAAAACTACAGAAGCGGCAGTAGTTTCCGCACCAGTGCCAGTAACACCTGCTCCTGCTCAAGCTCCAGTAGTTTCTGTTCCTGCAGCTGCCGATAGCGTTGGGGGTGAGCCGTTAAAATCCCCTCTGCCGGGTACTATTCTGGCAGTAAACGTGAACCCGGGTGTTGCGGTAAAGCAAGGCGATGTTTTATTTATTCTGGAGGCCATGAAAATGGAAACCGAGATTAAAGCTCCCAGAGATGGAGTG
>JAAYJK010000112.1 GCA_012522955.1 Syntrophomonadaceae bacterium
GGCTCGATCATCTTGGATGAGCGAGTCTTGTTCCATAGTGAGCAAGGGGTTAACCTGCCGGCCCGGGAACGAAAAATCGCTTTTCTTTTCCAAAATTATGCCCTCTTTCCCCACCTCACGGTTTGCGAAAACATAGCCTTCGGGATTAGACACTTGCCGCCTGCTGAAAGAGACGAACGGGTACAGAAGCTGCTAAGAAAGATGAGACTCCATGGTTTAGGGCATCGTTACCCTGCCGACTTGTCAGGAGGACAGCAGCAAAGGGTTGCTTTGGCCCGGGCCCTGGCACCGGAACCCAAAGTATTGTTGTTGGATGAGCCATTTTCAGCTTTGGATACCCAGGTCAAGGAACGGCTGGAAGCAGAACTGCTGGAACTACAGGATGATTTTCAGGGACATGTGCTTTTTGTTACCCATAATCTGGCAGAAGCCTATCGTTTAAGCAGTAAAATGGCAGTTTATGATAATGGTGCTTTGCTGCAATGGGGCGAGTGCCGTTCCATAATTGAGCGTCCCGTTAATAAAAAGGTGGCCCGTATGACAGGAATGGATAATATTTTTAGCGGCATAGTAAGCAAAATTGAAGGCTGCCGCCTGAAAGTCCAACTGGATAGCGGACATTTGCATTTGTATATGGATTACCCGGGTGGCCTGGAGGTAAAGCAGGAAATATCGATAGCCATACGGCCTGAATACATTCAAGTGGCTGATAGTCAGGAGGATAACTGCCTAGGGGCAAAACTGCTCAGCTGCACTGAGGAGCTTTCCTTTTTCAAATGTGTTTTTCGACTTCAGGATCAGGTCCAGGTCAAAGTGCACCTGCCTAAAATCAGCGAGCAAGTACTGGTACCGGGCCAAAGCTACTATCTACGTTTTCCCCCTGAAAAGCTGGTGGTCATAGGACCTCACCTCCAAAATTTACATGTAAAAAAGGGTCACATTAAGGCGAGCGCTTGCATATAGTGTAAAGCGCTCTCTTTTTTGGGGCCGATAATGACAGGAGGTGTTTTAGTGTCCTTCCTGGGGTGGTTCTTGGCCGTTGCTGCGGTAGTTAAAGGCAGTCTGTTTCTGTTTGCCTATCTTAATAACCAGGTTTTCCCTCAACCCTTAAGCGAAGTGGAGGAAAAACGCTATCTTAAGGAATTGAGGGAAGGCAGTGAAGATGCTCGCAATGTACTGGTAGAACGCAATTTGCGCTTGGTTGCCCATGTGGTAAGGAAATACGAGAGTACCGGCGAAGATATGGAGGATCTGATATCGATTGGTACCATAGGCTTGGTCAAAGGTATAAAAACCTTTGACAATGAAAAAGGAGTGAAACTGGCTACCTATGTGACTCGTTGCGTAGAAAACGAAATGTAAATGTCCTGATATACGGAATTAAAAAGCCTTAAAAATAGGGGTTTGCACCCTATAGAATAGAAATACTATATTTAATTACAAATAAGAAGCCCCTCTGTAGAGAAATACAGCGGGGCTTTTTTATTGCCCGAAAATTTTGTTTAAAATCCTCCGACCAACGGAGGGAGAAAGGGGAATTGGTATGTTTGAAAAGGGAGAAAAAGTATTAGTACCCCGAACATCTGGTGAAAAAACGGTTGGAACCGTAATCGGTTTCACAGCTAAAGGCGTTGTTGTTGAATTTCCGATAGGTACTACTTACCAGGGTTTTCAACACGATTATAACCCAGAAGAATTAGGGGTCAAAATCGTTAATGCTGAAAGATTAATAAAAATCCCTACATGTTAGGGGAGGAGGGAAATTATGTTTGTAAAAAATGTACAAGCCTGTATCAATGCAGGTGTACCAGCCGTAGCAGTACAAACCCCAGAGTGGGAAAGATGTGCTGCACAAATCCAGTGTATCACACCGAGTTATGCATGTTGGAGTCATGTCAGGGGACTTATGAAGGATGAGCAAGTACTAGCTGAACCAGTAAATCCACTGGCTCCTTTCGTAGCAATTGAAGAAATGGAAGATACTATTGTGGTTTTTATAAACTTCAATATTGCAATGAAGCATCCAACAGTAATTCAAAGAGTCCGCGATGTTATTCCATACTGCAAAGCCAATGGAGTAACACTGGTATTTTTATCTGTTTCAGGAGAAATTTCTGCAGAATTAGAAAAAGAAATATTGGTTCTCGATTATGATCTGCCGGACCGAAAAGCCATACAGTCTGTAATTAATGGGCTGGGAGATTACGCAGAGGGAAAATCGGACGGATATGATCAGATGGTCGAAGCAGCCACCGGACTCATAATGAGCGAAGCGGAAAATTACATTGCACTGGCATTAGCAAAAAACGGTCTGGTCCTCAACGAAAAAGCCGTGGAGGATGTTAAACGCCAGAAGGCAACTGCCTTAAAAAAGTCAGGCGTGTTAGAGCTTTATGAACCCGACAACCTACCAAAAGTAGGTGGGCTTGATCAGCTCAAAATATGGTTGTGGGAAAGAGGGAAAGCGTTTTCTCCCGAAGCAAGAGAATTCGGACTACCGTTCCCAAAAGGGATACTTGTCTTTGGGGTTCCCGGGACCGGTAAATCCCTGATTGCCAAAACTATCGCTAGACAGTGGAATATGCAGCTATTAATGATGGGCAACGTATTAGACAAGTACGTTGGCGAATCAGAGAAAAAAATGAAAGAAGCCTTGAAAATCGCAGAACGCATGGCTCCATGTGTTTTAATGATTGACGAGATAGAAAAATTTTTTGCTGGCATAGGTGGTTCAAGCGATTCTGGCGTATCTACCCGTATCTTTGGACTTTTTTTGTCTTGGATGCAGGAAACAAAAGCGCCGGTGTTTGTTGTGGCAACCGCAAACAATATTGCCGGGTTACCCCCAGAATTACTTCGTAAGGGGCGTTTTGATGAACTATGGTTTGTTGACTTACCTGGTGATTTTGAACGGCAAGAGATCATCTCAATTCATTTAAAACAGAATAAAAGAGATGATTCTGAGTTTGATTTACCTATGTTAGCAAAACAAACATCAGGCTATACTGGTTCGGAAATAGAACAGGTTGTATTAGCTGGTTTGTTTCGTGCTTTTTCGAGAGGGAAAGATATCGATACTGAAACCCTTTTAGAAGCAGCTAAAGAGACAGCTCCATTATCGGTCACAATGGCCGAACAGATAGCTCAAATGCGTGAATGGGGCAAGACACGTGCACGTCTTGCATCTACGCCTGATGCGGTAGCACCCGAAAGCAAATTAAATGCTTTCGTGATAAACCGCAAATTAAAAGGGATATAACCCTATCTCCTGACCGCTGGTGGGCCAGGGCAAATATTTGCCCTGGCTTATGCCAGGGCATAGGAGGTATTTAAAAATGCTTGATGAGTACGCGCGTACTGATTTACTACCAAAAAAGGTAGAACCAATAGTAATTCCCAAAAAACCGAAAAACCGGGAACAAAAATTCTATCCCTGGTTTTTTGTTATTGGATTAATCCTATATGTTTGTCTAGCACATGCTTTAATAGAATTTCTGGTAAACCTTTAATAGATAGTAAAAAAGCGGCCTTTAATTAGGTTGCTTTTTTATTGCAAAATTTTGTTTAAAATCCTCCGACCAACGGAGGGAGAAAGGAGATTAATGAATGCAAAAAGCACAATAAAGAAAAGTCTTAATTGGGTGATTACCCAATATGACCACGTTCCACCCAGGATACGTTTACTGGGCTGGACGATGACCGTAGTAGTAATCACATCGGTGATCTCTATTTACGGAATAACTATATTGTTCTATATTCTGGCAGCAGTATTAGGAGGGGTTATAAGGCTAATTTGGAATTACCCAATTACCTTACTGATTCTACCTGCACTGATTGCTGGAATATTGGTACTACGGGATACACCCGCAGAAAATCCTCAAA
>JAAYJK010000113.1 GCA_012522955.1 Syntrophomonadaceae bacterium
GGACGGTTCTGGGTGTCAACTTTAATTATATAAGTTGTCCCCCCGGAACCGTCCTCACTATCACACCACTTATATCATCATTGCACTTACTACCTCTCCGGCTTTTCCCTGTCCTGGTTTGAGATCCAGGACCAGAGGCAGCTCTTGAGGGAAAATATTCCAGTCATTCAGGGGACGAGCCCTGCTTTGGCTGGGGCCAACAAATATCATTTCAGCCCTTCGCAAACAGCGTCCGGCAGATATTTTTTTAACAGGAGCTTCCAGAATGATTTCAAACCAGTTCTGCTCCTTATGTAACGCCCCCTGTAAGCTGAATAGCACCGGCTTTATCAATACTTCGAACAGCAGGCTGACCGCTCCCGGCCGGCCGGCCAGGTTGTATATCAGATTACTCTTGTATACTGCTGCCGCTGAACTTCGGCCGGGGATAATGTCTATCCCTTTAAACAATGAGGAAGCATTAAGTTTACCTAAAGATTCCTGGACCAAATCGGCCAGCCCGCTACCCGTGCCCCCACTGATAATAACCATATCAGCAGTGTTAATACCCTTTTGGATTTCTTCTGTGATGAGCTGCTCCTCATCGGTGGCTCCCACTTCAGCCAGTACGGGAGTGGCTCCTGCCAGAGCCACTTTGGCCGCCAACAAGCTTCTATTACTATGATAAATCTGCCCCGGCTGTAATAGTTTACCCGGTAAAACCAGCTCATTGCCGGTGTTTATTATATATACCCGGGGGCGCCTATAAACCAGCACCTTTTCCACTCCACAGCAGGCCATGCGTTCAATCCTTTCAGCATCAAGCACCACACCTTTGGCGAGCAGTTTTATACCTATCGGAATATCGCTACCCTGCACTTGGATGTTGGCTCCCGGCTTTAATTTACGGCCTGGATAAATCAGTCCATCCTTTTCTATTACCTCTTCCTGCTTGTAAACGGCAGCAGTACCCCTGGGCAGCATGGCCCCAGTCATTACTCTTACGGTTTCCCCACGGCAAATGTCGGGCACCAAACTAGTTCCGGCCATGGCCTGAGCAATACACTGCAAAGAAGAGTTTTCATCCATAGTCAGCAAATCCTCCTGGCAAACGGCCAAGCCATCCACGGCAGAGCGATCAAAGCCGGGCACGCTTATGGGAGCAATAAAATCCTGGGCGGATATCCTTTGCACAGCCTCATTTAGATCTATATACTCAGGATCCAGTGGATTAGCCCATTTTTTACCCAGGGTCACCGCATCCTCTAAACTTATAGCCATATCCTATCCCTTCCCCTCTCTAAAATAGCCAGGCGTCAATAAAACTCCCGGCTAGTACTCCCTGCTGCTCATAGGGTATATGGATGTAGGCCGAAGCCAAAGCCAGAATACTCATCAATCCCGACTTGCCCAATAGGGGGCGTCCCCATGGTTCCAGACCTGCTTCACCTTCTGTCAGACTAATGGGAATAAAGTCATCTCGCCCGGGCTGAGAAGCAATATTCTGGCTTAGTTTTACTCTTATCCTGTGTCTCTTATCAGCTTTAAGAAAAGGACGGCATATAATATAAAACATCATCAATGATGATACCGGATGCCCGGGAAGTCCAATAACCAATTGATCTTTTATTTTAACCGCCAAAGTGGGCTTGCCTGGCTTGACTGCCAAACCATGAAAAAGTAGTTCGGCTCCCGGAATTGACATTAAGACGTCAATGGTTACATCCATAATTCCCACCGAACTCCCCCCCGACAATAGCACTAAGTCATTTTCCGCCAGGGCTTGCAAGACCCCTTCTCTTAACCCCTCTAACTCATCTTTAATCACCGGATAGCTGGTAGGCATGCTACCGCAATCCTTGACCGCCGCTGCCAGAGCATAAGTGTTGACATCCCTTACCTGTCCCAGGCCGGGCTGGGCCTGGATGGGAACTATTTCATCACCTGTGGAAATAATACCTATTCGATAAGTACCATAGACATCAAGCTGTTCTATTCCCAGTGAGGCTAAAAACCCGATATCCTGTGGGCGGAGCAGCTGGCTGGGAGTAAACAGGCTTTGACCCTGGCTGACATCCTCGCCTCTCAGCATCAAATTCTCTCCCGGTCCTACCGGACGATAAACTAAAACGCTGTCATCACCTAAACGCTCGGTATATTCTACCATGACTACCGCATCGGCTCCGGAGGGCATCATTCCCCCAGTGGGTATCCAGGCACATTGTCCCCGCTCCAGATCAATGGCAGCTGCCTGTCCCATTTTGATTTCACCTCGATAAGTAAGATAGGCGGGCAGGGATTCGCTGCTGCCAAAACTGTCCCCAGCCTTCACGGCGTATCCATCTACGGTGGATCGGTTAAAGGCAGGCAGATCTTCGGATCCCACAATCTCTTGAGCCAGCACTTTACCAGAAGCCTCCAACAGTCCGCAACTTTCAATGGGGCGGAGGGGAAAACAGGCTGCTATTCTTTCTATTGCTTCTTCATACTTGACTACCTTCAAAAATTCAGTCATTTTTAACACCTCACGGTTTCTATTGTAGTCAATTTTATCATACTTATTAATAAGCCGGTCTACCCTTCCCTGTAGTATTTTGAATCAAACAGACCTATGAAAAGCTGAGGCCCAATTACCATTGTAATTGATCTAGGCACTTCACTTTATGAAAAGCTGCTAATAGTGTTATACTGGATGCAAATACTTTAGCAGGTGAAAATATGGAGAGAAAGGTATATATAAAAAATACTCCCTTGGAACAAGCTTTAGACTTATTTCTACAAGAGCTTGAAGAAAGTGGCTATTTCACCTTGGATAAGGAAAGGGTTGAGGTCTTATCCAGTTTGGGCCGGATCCTGGCTTCGGCGGCTTACGCTCGCAGGTCTTCCCCCCATTACCCAGCCTCAGCCATGGATGGTATAGCAGTATGGGCCGCAGATACCTACGGAGCCAGTGAAATCAATCCAATCCGGTTGGATCAGAATAAATATATGGAAGTAGATACCGGCGATTATGTACCCCAAGATTTTGATGCAGTAATAATGATAGAAGACGTTAATTATGAACAGGGGAAGGCAGTAATTATCAAACCAGCTGTTCCCTGGCAGCACATCCGCTCGGTGGGTGAAGATTTGGTAGCCATGGATATGATTGCCCCTTCTTTGACCAGCATTGGCCCCTATGAACTAGCTTCTTTTGTTACCGCGGCTATTAATGAGGTGGAAGTAGTCAAGCAGCCGATAGTAGCCATAATTCCCACTGGCACCGAACTGCTGGACCAAGGCAGTGATGATATGAATCCCGGAGAAATAGTAGAATCCAACAGTAAAATGCTAATGGCTTTATGTCATCAATGGGGAGCTCAGGCCTTCCGCCATGAAATCGTTGTTGATGACCAAGAACTGTTACTGCAGGCGGTTAAAAGAGTTAAGGATCAGGCTGATATGATTGTTATCTGCTCCGGCTCTTCGGCGGGACGAGAGGATTATACCTCGACTATTATTGAAGAAGTCGGCCAATTATTGATTCATGGCATAGCCACCAGGCCAGGCAAACCAGCTATCCTGGGCATGATAGATGGTAAGCCGGTTATCGGGGTGCCAGGATATCCAATTTCTGCTCAGTTGGTTTTCACTCTCTTTGCCAGGCCAGTTCTCTATAAAAAGCAAGGCCAGCAAATTCCAGCTGCCACCTCTATCGACTGTCGCCTTGCTCGAAAAATAGCTTCCACCATGGGAGTAGATGAATTTATCTATGTAAATGCAGCCCGAATAAAAGACAATTATCTGGCCTATCCTCTCAACCGGGGGGCGGGAATAACTACCAGCCTGGTTAAAGCGGACGGGGTATTGCACATAGAAAGAGGACAGGAAGGACTGGAAGCTGGCAGCATATGCCAGATAGTTTTACATAAGCCCCAGGAATTATTGGATCGTACCCTGGTGTCTATTGGAAGCCACGACCTGTCCATTGATTTCCTGGCCGACCTATTGCAATCTCACCACAATATACGCTTGGTTTCCACCAATGCTGGCAGCATGGGCGGAATATTTTCATTAATGAGAAGTGAATGTCATCTAGCCGGACTACACCTCCTGGATGAAGAAAGCGGTGATTATAATATAAGCTATCTTAAAAAATACTTAGCTAATCAGCCTTGGGTATTAATTAATTTATTGCACCGAGAGCAGGGATTGATTGTTAAAAAAGGCAACCCTTTCAGTATTAACGAAATCAAAGATTTAAGTGATAATAAGATTAGATATCTTAACCGCCAGCAGGGAGCTGGAACCCGTGTTTTATTTGATTATTTGCTGGGGCAGCATGGGATAAGCCCTGAAAGCATTAACGGATATCACCGGGAAGAATATACTCACCTGGCAGTAGCAGCTGCAGTAAAAAACGATACTGCTGATTGCGCACTTGGCGTGTTTGCCAGTGCCCGAGCCTTGGATTTAGATTTCGTCCCCATTGCCGAAGAAAGATACGATTTGTGCTTATTGCCTGATCTGATCAAGCCTCAGTATGTGGATAGCCTAATGCAGGTAATCGGCAGCCGACAGTTTAGACAAAGAGTATCAAAGTTCGGCGGCTACAGCCTGAGAAACAGCGGCGAAACCATTTATCCAGTCACGTCATAACTTTTTCTTATACAATATATAAATTTTTGTTATTATTTGCTCTTATTCTGACAAATTGCAAGGAATTTAATTGTCAATGTCGAAGTCTATAGCAGGTGAAGGTAAACAAATAGATTGAATGCTGTTTTCCAGCATAGTCACACTGGAGAGGGGAGGGGGGTTTATAGCCTTATAATTTGTTTCCCCATTATTATATATATTTAGCCTGTAAGCTGTATAAGCCTAATAACTAGGGTTTGTGCACTTATTTTAGGGTGTCCAATTTTTGGCTGGGTTGATATAGTTTATCGCATATCCCCGTACAAAAATTGAATACGGCGAAAGGAGAGTGTGGAGTATATGAAGGTTACCCGTAGACAATTTCTCAAGGTAACCGGGGCTACAGCAGCCAGTTTTGCACTGGTGGACTTAGGTTTTAATCTTCAGGCTACCGCGTCTGCGGTCAAAGAGCTGAGAATTAAGAATGTAACCCCAGTGCCTACGGTATGTCCTTACTGTGCCTCGGGTTGTGGCTTGGTTGTGTATTCAGAGCGGGATGCCGAGGGGAAATTCGTTAAGTTGCTGAGCGTTCATGGTGACCCAGATAACCCAATTAATCAGGGAGGAGCTTGTTCCAAGGGAGCTGCTATGTTTAATCTCCGAGAGATATATGATGAACATACCGGAGAACAAATAGTTAATCCCAAGCGGGTGCAGAAGCCACTTTACCGTGCAGCAGGCACTGATAAGTGGGTAGAAAAAGACTGGGATTGGATGTTGGATCAAATTGCACAGAGAGTTAAGGAGACTAGAGACAACAGTTTTATTCACAAAGAGACTATAGCTGACGGTAGCGAGGTAATAGTTAACCGAACTGAAAAAATCGCTTCTATAGGTGGTTCAGGGCTTGATAATGAAGAGTGCTACCTACTGACCAAGATGATGCGTGCCCTGGGTTTGGTTTATCTGGAAACCCAGGCCCGTATCTGACACTCCGCTACGGTGGCAGGACTGTCACCCTCATTTGGACGCGGAGTCATGACCAATCATATAGTTGATTTAAAAAACACCGATTGTGCTTTAATAATGGGCAGTAATGCCGCGGAGAATCATCCCATTAGTATGAAATGGCTGTTAAGAGCCAGGGAACAACGGAATGCTAAAATCATTCATGTTGATCCTCGTTATACCAGAACCTCTACCAAGGCTGATATTTATGCGCCTTTAAGGTCAGGAACTGATATAGCTTTCCTAGGCGGAATGATTAAATACATTATTGACAATGAACGATATCATAAAGAATATGTACTTGCATATACCAATGCCTCTTTCCTGGTCAAAGAAGAATTTGGCTTTGAAGATGGCCTATTTAGCGGATATGACGCAGATAATCGTAAATATGATGTTAGCAGCTGGGATTATCAATATGATGAAAGCGGACTTCCCATGAAGGATCCTACTCTGCAGAATCCCCGCTGTGTTTTCCAGTTAATGAAGAAGCATTATGAACGCTATGATATTGATACCGTATGCCAGATCACCGGTACCCCCAAGAAAAAATACCTGGAGGTACTGGAAGCCTATTCAGCTACCGGCGCACCGGATAAAACCGGTACTATTATGTATGCCATGGGTATCACCCAACATACCGTAGGCAGCCAGAATGTACGTTCCTTCGCTATGGTACAGCTGCTTTTGGGCAACATGGGACGTCCGGGCGGTGGAGTTAATGCATTGAGGGGTGAGAACAACGTGCAGGGAGCAACCGATATGGCTCTACTCTTCCACATCATCCCCGGTTACATTGATTCTCCCACCAATGGGCCAGACAACAAAGACTTGTTGGCATATATAAGAAAAGCCACCCCAGGAGCGGGCAAACTGCAGTTTGATACCCTGGAAGAATTCCGGGAATTGGTTAAAGCCGGATTCCCCAATTCTGGTTTCAAGATTAATACTTCCAAATGGATGATCAGTCTGCTTAAAGCCTGGTGGGGCGATGCAGCCATTGCTGAGAATGATTATGCTTACCACTATATGCCGAAGCGGGATGCTAATAAGAACTATTCTCACATAGCTATGTTTGAAGCTATGCATAAGGGAGAAATAGACGGTCTGTTTGTTAACGGCACCAATCCGGTGGTGGGTGGACCCAATGCCAACAAGGAACAGGAAGCCTTATCCAAACTTAAATGGATGGTATCCATTGACTTGTGGCTGAACGAAACCGCCGATTTCTGGACCTATCCCGCCTGGGAAAGACCGGTTGAAAATGAAAATGTACCCAAGCTTTCAGCGGCTGATATTCAAACTGAGGTATTTTTCCTCCCCGCAGCAGCGGTATTTGAAAAAGAAGGAACCGCCGCTCAAACCGGGCGTTGGGTGCAGTATCGCTGGCAGGCTGCTGATCCAGTAGGTGAATCCAAGGCCGACCTCTGGATCTACAACGAGCTGGGCAAGAAAATCAAGAGTCTCTACGCGAGCAGCAGCAAGCCGGAAGATGAGGCTATAACCAAGCTGGCCTGGAACTACGATGACGAACATGGACATGACGATATCCTTAAAGTTGCGGCTGAGCTCTGTGGTGTTAACGTATCCGATGGACTGCCGGTGGAAGGCTTCGCCAATCTGAAAGATGACGGCAGTACCGCTTGTGGATGCTGGGTGTATTGTGGAGCCATGACCTACAAAGATGGAGAAGTAATTTACAAGACCAAGCTTCGTGATAATAAAGACAATTCCAAAGAAGGTTTAGGCCTATTCTCCAACTGGGCTTGGGCCTGGCCAGTTAATAGGCGCATAGTCTACAACCGCTGTTCCATATCCCCGGATGGGGTTACCCCCTGGCCTGGTGATGAAAAACGGGTTTTAATCCATTGGGATGCAGCAGCTGGCAGCTGGGTGGGTGATGATGTTTGTGATACCGGCAAAACCTCACCGCCGGAGAAGGCTCTGCCTTTCATTATGCGTCCAGAAGGAATGGGTTGTTTTTTTGCTGCCAAGAGCTCAATGAAGGACGGTCCTTTCCCTGAACATTACGAACCCTGGGAAAGTCCAACCGCCAATGCCATGAATAAGCAGAACCTGAATCCAGCCACCAAGGTATGGGAACCCGACAAGCAGGGTACCCCAGATAAATATCCGATAATAGCCACCACCTACCGGGTAGTGGAACATTGGCAGACCGGTGCTTTAACCCGTAACCTGCCCTGGCTGGCAGAACTCATGCCGGATATGATGATCGAAATGAGCGAACAACTGGCCCGGGAAAAAGGTATCAAAAATGGACGCAAGGTGATCGTTTCTACCACTCGTGGTGATATTGAAGCAGTGGCTTGCGTTACCAAACGCTTTAAACCCTTTAATATCCATGGACAAGAAGTGCATGAAATAGGTCTCTTATGGCACTATGGTTTCAAGGGCTTTGCCACCGGTGACCCGGCTAATCGCCTGACTCCCCATATCGGGTGCGCCAATACCATGATTCCTGAATACAAAGCATTTCTATGCGATGTAAGGAGGGCTTAGATATGGCAAATTTAACTAATCTTTATGATGTTAGCAAGTGTACAGCCTGTCGGGGTTGCATGGTAGCCTGCAAGGATTGGAACCAGCTTCCAGCAGTAATCGAACCTTTTAAAGGCAACTATGATACCCATGGAGGGGACACCAATGGTGACACCTATACGGTGGTTAGATTTATCGAAGGTGAAGATCCAGTAGACGGCGTGTATTGGAAATTTCTCAAGTAC
Organism: Syntrophomonadaceae bacterium; assembly: GCA_012522955.1. Taxonomy (GTDB): domain Bacteria; phylum Bacillota; class Syntrophomonadia; order Syntrophomonadales; family Syntrophomonadaceae; genus JAAYJK01. Next base: position 8,349 of record JAAYJK010000113.1, read on the forward strand.
CAATGTATGCACTGTTTAGAACCAGCTTGCATGAAGGTATGTCCACAAGGGGCTTATTCCAAAACCTCCTGGGGAGCCACCTTCCATGATCCGGAAAAGTGTATAGGATGCCAGTACTGTACCTATGCCTGCCCTTTTATGATACCTAAATATCGTAAGAGAGAAGACAAGATTAGCAAGTGTACTCTCTGTGTGGATCGAGTAGAAGAAGGATTAACCCCGGCTTGTGCTCGCACTTGTCCCACCGCTGCCTTGAAATTTGGGGACCGGGATGAACTATTGGCAGAAGCTGAAGAACGGGCAAAATTCCTGCGAGCTAATGGCTTTCCCCGAGCTACAATTTATGGCCGGGTGGAACTGGGCGGTTTGAACAAGTTGTATGTTCTGACCGACAGCCCCGATAAGTTCGGATTGCCAGTTGATCCCAAGGTGCCGGGACAGATTTCTTTCTGGCAGAACTGGATACAACCCTATTTTGGATGGTTAATCCCCATTGCTCTAGGTGGATCCGCAATCAGTTTTGTAACTACTCGAATACTGGCCAATAAAAATGGGGACCATACGGAAGGAGGTCATGAGTAATGCAATTGATTCCTGAATACAAAGCAGATGTGCCTCGCGTAGAAAGATTTAATTTTCTATCCCGGTTTACCCATTGGGGACACACCGTGACCTTTTTGCTGTGTCTCTTTACCGGTCTGGCCTTGTTTCTGAATAATGTAGACTGGCTAGCCGCGATTTTTGGCGGTTACGCTGGCGCTAACCTGGTACACAGAATCTCAGCAGTGATAATGACCATAGTGGTAGTCATATTTGTGATAGGCAATTTCAAGGTCTTGATAGCCTGGATCAAGGATATACTCCGCTTCGGTATGAATGACATCAAATTTCTCTTACTATTCCCCTTGGAGTTTCTGGGCTTTAAGGTAAAAGTACCCCCCCAGACCAAGTTCAATGGAGGAGAAAAAGGCAACTCCATGGTTACACCCACCGCAGTTATTTTCTTAATACTCAGCGGTTATATCATGTGGTTCCCGACTATATTCCCAGCCGGCCTGGTAAGACTGGCCTATCCCATCCACGATATCGCCATGGTTCTGGCTACCATGATGGTATGTATGCATGGATATCTTGGTTCCTTCCATCCCGGCTCCGGTGAATCCTTCTGGGGAATGTGGAAAGGTACAGTTCGGGAAGACTGGGCCGAACATCACCACAAAACCTGGTATGACGAAACATACGGAGATAAATCCAAGGCTGAATAGAAGCCTGCTGTGTATCAACGTTAATAAAGGGGGAGTATACTCCCCCTTTATGGTTTATTTTGGAGCTCACACTTCAAGTCCAAGTCGCTAGTCAAGTAGAGAAGAAGCGGTTCAAGCTTGGTAAATTAGCCAAGATACCGAAGCAACTTCAAGGAGTGATAAAAATGAACAGAACTAGTCCAGTTGAACTTCCTGAGGAATATCTAGATTTTTATAAAAACTTGGAGACCTGGCAAACCCAGCAGCAGATCAAACTTCAGAAGTTCTTTTCCCCCAGCCATATTAGCAATCCCAAAGCATTAATTGCTGAACAGAAAAAGCCCTTATTGATTATTGAAAGATTTGTAATTGATTCGGAACAATACCGGACCGTCTTTTCAGCTTTGCTTGATTTTATGCTTGATAATCGTCCTGATCTTAAGGATACCCTGGAGGATATAGAGGCAAAAACTCATAATCTAGACTTTGCCAGTTATATAAAAGACTTCTTAAATGACAATCTAACCCCTTTAGCTGGTTTAGCCGAAGAATATAAAATATCGGAGGAATTGCTGGTTTTTCTATTTGACCACTCTATCCGCCCTTTTTTGAGGCTGTATGCCCTTCCCTATCAGGAAGAACTGAGAGAAGAAACCTTCCAACACTGGGACTTTCCCAATTTATGCCCGGTTTGTGGAAGCAAATCCCACTTCAGCCGCATAAGACCAGCTGATAACCACCGATTTATGTTTTGTGACCGCTGTTTTACTGAATGGGAAACCAGATACCTGCTATGTGTGCACTGCGGCAATGATACTCCTGGCACCATATTTTATAGAAGCGTAGAAAACGACGAGGCCTACCGTATATATACCTGTGAAAAATGCAAAGGGTATCTTAAGACTTATGATGAAAGGTCGGGGGGAGGCAGCACAGACCTATTTATCGCCAACATTGAAACCATTTACCTGGATATGCTGGCTGAGGAGCAGGGATACACCAACCATGACTTATAGATTATCCTGTAGCCATTAAAAGAATTATAGTAGTTATTCAAGATTGATACACCAATGTCTGGTAACTTCTTCTGGAACAATATCAATATTAAAGGCCGGATCATCAAGTTATGATCCGGCCTAGTTTATTTCCTGCTTGCAAGATAGCAACTGTCAGTCATTCTGATTATGCCTGCAGCCATGGGTACCCCGATGACGCCCCCGCTGATGGCAATTATCAATATCAACCAGTTCGTAGTTTCCACCGTCCAGCACCAGCATTTTGGAATTGATTAAAGCATCTGCTACCTTCTGCCGCGCCTCCACCAGAATACGTTGAAATGTAGTTCTTGAGACTCCCATTTCCTCTGCACAATCCACCTGCTCCAATCCCAGCAGGTCCTTTAATCGCAGGGCCTCCGCCTCTTCTATTTTTAATATGATTTCTTCCAATTCATAAGCAGGTATACCAGATGGTTTGAAGATATTGGACTTGGGTATATGGCCTACCCTTCTGCACTTAGTTTTCCTGGGCATAAGTTTTTATCCTCCATTGTGAATCATATAGTATACCTGTTATTATATCATGAAGCTCATGGCATTGATAAGTCTGCCCTGATAAAAGCAGCTTAAGCTTGTGGGAGGATACTTCTGGCTACAGCCTCCCTTTTTTCTCCCAGAGCCCTTTCCAGGGGAAGGTATTGCAATGCTCCAGTCCAACAGTATTCCACACATTGTGGATTACCTCCACACAAATCGCATTTAAATGCTGTGCCCTGGGCAAAATTAAAGTTGGCATGTCCAAAGGGGCAGGCCTGAACACATTGGCGACAGCCAATACAAAGCAGGGAGTTTATGGTGACCTCACCGCTTTGTGCATTTTTAGTAATAGCCCCGCTGGGACAGACACTGACACAGGGCGGAAATTCACAAAAAGCACAGGTAATGGGTACGTTTAAGGCCCGGGTAGGATACCTTACCACTCTTATGCGGGAAAGAGATGGCGAACATATACCTTCATGTACTAGAGAACACACCATTTCACAGGTAGCACAACCCACGCACTTTTCGTGATCAATAAAAATCAATTTATCCATCTTTGCCTCCTTTATGGCCTGCTAATATTGGCTACTGAGATATCTTCTACTGTCTATATACCATGCCATACTGGGAATCAATCCCCGGTTAAGCAGCACTCTTTTGCTCTCGGATATGGGAGTCTTTTTTTTAATCATAGTAAATATCGCTCCAGCTCCCTCTATACTTCCGACACCTTGAAAGCCCGCTATTTTATCTTCCACTATCAGAACCCTAAAATACCCGTCCTCAGCATGGTGCTCAACAACTTCCGCTTCATAGCCCTGGAGAGCCTCAAGATTTAGCCCCATGGCTACACAGGGTATACCCATTATTTCTTCAATAACCAGACTGCAACTGCCTTCATATTTATCAAGATATCCCAGGCAATTACGGGCAGCTACCTGTGCTTGTCTTTTAGCACTGGACCAGAGAAGACTCAGACATGGCTTACGGGTAAAAACCTGAAAGCTTTGCACGCAGTCTCCACAGGCAAATACCCCTTCTGCACTGCTTTGCATTTGAGTATCCACTTGAATTCCTCCCAAAGATCCGATGCTCAATCCTGCTGCTCGGGCTATATGAGTGTTCTGCTTGACCCCCGCTGCCCAGATCACAGTATCAGCATTAATATCCTGCCCCTGGGTATGGATAAGCTCTATTTGACTATCTCCGCTTATTCCGATAACTCGATCTCCAGTTACTACCTCTATCCCCTCTTCTTCCAGCATTGATTGTATTATAGTTGCCGGTTTGTGATCATAGAGCAGTGGCATAATCCGGTCCTGCATTTCAACCAGGGTTACCTTACAACCTCTGTTTTTCAGAGCTGAAGCGGTTTCTACTCCGATATTGCCAGCTCCCACTACCACCACCTGTTGGGGCCCATGAGCCAAAATCCCTTCAATATCTCCGGGAGTTTTTACTACGAAGTTACCTGGCAATTCTGAACCTGGTAGGGCTGGTATTACTGGCTGACTGCCAGTGGCCAGAATCAGCCGGTCATAATGGTATAGTAGCTCTCCCGCTTGTAGGCACTGTTCTGTCAAATTGAGCTGATTCACTTCTAGGCCAAAATTAGTTTCAATGTTTAAGCGGCTATAATCTTCTTCAGCCATTAAAAAAGTCTTCTTAAGGGGGATCCAGCCCGCCAGTACATCAGGGAGGGCACAGGCGGAATAGTTCGGATAATTTTGTTCCGCTAGCATAACTATCTCACAGCTGGAGTCTAGTTTTCTTAAGCTGACTGCGGCCTGATTTCCTGCAGCCCCATTGCCAACTATCAGTATTCTCATTAAGATCCCCTCCCGCTGCATTCTCCCCTAGGGAAAATTTCCCCACTCTTCAATCCCAACCTTGATCTTCTCTTATCTCCGGCTTCTGCTTCATCCATATAGAGCAAAGCCCCTTCCGGACAATAAGCTACACATACCGGCTCTCCTCCGCACAGATCGCAATTGACTACTACTTCTCGGATGGGATCCATAATGGCAGCTGAGAAAGGACACGCTATTTCACAAGCCCGACAGCCTATACACTTATCTTCCCGGCGCATGGTATAACCGGTATCCGGATCCTTATATATCAAATTCATAACACAAAAAACTGCACAGGGAGGATTGCTGCATTGCATGCAAACTACTGGTACCTTGATTCCGAACTCCGGCATCTGTTTTATCTTGATCCTGGATAGGGCAGGATGCCATTGACCGGTTTTATGGACTGAACACACCAGTTGGCATATACCGCACCCGGTACAGACCTCGGCATCAACAACAATTCTTTTCATCCTCATCCCCATCTTTTCATTATTCACTTAGCTGGTCCAATTGCAAACGCTTCAGAGTATCCTTTTCCGGTCTCCCGGTTTTACTGTCCCAACCTCGCACCTGATAGTATTTTTCCAATACTTTCTGTACTTTGGCCTCATCCAGTACCTTTCCATCAAGTTCTTCTTCATAAAAGCGCCGGGGAAATTTGCTGGCTTCTACCTTTTCCCCTTCCCGCAGGTTAAAGAGCTTGATTAAATTCCAGGTTCTTTCTGCACTCTCCATTAAATCAGCAGGAGTAAACTCTATACCGATAAAGGCCCGGCAGGCCTCGGCAATTATGGTAGGTCCCACCTTTTCCATCACCGGAGGCCGGATACAGATACCAACTGAATTATAAAGATTGATTAAATCCTCCGCCCATTTTGACATTTCTGGAATATCCGTAGTGTCCTGTTCCAAATCAATGGCTTTGCGCTTTACTTCCTCCGGAATATCCAACTGGTCATACATGGACTGCTTAAAACCGAATCTCTCTTTGCTATATTCTTCATCTCTTTCATTAAAACGCAGGTTCTCCACAGGATTCCGGCAGCGCAGGTGATCTCCACCTCTTAAATTGGTCAGCATACCCAGGGTCCATGTGGACCAACGACCCCGGGGATCGATCATGGGGATTTCCATACCTTTGATCTGAATGGCATATCTATCTGCCTGGGCAAATCTTTCAGCTGCTCTTTTAGTTCCTTCAGCCAGTATATCTCCTATACCTTCTCTATTGATAATCATATGCAGCAATTTAAAAGCAGCTTCATCATCGCCGAACTCCAGCTCAAAACCGATGTCCTCTTTACTTATTATTCCCTGTTTATAAAGCTCAATGGCAAAACCCAACACCCCTCCGACGCTTACCATGTCTACCCCATAGCGCTGGCATAACTCACTGGCCTTAATAATAGCTTCAGTATCCAAACCTACGGTAGCTCCAAATGACATTACGGGGGTTATTTCCAGGTCTTTAACCTTTACCCCGGCGTATTTGCCTTCTGTTAACTCTACCCAATGACCACAGGCTATGATGCATGATTGACAGGCTACATGGCGGCTGCCATATTTATCTACAATGGGCCTGCCTCCGATATCTTTCCAACCCGGCAGGGTTCCTTTGGTAAAATTATGGGCGGAGATGGCTTTAAATTTTGAATATGGAATACTGGCATTTAAAGTTCCATACTCAGTGAAAGCCAGATAAGAAGAAGCTGATTTTATCAGCTGCTGACCATCTTTAACTGCTTTTAGTAAAGCCACCGGATCATGAGCCTTTCTTCCTTTAGTTCCTTTTACGGTAATAGCTTTTAAATTCTTGGAACCCATCACTGCTCCCAGCCCAGTACGGCCCCAGCCATCATAGCGGCCGTTTTCTATACTGGCGAAGCGCAGCAAATTCTCTCCCCCATGCCCAATCAGGGCTATTTCTGATCCAAAATGTTTTTTCTCCAGGTAATCAACGCATTCCCAGCATTCCTTACCCCATAAAGAACCTGCGGCCAGAATCTGAACATCTTCATCATTAATGGCTATATAGACAGGATCTGGCGACTTGCCCTTTATTACCAGAGCATCAAAGCCGGCGGTTTTTAACTGTAGGCCAAAAAAGGCCCCGGAATTGGAGGTGCCAAACCCTCCGCTTAAGGGAGATTTGGCAGAAGCTTCGGTACGTGAAGCCGTGGGAAAGGGAGTACCAACCAGGGTACCGGCAGAAAAAACCAAAATATTGTCTTCTCCAAGAGGATCTGCTCCGGCCGGCATCTGTTCATACAAAATCCTGGCATTGAAACCGATGCCACCTAAATACTGCCTGAGCAGTTGGGGTTCTATGTCCTTAAACCTAATTAATCCATGGGATAGGTCTATTTCCAGTATTTTCCCAGAGTAATCTTTCATTACCTACAACCCCTTTCATGTAACAAGGGGACGGTTCTCCTGTTACAGTGGTTCCTGATTACACTAATTAACTTGTACACAAATTAATTATAGATTAAGAAACCCTGTTCTGCAATAAGCCAATTAGTGGCCTGCAAAACAGGGTGATCATCTATAGGAATAATTATTATAAAGGGCTTAATGATTATATTCGCCGGGCAAGTTCCCTGGCATGTTTTTCGGCCTGATCCAAGACCTGCTGTTCATCAAAAGTAAGGATTTTTCGGTTCTCCATGATCAGCTGCCCGTTGATAATCACAGTATCCACATCCGCGGCCTGGGCGGAATATACGATATTAGCCATAAGATCATGCATGGGCTGCATATGGGCCTGGTCCAGATTAAGCATGATTAGATCCGCTTTCATTCCGGGTTGCAAAGATCCTATTTCCCTACTCAGACCCAGAGCTTTGGCTCCATTGACAGTAGCCATCTCCAGAGCTTGATAGGCGGGAAGAACTGTTGGATCCATCTTATTAACCTTATGCAGTAAGGCACAGCTGCGCATCTCCTGCAGCATATCCAGATTGTTGTTGCTGGACGCTCCATCGGTGCCCAGGCCAACTGCAACACCTGCTTCCAGCAGCTCAGGTATCGGTGCAACACCGCTGGCCAGCTTCATATTGCTTTCCGGGTTATGGGCTACTCCTACCCCCTGGCCTTGAATTGTCCTTATATCATCTGAGCTTAAATGCACACAATGAGCGGCTATAGTCTTAAGCTCGAACAATCCTACTTCTTCCATTAATGCCACCGGAGTTTTGCCGTATTGCCGTTTAATATTTTCTACTTCACCCTGGGTCTCGGCAATATGAGTATGTATGCCTACATTCAGTTCCCGGGCTAGAGCTATTACTAGTTTCAAATAATCAGGGGGACAGGTATAGGGGGCATGGGGACCCAGCAGGAATTTTATTCTTTCTTCGGCCGAGCAATGCCATTTTTCTACCAGGCGACGGCTGTCATCCAGGCCGCTTTCGGCCTCGGGGCCAAGTCCTATCAACCCACGGCAGAGAACCGCTCTGATTCCCGTTTCCTCTACTGCCCGAGCCGTTTCATCCATAAAAAAATACATATCATTGAAAGTAGTGGTACCTGACTTGATCATCTCCAGGATAGCCAGCATACTACCCCAATACACGTCTTCTGCTTTCAACTGAGCTTCCAGAGGCCATATCTTCTGCTCCAACCACTCCATTAAGGGCAGATCATCAGCATACCCTCTCATCAGGTTCATGGCGGCATGGGTGTGAGTATTAACAAAGCCGGGCATTACTACTTTCTTTCTACCATCAATCACCCGGTCATATTCGGCCGGGGCAGCCGAACCAGACCCCAGTTCTTTAATCATCCGGTCTTCAATTATCAGATAGCCCTTTTCTATAACACTGTCCCGCCCGGTCATGGGCAAAATACAGATATTCTCTATCAGTATACGCACCCTGTATTCCTCCTTTACTATTCCAAGTACTTTATTTCCCATCCTGGTTTTTGCTGGACCCATAGCTTTTAAACTTCTGAAAGAGTTGAATAACTTCAGCGCTCTCCAAAGTGTGGAGGCCTCCTAACTCTCTAGCATATAAGGCTATCCGGGCTGTTTTCTCCACCACATAGCAAATCCTCAAAGCATCTTCCATGGATACCCCGGCGGCTAAGAGGCCATGGTTGGCCAGCAGTACCGCCCGGCCATCTTCCCCCAAACTATCCAGCACTGCATTGGCCAGAGCCTGGGTTCCGCAAAGGGCATATTCTGCTACCGATACCTCGTGTCCCACCACTTGAGCGGTTTCTTCCAAAATTACCGGGATGTTTTTCCGGGCTACAGCAAAGGAGGTGGCATAAATACTGTGTACATGTACAATGGCCTTTATTTCTTTCCGTTTCTTTAATATTTCAATATGCAGAGGAGTTTCTATGGAGGGCTTATAGCTTCCTTCCAAGATTTTATATGTACTATCAATCAACACCATATCATCCAAAGACATGAGCTGGTAATCAACCCCGCTAGGAGTAATAATCATCAATTCAGGGTCTGGACATCGTATACTTACATTGCCCCAGGTTCCCATAACCATACCGGTTTGAGAAATTTCTCGGGCAGCAGCTAAAACCTGCCGGCGCTCTTCCAGGTACCTCATTTTATCACCCCTGCGTCTTAGTTTTTATATGCTCCAAACCACTGATATACGGTGGTTCAATGATACCTTTTTCTGTTATTATACCCTTTATCAAATGCTGTGGTGTAACATCAAAGGCTGGATTAAATACCTCCACATCCGGAACCGTTAGATAAGTGCCGGCAATCTGCCTTACCTCATCTTGATGCCGTTCCTCAATGGGAATCTGTCCACCGTTATCAATACTTAAATCAATAGTAGACAAAGGAGCTGCTACATAAAAAGGTATATTATGGTAGGCCGCCAAAACTGCCAGAGAAAAAGTGCCTATTTTATTAGCTGCATCTCCATTGGCTGCTATACGATCGGCCCCCACTATTACCAGGTCAATCTTGCCCAGTTGCATGGTATAGCCGGCCATGCTGTCAGTTATTAAACCCACTGGTATGCCTTCCCGCATGAGTTCCCAAACTGTTAGGCGGGCACCTTGTAGTACCGGCCTGGTTTCACAAGCCCATACTTTGTCAATTTTACCCCTGGCCGCGGCGGAGCGGATAACCCCTAGGGCAGTACCATAGCCACAGGTAGCTAGAGCCCCGGCATTGCATATAGTCAAAACACGACCTCCGGCAGGTACTAGCTCTTGTCCATAATCGCCAATAGCCCGGTTAATAGCAATGTCCTCTGCATACATTTTATCTGCCTCAGCCATAAGTATCTGGGCTATGCTTTCCAGCTCTTGATGTCGATGGATCATATAGGTCTTTTCCATGCGTTCCAGTGCCCAAAAAAGATTCACTGCGGTAGGACGAGTAGAGGCCAAGAGCTTACAGGTAGCCTGGAAATATTGATCCACTTGCTCTGTCGGTCCTCTATAGTTTTTTATTCCCAAGGCCAATCCAAAGGCAGCCGTGACTCCGATCAAGGGAGCTCCCCGCACTTTGAGTCCTATGATGGCATCGGCTACCTGGGCAGGATCATTACATTTTTCGTAAACCAGCCGATCCGGCAGTTGGCTTTGATCCAGCAGCATTACCGAATCATCCTGAAAATAAATGGTTTTTATCATTTATTTACTCCAGGCTGCTCTAAGATTTTTACGCAATCACAGGTTCTTTCTCGGCTAATATATTTGATGCTTTCCAATATCAGCTTTCTAACCCCATCGGTGCTCTCTTTCATCCTTTGCAAGACCTCGCTGTGGGTTAGTATGGAGGGGGAAATCCCTGCCGCATAGTTAGTAATAATGGAAATATTAGCATAGCAGATGCCCATCTCTCGAGCCAGGCAAACTTCGGGAACGCTGGTCATACCTACCAGATCTCCGCCCAATTGCTTAAACATGGAAATTTCCGCTGCAGTCTCAAAGCGAGGACCTTCGGCGCATACATAGGTACCACCATTTTGCAGATCAAAACCGCATTCCTGCGCGGCTTGGGTCAGTGACTGACGCAGTTCCGGACAATAAGGTACCGTCATATCGCAATGGAAAACTCCTAGTTCCCCGCCTTCATAAAAAGTGTTTGTTCTATTTTTGGTGAAATCCAGGAATTGGTCGGCCAGGACAAACATTCCCGGCTTTAAATCCAGGTTCAAAGAACCCACCGCCGCCGTAGCCAGTATGCTTTTAACCCCTAACTGTTTCAAGCCCATAATATTGGCCCGATAGTTAATGAGATGAGGCGGAACACTGTGTTGGGACCCATGGCGGGGGATAAAGGCAATATCTTGACCATCGTATTGGCCTATGGTCAAACTTACTTTTCCATAAGGTGTATCCTGAGTGACTTCTCTAATATTATCTAACATCCTGGGATCATAGACCCCGGTACCACCGATAATAGCTATTTCAATCATTCTCATTTCCTCCTTAGCTGATCTTTAATTATCATAAGCTGTATCTTCTTGTCAACCCCATGATTAGGGAACACAAGCGAGTATGAAAATTTCTGTCTAGGCCGGACGGGCGGTCAAAGACCGCCCCTACAAATTATTCACGGTTAAAAACACTAGGTCGGGTAAACCTTTTCGTGTGAA
>JAAYJK010000114.1 GCA_012522955.1 Syntrophomonadaceae bacterium
GAGCGCATAAATCCTACTGCCCGCAAGAAACTGGCTCAAGACATAAAAGAAGGCCAAATGCATATGGTGGTTGAGGAAGCTCGCCGCCAGGCCGAGTACGGCGCGCCTATACTGGATGTAAATATGGGAGTTCCAGGCATTGATGAAGTGCAGGCTATGCAGCGGGCGGTTCAGGAAATCCAAAGTGCAGTAGACATACCTATCGCCATCGACTCCACTAATGCTGAAGCGGTTGAGGCCGGTTTGAAACAGTTTGTAGGTCGGCCCCTGGTCAACTCCACTACTGGTGAAGATAAGCAGTTGGACATTGTACTGCCGCTGGCTAAGAAATATGGGGCAGCTATTCTGGGGCTGTGTCTAGATGAACGGGGAATACCTGACCGAGCCGAAGACCGGGTAGCTATAGCACGCAAAATCCATCAGCGAGCCAAAGAATATGGTCTGCGTGACGAAGATATCTACATTGATACCCTGGTCAAGACCGCTAGTGCAGAACAATCCCAGGTCATGGAGACTATAAAAGCTGTACAGATGGTAAAAAGCGAATTAGGAGTTGGGGCAGTATTGGGGGTAAGCAATGTTTCTCACGGACTACCCGCTCGCGAAATATTGAACTCAACTTATTTGGCCATGGCCTGGAGTGCGGGGGTAGATTTGCCCATCGTAAACCCTTTTGATAAGCGCATGATGGAGACTACTCAGGCAGCTGCCGTTCTATTAAATCGGGATATCGCTTCTAGCAGGTATATTGAACAGTATCACGACTACCAGTCAGCTGGCGAAACCAATCGGCACCCAGTCTGCCAACAGTGTAATATACCTTCTTTATTGAATCATATTCCGGCTACTTCATTGACCGCGGGAAATAAAGAACAACCTGCAGATCTAGAAACCAATAAAACATCAACTCTTCAGGAGCGCATGCAAGAGGCGGTTCTGCAAGGAAACCGTGATGGTATAGAGGGTCTGATCGAAGAGGGCCTAAAAGAGGGAATTGATCCGCTGGTCATTGTCAATCAGGGACTGATTCCCGGAATCGAGAAAGCCGGGGAATTATACGATCAAAAGCGTTATTTCTTGCCCCAGCTGATGATGGCGGCTGAAACCATGAAAAAGGCCTTTACCCGCATACGTCCACTGCTGCAGGAAGACGGCGAAAACGGCGGGGGAGTCGTGGTAATGGCTACGGTGGAGGGTGATATTCATGATATTGGTAAAAACATCGTGACCGTCTTGCTGGAAAACTACGGATTTAAGGTAATTGATTTAGGTAAGGATGTGCCGGCGGCGACTATTCTAGATGCAGCCCAGCAGGAAAAGGCTGATATTATAGGACTTAGTGCTCTAATGACCACCACCATGCCACGGATGGCAGAAGTTATTGCTGGAGTGAGAGAAAGAAATATGTCCTGCAAAGTTATGGTGGGAGGAGCCGTGTTGACTCAGGATTATGCTTCACAAATTGGGGCTGATGCTTACTCAGAAGATGCCAGGGCCGCCGTAGGAGTGGCCCAGCGTTTACTGGGA
>JAAYJK010000115.1 GCA_012522955.1 Syntrophomonadaceae bacterium
AATGACTTCGAAGAAGATTTGGCAAAATGGCGTCCCTTGTGGGAAAAACATTATGATGAAGGTGTCCCCAAAAATTTTGAGTACCCTGATTACCCCCTCAAATGGTGGTTTAATAAATGGGCGGGGGAACAGCCGGATAAACCCTATATTTTGATGGGGGACGTTTCCATCAGTTATGGTAATGCCAATGACCTGGCCCGCCGTATTGCCAATGCTCTGCTGGGCCTTGGGATAAAAAAGGGAGACCGGGTGGCAATCATGGCTCCCAATGTACCTCAGTATATTCTTTCTCTTCAGGCGTTATTTAAGTTCGGTGCTGTCGAAGTACCGACTAATCCTTTGTATACGGTTCCGGAACTGGATCTGCAGTTTACAGATAGCGGTACGGAGACCGTTATCGTTATGGCTATGTTTGCCGCCAAAGCTATCGAGATCCTGAAAGACCCTAATTCACCGGTGAAAAGAGTCATCGTTTTCCAGGTTCCCAGTGGGGTTGTTGAGGTAGAGCAGGGAGAAGGCATTTACGATTTCAATGAGCTGGTCATGGCAGCCAGTGATCAGGAACCGGATGTTGAAGTGTTCGCCGACGATATCGCCCGGCTGCAATATACCGGGGGAACCACCGGGATCCCCAAAGGCTGTGTTTTGACTAATGCCATCGTATTTTCCCAGGCCAATCGCACGGCCACCTGGACATCCGGAGGGTTTAAACTAATCCCCAAGGAGGAAATGCGGACGCTCTGCGCTATACCTTTAAGCCATATCTATGGTTACAATGCCAATGTAAGCATTTGTCTGTTTACGGGTGGCAGTATCGTTTTAGTGGCAGTACCGACTCCGGATAACCTACTGGAAGCCATCACCAGGCATAAACCCAATTTGTGGGCGTCGGTACCAGCGATGATCATCGGCCTGAATAATCATCCCAAGATCGCCGAAGCAGATATTACCTCCCTGAAGGGGATATTCTGCGGGTCTGCCCCTCTGGCGGTAGAAACCATGAATGAATTCGAGAGGCTAACCGGTGGACGTATCCTGGAAGGGTATGGATTATCTGAAACCGTCAATATCCTTACGGTCAATCCGGTATTTACTATCCGAAAAGTGGGCAGTTGTGGTATCGTGTGGCCTGATACCGATCTGGTGGTGGTGGATGTGGAAACCGGCACCAAGGTAATTCCCCGAGGAGAACTGGGTGAGTTGATCGGTCGTGGACCTCAGATCATGAGAGAATATTGGAACAATCCCGAAGAAACTGCAGCAGCGATCAGGGATGGCTGGTTTTATACCGGCGATATCGTAAGAATAGATGAAGATGGTTTTGTTTTCATTGTCGACCGTAAGAAAGATATGATCATCTGTAGCGGCTTTAATGTCTATCCCCGGGATGTGGATGAAGTGCTTTATGCGAATCCCAAAATTATGGAGGCATGTACTGTGGGGGTGCCTGATCCCAAACGCGGTGAAACGGTCAAAGCCTTTGTGGTATTAAAACCAGGCGAGAGCATGACGGTAGAAGAGGTAATTGAATATTGCCGTAAGAGCCTGGCTCCCTATAAGGTGCCAACCCTGGTGGAATTTATTGATGCGATCCCCAGAACTGCAGTTGGCAAGCCGGATCGTAAAGTGTTGCAAGCCAGGGGATGACATTTTCCCTGATGAGTTATACCATGACATTATCACTGATCAACAACAACGCCCGAAAAATAGAATTTGCAAATTCTTCATAGTATGCTATAATATATTAGTCTTAACAGACAAGCAGATCTTATTAAACCTGCCGGGGGGGCGTACGAAGTTGCCTGACCGGTACAAAGGGTTCACTAAGATGCGTAGGCGGGCGTACTAGAGTTGTCCGGTTACACCACCTAGTGACGGGTTCTCTTAAACGAGAACTCGCATCATTAGAGCAAATTAGTATCCCATCACTGTTTTCCGGTGATGGGATTTTTGTTATCAACCTTGCTGTCCCCGTAACATCGAGCGATGATTGGGCGATGTAAAGGCAAATTGCAGTTGTAATCAGAAAACAAAAAACCGCGCCAAACGGCGCGGTTACTTATTTTCAGATGGTGGGTCATC
>JAAYJK010000116.1 GCA_012522955.1 Syntrophomonadaceae bacterium
GGACGGTTCTTCTGTTACAATTTTGCTTTAGCCTTAAATATTATCCCTTTTATAAGCTTATCCTGTTGCTCAGGGTATAATCAATCATTAATTATGATATGGCATCCAAACCAGTTGTGCTAGGGTCTTCGCGGGGGAATTATTATTATCTAACTTCACACGAAAATGAATTATCCCCCCGAAATCTGGTTATTGTTGCGGGCGACCACAGGTCGCCCTTACAAACTCGCACCGTTAATTTTGATCTCAGGCAGGCATATGTAGGGGCGGTCTTTGACCGCCCCAGACTGTCCGAAAAGTCTTAAAAAGAAATAACTAGACCTCCAAAGTAGAAGATGGGCACATTTCAAGGCCAAAAAACAGCCTCCAGCGCTTAATATGCAAATAAGCAGCATCAAGTGGGGCTTTGGACCGAGTCGACAAATCCCAGTCTCTTATGGCTTGTTGCTCCATAAATTGCTTGCTTATATCTCTGGCCTTGAGGTCGGAACTGTCCTCCGGTTACAGGAGTTCAATAAATCGGTCTCTATCCAGGCTTTCTTCAGCTAGAATGGTTTCCGCCAGGGAGAATAAACTATCCTGATGTATCAACAAGATTTCCTTAGTTTTCTTTTCCAAACTGCCTATTATCTCTTTACACTCTTTATAAATAACTTCATCCGGGCTGTCGGTTCGTTTTACCACCCCCAGAGATGAAAGGCCGGTTTCTACAATTTGCATGGCCAATTTCCAGCACTGCTCAAAATCGCTGGCAGCTCCGGTACTATAATTACCATATTTTATCTCTTCAGCCGCCGCTCCGGCTAAGGCCACCATAATATCTCCCTCTAGCTCCTCCCTGATATATAGATATTGATCATTCTGGGCAGTTTTGCGCATAAAACCTAATGCGCTGCCTCGGGGAATGATGGTAAGGGAAGATACTGAGCCTGGTTTAACTAATTCACTTATCAGGGCATGTCCACTCTCATGAAAGCTTACTCTTTCAATCTCAGCAGGGGAAGGTTTTTTATCCAATTTCTCCCCCAGAATAACTTTATCAATAGCCTCGTGAAAATGGCTGCGGCTAATACTCTGGGCATTTTCTCTAAGAGCTAAAATGGCAGCCTCATTGGTTAGGCTTTCCAGATGGGCTCCGGAGAAACCGAAAGTAGACGCAGCTATTTCATCCAGTATACTAGAATCTTCAACGGGTTTGTTACCAGCATGTATATCCAGTATTCTCCGCCTTCCTACCCGGTCCGGCAGAGTAACCTGAACGTGACGGTCAAAACGGCCCGGCCTTAATAAGGCAGAATCCAGCATATCGGCTCGATTTGTAGCTCCAATTATCAGTATACTGGGTTCAGATCGAAAGCTTATGCCGTCCATTTCTACCAGAAGCTGGTTTAAAGTCTGATCATATTCCATATGGCTGTTGTGACTGCCCCGTTTTCCACCCAATATTTCTAATTCATCTATAAAAATTATGGCACTCCCGCTATTCTGTTTACTAGCCTTTTTGCGAGCATCATTAAACAGTTGTCTTACTCTTTTAGCTCCCATTCCGGCATATACTTCAATGAACTCACTGCCCGAAGTGGCTATAAAGGCAGAACCAGTATAACTGGCGGCTGCCTTGGCCATCAAGGTTTTGCCTGTACCGGGAGGCCCAACCAAGAGCACTCCTTTTAGAGGCCTGATACCCATTTTTTTAATTGCCTCAGGTTTGATAATAAATTCCAGAGCTTCTTCCAGTTCCTTGATAGCACTGTCTTGTCCACCGATATGTTCAAAAGTAATGCCTGTACCGACTTTTATATCAGTACCAATATTGTCAAACTTCACCGTTCCTTGCCCCAAATAGAAAAAATAAAATCCTCCTACCAGTAGGGTTATGAGTATTAAAGGCGTTACGTTTATTCCAATGAAGGCTAGGAATATTATCAGTCCCAGCAATACTCCAGCTGCCATTTCTTTCATGCTACCTCACCTCACTCTACGCTGTATCGACCTGGGGAGCGCTTCGATCTATAATATAATACTGATACTGATCCCCGTGGCTAAATTGCAAGTAAACACGCTGCTCGTCTATAAACATCTTGTATTCAAGTCCATCTTGTTCTGCCAACAGGTTTATTTGTTCCTTCATCCATACATATTGGTTATTGGCCAAGGCCTGGTAGACAACGGGCTGAATCTCATAATAAATCAGGTCCAAGTCCCTGCTGTCCCTGCCCTCAATAAGGATTTGATACTTTCCTTCCCCCAATTTTTCTTTGGCCAGCTCATCCAATTGTTTGAATTCTTCCTGGAGATTTTCCACTTGAGCCAAAGATACCCTCAGCAGATACATGTGGTCCTTCTTTTCTATACTGCTGCCTTCTACATTGGGAAGGTCTTGTATTTGGGCTAGCAAAGGATTTTCTATATTGTAGCGAGAGTGCAGAAAATTGCCTCCCAGTGCCAAACCGAAGGTAATAAGCAAGGCAGTTATAAACAACAATATTTTAAACTCATTCTTTTTAGACAAGTGCATTCTCCCCCCTTACTCCGCAATTATATCATAGGCCGCCATTTAACCAGAGCTTCAATATATGGAAGTATAGCGGTTTTGTGGCAATTATCCCTCCTTATTAGCCGGTGCTTAAAGACCTCAATTGATCCAAGGAAATCATAAATGGCTAATAGGCTTGAAGTTTGCATACCTAAGACTAATAAAGATCTGCCCCAACTAGTGCTTCAACCTAGCAGGATTTCACCCTCCCGTCCTAGAAGCAATAGGTAATTAAATTACCTTGCAGCTTACTTTATATTGATAGTCAATCAGGAGGTTATGTTTTTGAAAACCAAGATTACTGAAATGTTGGGAATTAAATATCCTATTATTTGTGGAGGTATGCTGTGGCTGGCGGTTCCCCAGTTGGCAGCTGCCATTTCCAACGCAGGAGGACTGGGGAATATTACAGCTGGCAACTACAATAACGGAGAAGAGTTGCGGGAAGCTATCAGACAGACCCGTCAGCTGACGGATCACCCTTTTGGAGTAAATATAACCCTCTTGCCATCTTTTAGAATTAGTGCTGAGACATATGATGATTTTTTCCGGGTATGCTGTGAAGAAGAGGTAGCGGCTATCGAAGTATCGGGATCACCGGCTCAGAAATACTTGGATAAAGTTCACGCTGCCGGCATCAAAATCTTCCACAAAGTAGGTTCAGTAAGGCATGCCATTAAGATTGAAGAGCTCGGCTATGATGGTGTTTTTGCCGCTGGTATAGAAGAAGGTGGGCATCCCTTGAATGATGATGTCAGTACTATAGTTCTGGTTCCCCGTATAGTTGATTCTGTTCAAATACCAGTAGTTGCAACGGGTGGGATAGCTGATGGAAGAGGCTTGGCGGCAGCTCTGGCCTTGGGAGCCGAAGGGGTTATGATGGCCACTCGCTTTATAAACACTCAGGAATGTTTAGCCCATGACAGTATAAAACGAGAATTCATTAATCGACAGGAAACCGATACCACTCTTATCTGCAAAAGCCTCAATCTGCAGGGCCGGGCTTTAAAAAACCGTCTTGCTGAAGCTGTGCTGGAAAGTGAAGCCAGAGGCGCCAGCCTGGAAGAGATCTTTCCCTTACTCAGCGGCCAGAGGTCAAAAGAAGCATGGGAAACAGGGGATGTTGAGGATGCAGCTTTTATGATCGGACAGTCGGTTGGTCTCATCCATGATGTTCCAAGTTGCCAGGAATTATTAGACAGGATGGTACGGGAGGCAGAGGAAATATTAAAGGGCAAATCCGCCCTTTTTGATTAGCCTTGGCGGATATTAGCCATACCAAATTCTTGGTTAATGCTATAGCAAAGGCAGGTGCCAGAGCAAAACCGTTTCCTCTGGCGCTTTTATTATATAACAAGAGACACCCTCATCTGTTACATTTCTCCGATGAGGTCATAGTTTCTTACTGCTTTGAGTTGCACCGGATACATTTCGCCTTTTTTAAGACTGGCGCTGGTTTTTATTATGGTAAGCCCATCTACCTCGGGAGCCTGATAATAACCACGCCCCAGATAGAGGTTGTTTTTCAAGCGCGAGGAAACCAGAATATTCTCCTGGCGGCCTATACGCATAATATTTTTAGCCCGACTGATAGCCTTTTGTTGTTGCATTATTTGATCACGTCTTTCCCGGGCTAATTCTATAGGCACTTGCTTATCCATAGTGGCAGCCCGGGTACCGGCTTCGGGAGTAAACACAAAAGCTCCCAGCCAGTCAAATTGTACCTCATCCAGAAATTCACTGAGCAGCTCAAAGTCTCTTTCTTCTTCCCCGGGAAAGCCTGACATAACCGTGGTTCTCAACACCAAATCATTTATTTCTTGTTTTAGCTTAGTAAAGAGCTTATAAAGATAATCCATATCATGCCCACGGTTCATGGCTGCCAGTATTTTATCGGATACATGCTGAATGGGTATATCTAGATAGGGGATAACTTTAGGGTTGGCAGCCAGGCTTTCTATCAATTCGGCCTGCAAATGCCGAGGATGCAGGTACATCACTCTTACCCATTCCAGACCCTCAATACCCCCTAGTACCTCCAATACTCTGGGCAGGCTGGATGGGCCATCAATATCCATGCCGTAGGCAGCCGTGTCTTGAGCTATCAAGACCAGTTCTTTGACTCCTTGCCGGGCCAAGATAATTCCTTCTTTTTCTATTTCTGATAAGGGGTTGGACCTAAGCCGGCCTCTTATGGAGGGTATAGTACAGTAGGCGCAAAGATTGTTGCATCCTTCTGCTATTTTCATATATGCCATTCCCGCAGGAGTGGTGAGTAAACGGGGTCCAGCTTCAATAAAGCTCTTGGGTGGATCATTGACCCAAGCTACTTTCTCACCCTCCTCTACAGCTTCTACAGCAGCTGCGATGTCCTTAAACCGAGAAATACCCACTATACCATCCAGCTCCGGCATTTCATCCAAAAGCTCTTGTCCGTATCTTTGGATCAGACATCCGCTAGCCATCAGGTATTGTATTATTCCACGTTCTTTTAATTGTCCTGCCTCTATTATGGCATCAATAGCTTCTTCTTTGGCCTCGTCAATGAATCCACAAGTGTTCACAATCACTAGATCTGCCCGTTCAGGAGAATTAACTATCCGGTGACCGCTCTTATTTAAGATGGCCATCATGATTTCTGTGTCCACCAAGTTCTTGGAACATCCCAGACTTATAAAGCCAATATTCAACGACAAAACTCCTATTCCGACTGTTCATTAAGCAAAAATTCTCGTTCAGCTACAGCTCCAGGCTGGCCCAAAGGTTCGATAACTTCGCCATTATAGCTTATTTCCACTCCGCCGGCGTTGCCCAGTTTAATATATACCGACTGCTTTCCCTCCAGGTTTTTTTCCTCTCCTGCTTGCAGTTCGGCCTCAAAAACCTTTTCTCCATCTACAATGGCTCGCAGCCAACAATCACTTAGGGCCTTGATGGATAAAGTCACTGTATCGGCAGGTGTTTCTACCTCAACTGGTATTTTTCCTATATCTGTTTGGTCCGGTTCTTTAGGTTCCTGGATGCCAATATTTGCCCCCGGATCCTTATTGATATTCTTTTCCATCGCCTCGGATATAAAACCCACCAGGTAATTGCCGACCCAAACTACTATTATAAAAAACAGGATGCCGGCCAATATATTTTTAACCGGGATACTTTTATGTCTGCCAGGTGAGGGTAAAGCCGATTCTTCTTCCTGGTTCTGTCCTCCATAAGCCATCTGTTTAAATTCTTCTATTAGCTGACTTTCATCCAAACCCAGGTATCGGACATATTTCTTGACAAAACCAATTGCATATACTCTGGGAGGTAGGACAGCAAAATTTTCATCCTCTATTGCTTCCAGATACATTCGCCGGATTTTGGTATCTTCTTCTATTTGCTCCAGGGTTATTTGTTTATTTATTCTGGTATTTCTAAGCGTTTCTCCGAATCCCATACTGCAAGCGACCCTCCTTAAATATATACTTATACCATAACATATCTTATAAATGTGTGCTTGTCAGCAGTATCAATTCTTTAACTTGCCGGCTGAAGCCAGCCCAGCTCCTATGCGTACTGCCTGCCGCAACAGATATCCACCTGCCAAAGCATATATAATTCCGGTTAATAAGGCCCACAGACCTTCTTCATTATCGAAATACTGATTGGGAGGAAGCAGATAATCCCCTGAGCTTTCCCGGCTTTTATATATTAATCTGCTTCGGCCATCAGTAATAATACAATTGATGGGTGTTTTTTCTTGCATGGCCTCCACTTTTTCTTCGTAATACTCTACCGCTAACAAGTCCTTTACCCCCAGCACCACAGTATGGAATTCGGCCATTTTCGATGGGAGTTCCCCGGCTTCATTGATAATGTACATGGTGCAAAGATGTGCGAATTCTTCTTTTTTACTTACCCGGCTTAAAACTTGATCACGGAAATAAGAATCTACTATCAGCCATTCACAGTTAAAAATAATCCAGTCCCAAGTGTTAAGAACCTGACTATAGTCGGGAGAGTCAAAACCTTCTTCAATTATATCTTCATTGGGCAGTAAGATCCGGCGGCAGGTTCTTTTATGAGAATGCCTATATATATGCATCGGATCCACCTTATTTTCCAGTAGTCTGTTTGTTATGGTAGTGCCGGGTTCATCGTTCCCAATCAGGCTGATAATCTTCAAGTTTACTCCGAAGTCTGCCAGTATTTGGCTGGCCACCAGCGGCAACCCTTTATAGTCCAAATTGATAATATTTTTTTCTTCCTGCTCTTCTATACTTATCTTTAAATAGCTAAGACCAATAACAACTATGGAGGCCTGTTCGTTAAACACATAGCCCTTGCCTAGGATAAATCCCTTTTTCATTAAATTGGATATGTGTACAGCAATAGAGGAGCGGCTGATGCCTAAATGCATGGCTAATTCATCCTGGGATATTAATGGATTTTTTTTTAATAACTCAATTATCTCCCTTTCCCGCCAAGTAAGCCTCATGTCCATATCCCCTTAAACAAAAATGCCCCCCTGAGTCCCGCCTAAGCATATCCATGCCTATTCTGCAGCATTTCCAATTGTTCTCTATTTATTAGTATTTCCCTTCTCTTATTATTATCCAGTTCCGATACTAAACCCCGGTCTTCCATCATATCCACCAATCTGGCGGCCCGTGAGTAACCGATTCTTAGCCTTCTCTGCAAAAGGGATACTGAGGCTTTGCGGCTATCAACGAACACTCCTACAGCATCCCAAAAAAGGTCATCCCCATAATCATCTTCCGTCTGCTCCAGGGACATCTGCAGGTCTTCTGCTACTTTACTTTCACCGCTGCCTACAAACTGTTCCCGTATGTAATCTACCGTCTTCTCAATATCCTGGTCCGAAACATAGGCTCCTTGAACCCGGAAAGGCTTGGATGCTCCCACCGGCAAAAACAGCATGTCCCCTTTGCCCAACAGCTTCTCAGCCCCAGAGCTATCCAGTATGGTTCTGGAATCGGCATTAGAGGATACAGCAAATGCTATCCGGGAGGGTATGTTGGCTTTAATGGTACCGGTTACAACATCCACTGATGGACGCTGAGTAGCAACTATCAAGTGCATGCCGGCCGCACGGGCCATCTGGGCCAGACGGCAAATGGAATCCTCCACTTCAACCGGCGCTACCATCATCAAGTCTGCTAATTCATCAATTATTATGACGATAAAAGGCATCTTGTCCTGACTATCCTGATTGTAGCGATGAATGTCCCGCACTCCTAATTCTGCAAACTTCTGGTATCGTTTTTCCATTTCACTGGCCATCCATTTCAACACTACCGAAGCTTTCTTGGGATCAGTGACTACCGGAGTCATCAGGTGGGGTATGCCATTATACACGGTTAATTCCACCATTTTGGGATCAATAAACACCATTTTAAGTTCCTCTGGAAAGGAATTATAGAGCAGACTCATTATTATACAATTAAGGCATACACTCTTACCAGAGCCAGTTGACCCGGCTATTAACAAATGAGGCATGTCATTTAAGCGAGCTGCTACTGTGTTCCCGCTTATATCCTCCCCCAGGGCAAAAGCCAGGGGGGTATTAAGACGAGCAAAGGCAGGAGAAGACAACAGCCTTCTCAGTCCAACACTCAGGATTTTGCGATTGGGAACTTCGATGCCTACTGCCGATTTGCCCGGTATCGGTGCTTCTATCCTTATACCTGGTGCGGCCAAGTTAAGCTGCAAATCATCGGTCAGGCTAATAATCTTGCTGATCTTAACTCCCGCTCCGGGTGACAGTTCATAACGGGTTACGGCAGGCCCGCAGCTTACCTGATTTACCTTTACCTGCACCCCGAAACTGGAAAAGGTATCCTCCAGTACTCCTATACTCTCTTCAATATTTTTCTTGTCTATTGTCCTTTCATTGCTTATATCACTGAGCATGTCCAGCGGAGGTATATGGTAATCACTGACCTCCTGCTCCGTTCCCTCCCCGGTGTTAGCCTTATTTCCAGAGACCTTTAATTGCGGCACCGGTTCTTTAACCTGGGGCTGATCCGCTGCTGGAATTGATGGAGCCGGCTCCACTCGGCTACTAAATAGATCAATCGGCTGCATCTCTTCCTGCACCGTATCTATAATTAGAGGAGTAGATTTTCTTGGGCTGGTAGGTGGAACCTTCTCCTCTTTATCATCTTCAAACATTATTTTATTCAATTTGGCCCCCAGGCCCCGCACCCATCCAACCACTACTTTTACCAGCTCCTGGAGGGGACGATCTATTATCATTACCAGTGAAATCACTATACCGAACACAATTATGATCTGAGTTCCAATTCGCCCCACCAGCTTGATTAAAATATATGCCAGTGCACCTCCCAGGTATCCGCCCCCCATACCTTTAAAGCCGGCTTCCCATTCACTTATTCCTTCTGGTATTTGATAAATGCTGATACTGAGCAGGATAAACAAGGATAAAAGGCTGACACCCCACATCCGGATGGACCATAGTTTTTTCCAGACTCCGGTGTGAATGGACCAGAACAATAAAAATAGCGGTATTAAAAAGACACCCTGGCTAAAAGCCAGATCCAGCCCTTTTAGATAATAGCTGCCCAGTACTCCTATAAATTGATCATCATAGGGGATATCGCGAAACTTATAAATACTGACCCAGGAAAAGACAGATAACATCAAAAGAATTATTGATATTAACTCGATATGTAGTCCTTTCAGCTCCGCTACTTTTTTATTATTCACTTTTCTTTTTGTATTGTTTCCCGTTTTCTTGGGAGTGGGGGTTTTTTTTGCTGGCATAACGACTCCATAATCACATATTTTGGCCCATGAATATTGAGTAATTTAATCTGTGCAAATCCAGGGGCTTATTACTACTTTCGCTTGGGAATAGGCAATTCCTGCAAGTCAAGGTCAAATCTAGAATAAGAAATAGGCTCCTAAGGTAAGAGCAGCAACCGCCCAGCAATAATAAGAGAATATGGATAATCTTCCCTCTTTTACCAGGTTTACCACCACTTTAATGGCCAGGTACCCAAAAGCAGCTGATGTGATGAATCCTATTATATAAGTAGTCAGTTCCGCACCAAAACTTGCAGAACCAATGGCGTCTTTAAGCTCAAAGACTCCTGCTCCCATTATGACTGGAATAGAAAGCAAGAAAGAAAAACGGGCAGCAAATTCTCGATCCAATCCGGCCAGCAAACCAGCCGCAATAGTAGATCCAGACCTGGATATGCCCGGTATTATAGCTAAAGCCTGTATACATCCAATCAAAAAGGCATCTTTATAAGAGGTTCCCTTAATCTGCTTTAAACCCCGATATTGGTTGGCCATATGTTCTGAATACTTGAGAACCAGTCCGGTAAATATTAAACCCAAGCCTACTACCAGCAGGGATTCAAAAGCCTTCTCCACCATGGGAGCCAGTAAATAACCGGCCAAGCCAGCCGGAATAATTCCTATTAATATTAAATATGTAATCCGGGAAAAAGGTTTTCGGATTATAGCCATTATATCTTCCCAAAAAGCTATAAATACCGCGACCAGAGTTCCCAGATGCACAATAACATCGAAGGTTATGGCCTCTTGAATACCGAATAGATGTTGAAAAATTACTAAGTGCCCAGAACTGCTAACCGGCAAAAATTCGGTTAGTCCTTGAATCATTCCCAGTATAAACGCCTCAAGTGTTGTCACTGTTTCATCCTCCCCCGAAATGCTTGTTAAATTATAGCACAATCCAATAGATATTTTACTCGAAAAGCCAATAAAAAAGCACGCTCCTGGGCGTGCTGATTTGACATTTTCCAGTTGTTTTATAGCTTTACATCTAATATAGCACCTGGATAATACTTCTTGCTCATATAATCCATCGGATCGGTACTACAAATATCCACTACCTTCCACTGTTCGGACTCCATTCTTTCCGCAATCAAATAACCACCGGAAGGCAGTTTGGTTCGAAGCTGTTTTTTTTCTTCTTGCTTCCCCAACAATTCCATAGGATCGGCAATATATATAATCACTGTAGCATGCCCCCCGACTCTTGAAGATGTTTGATTTTACTTATAGCCTGTTTCATGCCCCCCACCTCATCGATCAAACCACATTTAACCGCATCCTCTCCCACCAATACGGTACCAATGTCCCGGGCCAAATCACCGGTTCTAAACATTAGTTCCCTGAATTTATCCACAGTGATCTTTGAATGTTCTACCACAAAGCGTACCACCCGATCCTGCATTTTATCCAGATACTCATAAGTTTGCGGCACTCCTATAACCAAGCCAGTTAGTCGGATGGGATGTATGGTCATGGTGGCTGAAGGAGCTATGAATGAATAATCAGCACTTACGGCAATGGATGAACCTATGGAATGGCCTCCTCCTAAAACCATAGACACCGTAGGCTTGGAAAGACTGGCAATCATTTCCGCCAGAGCCAGTCCTGCTTCTACGTCACCCCCTACGGTATTCAGTACTATCAGTAATCCCTTTATTTGCGGATTTTCCTCTACCACCACAAGTTGAGGAATAACATGTTCATATTTGGTAGTTTTGTTTTGGGGCGGAAGTACCATATGTCCTTCTACCTGCCCGGTAATAGTCAAGCAATGTATATCACTTCTAAAAGAGGGTATCTCTATTTGACCCAATTCCTTGATATTGTTGACCGCCTGCTCCTGTTCCGATGATTCTTGCCTGGGAGTTTCCTGCAATTTGTTTCCTCCTTCCGAATAATCTCAATATTAGATTCTCCCCTAGACTTAAAAACATACTGTCAGAAACTTAAAAAACCTCCTTCCCGCAAGAAGGAGGTTTTTTTTTAAACACTTAGACTTCCATTATGATAGGTAGAATCATGGGGCGGCGGCCGGTTTTCTCATATAGATGCCGGCTCAATCGTTCCCGCACTTGGGACTTAATCACTGACCACTCAGTTACATTACGCTGAGCGCAAACATCCAAGGCTTCCTTGACTTTTTCCCTGGCATCTACTATTAATTCTTCGGATTCGCGTACATAGACAAATCCACGGCTGACAATGTCAGGTCCGGCTAGTACGCTGCCTTTGTCTTTGTCGATGGTTACTACAACTATCATAATCCCCTCCTGGGATAATTGCCTGCGGTCCCTGAGCACAATATTACCTACGTCACCCACTCCCAGTCCATCCACCAATATGCGGCCTGAACTAACTTTTCCATTAAGGCCGCCCTTCTTTTTACCTACCTCAATGATTTGACCATTCTCGGCTACAAAAATATTTTCCTTGGGTATACCCAGGTTTTCAGCCAATTTGGCATGTTTAATCAAATGATGGTATTCACCATGGACCGGTACAAAATATTGGGGTCGAATCAGATTTAGAATTATTTTTAATTCCTCCTGGGCCGCATGTCCAGATACATGTACGCCCATATTCCGTTCGTATATGACTTCTGCACCCTGTTTAAACAACAAATCCACTGTCTTGGAAACCAGTTTTTCGTTGCCGGGTATGGGGTTAGCTGATATGATCACCGTATCCCCGGGTTGAATACCCACCCAGCGGTGATCAGCGGTAGCCATCCTGGTTAAAGCAGACATGGGCTCACCCTGAGATCCAGTAGTCACAATAACAATTTCCTGGGCTGGATACTCGCTTATATCCTCCATATCAATCCGCATTCCCTCAGGTATATCAATATAGCCCAAATCCATCGCTACCTGCACATTGTTTACCATACTGCGACCAATCACACAAAGCTTGCGCTGGTATTTGGCAGCAGTGGTCACCACTTGTTGAATCCGATGTACATTGGAGGCAAATGTGGTAACTATAATCCTGCCTTCACATTTGCCAAAGAGTTCATCAAAGGTATTGCCTACCACTCGCTCAGACAGAGTAAAACCAGGCCGGTCTGCATTAGTGCTGTCGCCTAACATGACCAGTACCCCTTTTTCCCCCAGTTCAGAAAACTTTCTGAAATCCACCAATTCGTTATCTACCGGAGTTTGATCTAATTTAATATCGCCGGTATGGACCACAATGCCCAAAGGAGTATGAATAGCAATCCCCATGGCATCCGGAATACTGTGACAAACCCTGAAAAATTCGATTTGTAAAGGCCCAATGGAAATAATATCCCTGGGTTTGACTACATTTAGCATCGTGCCGCTCAGATTATGTTCATCCAGCTTGCGCTCTACAATACCCAAGGTTAGCCTGCTGCCGTAAACCGGTACATTAATTTCTTTCAAGACATATGGAAGCGCCCCCACATGGTCTTCATGACCATGGGTCAATAGAATAGCTTTAACTTTTTCTCGGTTTTCCAGCAAATAGCTTATATCAGGAATAACTATATCTATGCCCAGAAGCTCTTCTTCTGGAAACATTAATCCTGCATCAATGACAATAATAGTATCTTGATATCTGAATGCCGTCATGTTTTTGCCAATTTCCCCCAAACCGCCCAGGGGAATAATTTGTAACCGTGCCTCGTTTTCCAGCACCCAAACACCTCCTTTATATTAAATTTTTAGCCGCCCTATGTCCGTTGCGATTATTATATCTGATTATCCAAGCTTACACAACTACACAAAATTTTGAAACTCAAAATATAAGGGCCTGTGTGAAAACTAGCCCCTATATGCCGCACCACTAAACAACTGTAGGGGCGGTCTTTGACCGCCAGTTATTAGGTTTTAGCAGATAATACGTCTATAATAACCTATCTGGGGGCGACCACATGTGGCCCTCACAGGTCGCTCCTACATGTGGCCCTCACAGGTCGCCCCTACTTACCGCACGTTATACAACGGGATCACACACGAGGGCTGTGTCCAAAACTCAAGTTTCGGCACAGCCCCTATACATTAATAGCTTGTTTATACAATGCTATATTAACTTATATTTGCCCAGCAATTGCCTTATGAACTCCCGTTCACTTTCTGAAGCTTCACAAAGGGGAGGGCGGAATCCGCCTACTCCTTTACCCATCATATTTAATGCTTCTTTTACTGGTATGGGATTAGTACAAACAAACAATCCCTTGAAAATGGGGAAAAGCTCCAAATGGATTTGACGAGCTTTTTCCACTTCTCCTCCTTTAAAGGCATCTACCATAGCCCTTATTTCCTTACCCACGATATGAGAAGCTATACTTACCACTCCCTGAGCCCCTATGGCCATCAGAGGCAGGGTCAGGGAATCGTCACCCGAGTAAATGACTACCTCCTGGGAAACCAGGCTTCCTAGCAAAGAAACCTGATCCATATTTCCACTGGCTTCTTTAACTGCTTTAATATTAGGAATCTCAGTCAGACGGGCTATAGTCTCCGGCAATAGATTACTGCTGGTACGTCCAGGAACATTATATAGCATTATCGGCACTTGTACACTCTCGGCTGCCGCTTTAAAGTGCCGGTAGAGACCTTCCTGGGTTGGTTTGTTATAATAGGGAGTAACCAGCATAATTCCATCTATGCCTAATTTTTCAGCCTTTTTACTGAGTTCAACTGTGGCAGCTGTATCATTGGAACCGGTACCGGCCCAAACCGGCACTCTATCTCCAACTCTTTCTTTAACGGCAGCAAATAACCTTATTTTTTCTTCCACCTTAAGAACCGGAGATTCTCCCGTTGTACCGGATACTACCAGTGCTTCTGATCCATTGTCACACAGATATTCTGCCAATTGGGCCGCCCTAACATAATCTACACCAAGGTCCTCCTGGTAAGGAGTAACCATAGCTGTCAATAATCCCGGTATTGACATTAATTCTCCACCACCTTTTATTTCTTCCCCAGTTCAAATTTATCATGCAGGGCTTTAACTGCTAGTTTCATGTCTTCTTTTTTAACCAGGCACCAAATATTGGTATATGAATCCCCCGACTGCAATATGGGTATATCGTATTGGTTCAAGGCTTCCACCACTCGAGCCATAACTCCTGGAATTCCTGTCATGGCTGCCCCTACCACAGCCACTTTGGCACAATTACATTCAATAAGCGGTGAAATGTCAATGCTTTTTAATATATGTTCAGCTCTTACCGCTTCTTCGTCTGCCACTGTAAACATGATTAATTCAGGCTGGACATTAATAAAGTCAACGCTAATTCCAGCCCCGGCCATAGCCTGAAAAACCAGCAATTGTATTCCCTGCCGATCTGCCATTTGGCTTACATCGATTTTAATCTGAGCTATATTGGAACTGTGGGTTATTCCAGTAATGAGAGTGTCTCTTATGATGCTTACTACGTCACTTTGACTATCTATGCGATTTCTAACCAGAGTGCCGGGTGAATCAGAAAAGGTAGACCTAACTCTTAGGGGTATACCCCTTTGCATAGCAATTTCAAT
This sequence comes from Syntrophomonadaceae bacterium, assembly GCA_012522955.1. Classification (GTDB taxonomy): domain Bacteria; phylum Bacillota; class Syntrophomonadia; order Syntrophomonadales; family Syntrophomonadaceae; genus JAAYJK01. The sequence continues at coordinate 14,878 of JAAYJK010000116.1, forward strand.
GGCCCGGGGATGGACTACTTTGGCTCCTTCCCGAGCCATTTGGCATATCTCGTTATAAGTTATATCATTGATTAGCCTGGCGTCTTCAACAATTCTTGGGTCAGCCGTCATAATCCCTTCCACATCAGTAAAAATGTCTATATATTCAGCATTCAAAGCTACTCCCAGCACACTGGCAGTAGTATCACTACCTCCCCGGCCTAGAGTGGTAAGTTCTCCATTCTCGCCCAGACCCTGAAAACCTGCTACTACAGGTACCAGGCCTGCTTCCAGGCACTGCAGGACTCTCTGAGGTTTAACATATAATACATGGGCATGGCCATGGTTGCCATCAGTGACCAGTCCCGACTGTTCCCCGGTCAAAAAGCTAGCCGGGATTCCACGAGCATACAATTGATTGGAAAGAATGATGCCTGAAATCATTTCTCCGCAGGACATAATTAAATCCATCTCCCGCGGGGAAGGATTGGAGTTGGTTTGCTTTACCAAGTTGATAAAGGTATCGGTGGCATAAGGATCGTTTTGTCTTCCCATGGCTGACACTACTACCACCACTCGGTAGCCATCTTCAAGGGCACCTGCTACCAGGTCACAAACCCTGCTCCGCAGCTCTGGTGTGGCCAGGGAAGTTCCCCCATACTTTTGCACAACAATCTGCACTTTTTTTACCACCCAACCTCTATTTTGGTTATTTTAATACAGGTTCTCTTTAACCACTATTTCAGCTATCTGGATAGCATTGGTAGCTGCACCCTTCCTAATCTGGTCCGCAGCCACCCAAAGCACTATCCCATTATCTCCCAGAGAGATATCCCGGCGGATTCTCCCCACAAACACCTGATCTTTATTAGAAGTATACAAGGGCATGGGGTATAATCTGGCGGCAGGATCGTCCTGCACTACTATACCTGGAGCCTTACTCAATATACTCTTAGCCTCATCGGGAGTCATGGGTTTTTCCATTTCCAAATTGATAGACTCGGAATGACTTCTATAAACAGGTACTCTGACTGCAGTAGCAACTATCTTAAGATCTGGTTCATGCATAATTTTTCTGCTTTCCCATACCATTTTCATCTCTTCCCGAGTATAAGCTTCTTCTACAAAATCATCTATATGCGGAATAAGGTTAAATGCAATGGGGTGCTGAAACACTTCCACTTTGGGTTTCTGCCCTTGTAAAGCAGCTGATATATGTTGATCCAATTCATCCAGTCCAGCTTTCCCGGCCCCGGATACCGCCTGATAAGTAGATACTACAACTCTTTTGAGCCGGGCTGCTTGATGAATGGGGTTAATGGCCACTACCATAATAATAGTAGAACAATTGGGATTGGCTATAATTCCCTGATGCAGTTTGATATCCCCCGCATTCACTTCAGGCACTACCAAGGGCACATCCTTATCCAGCCTAAAAGCATAACTATTATCAACAACTACGCAGTTGTTTTTAACTGCTTCTGAAGCCAGCATTTTGCTGACCTCGGTTCCAACTGCAAACATGGCTATATCAGACTTTTTAAAAGCATCGGCACTGGCTCCGGCCACCGTATACTCTTCACCTTTAAACCAAACTTTACTTCCCGCTTCCCGGGGATCTGCCAGACATATTAATTCCTTAACCGGAAAATCTCTCTCCTCCAGTATCTTTAACATTTCCTGACCTACTGCTCCAGTTGCTCCTACTAAAGCTAAACTTACTTCTGCTGCCACATCCATTACCTCCTGCAAAAACTCTATGGATTATTGTAACACAATATTTTATATGCTCTCAAGAAACTAAGCCGGACCTAAGAGCAGCGGTTGCATCTGTTTACCTTTTAAGGCCCAAATAACTGTTTCGCATATATAATCCATAGCTGCGATCACCGAATTTGCTTTAGTATGGGGACTGTCTTGACGAAAAGGAATGAAATAAATATTCTTCATATTAAGCAACAGGCCAATGTTTCTGGCATTTATGCTTAAGGCATCATTAGTAGATATCCCGATTACCACTGGCCGCTGGTTTCTTAAATGAGCCTTCACCGCCATTAGAGCCGGTGTATCAACTATGCCATTGGCCAGCTTAGCTATGGTATTTCCGGTAGCTGGAATTACAACTACAATATCCAACAACTGCCCCGGGCCTATAGGTTCTGCACCCACTATACTATTAATAATTGGCTTATCACTTATATCTCGAATCATTTCTTTTAAATCATCTGCATTATAAAAGCGATTATCAGTCTGGTCCACAGTATAAGAGAATACTGGATATATTTCGGCCCCCAGCTCTTTCATCTTCCTGATTTGGGGTATGACCTCGGGGATTGTACAGTGGGACCCGGTCAGGACTACTCCTATCCTAATACCGGTCAAGCAGTGTGATTCCTTTTCCAGCACTTTTTGCACCTCCTTCTCAACGTGAAAATAGGTACTGATGGGTTCTACTCAACTCATTGATTATCAGGGTTGGAATAACCTCTGCCAATATTTTGCCTGCCGACACTGGAGCTACCTTTCCCGGCAATCCTGGAGCTAATATGGCCTTAATGCCAAATAGATTGGCTGCTTCAAAGTCGGTACCTCCAGGTTGGCTTGCTAAATCTATAACTACCGTTTCCTGGCGGGCATGTTGCAGTATCTCTCTGGTTAACACCAGACTGGGAACGGTATTAAACACAATATCTGCGTAGTTCATGATCTGCTTGAGATTGTCATATCCAGCCCTCATACACCCCATCTCGTAGGCCCGGGCTAACTGGCCGCGATTACGGGCAACTACAGTTACTTCTGCTCCCATAGCCTTCAACATATGAGCCAGAGTAATGGCCACTCGACCAAATCCAACGATACAACACTGACTGCCATGAATGGTAATTCTGGTCTCTTCCATGGCAATCTGCAAAGCCCCTTCGGCAGAAGGTATAGAGTTCAATATGGCCAGTTCATCCATTTCCCCCACCTCTACCAGCGTAAAACCATGCCTAGCTACCGACTCCTTGAGGAATGAGCGAGCAGAACCTATAATGATAAGTGCTTTTTCAGCCATAAGGCTCATCACTTCTTCAGTTAATACCATGGGATTTTCTGCATATATAGCCCGCACCACTCCCTGGGGATTGGTTCCAGGCAAAGGCAAAATAGCTACTTCAGCTTCTTTACATGCTTCAATAGGTGAATTAACCACAAGAGCCCCATGACCAACCATTTCTCTGGGAAAACCTGCCACTGTCACTGTTGCACCCATTTTTACCAACTCAGCAATCAAGATTAATTCTCTATCGTCCCCACCAATAACAGCAATTTTGATCCCAGAAAGCACCGAACTCAATTCTTTTCCTCCTTTGGCTGTCGGTTTATCTCCAAAATTATTAGCATTATATGTATTCTTCCTAGATATGGTGCCTGTCTGAACCTTACGGAGTCAGGACGTCTGTAAAGGATTGCAAAAATTTAGGTGAATAGCTTTAAGATTGGCAAAAAAGAGACCAGTCATTATCAAGCTTTATTGCTTGGCATGGCTGGTCTTTCTTTGACATTATGCTGCCGGCTACCACATTAGGCATCGGCACTCGTCTGCAATGCAGAATAACAGCAAAATCAATCCAATACTAAGGAGGGGGCTACATAAACTCTTGCTTTCATCTCACTATCCAACATGTATAAGCCTTTAGAATCCCCTGCAAACAAATCAAATTTTTTTATGTTGTCATCGGCATTCTTTTCTTCCTCACCCTGTTCCTTTATGAACCAGTCAAGGAACTGCATGGTGCGAAAATCCTTTATTTTGTGTGCTTCTTCATATATTTTGTTTATAGAAGCAGTTACATACTGTTCATGTTCAAAAGCCTTTTCCAAAGGTGTTTTAAAATTCTCGTAAGCTTCATTTGGAACCACTATATCTGCTAAAACAATAGATTCTCCGTTATTCAATAAATACTGTCTGAATAATAAGGCATGGTCCCGTTCCTCTTGGGTCTGAATAAAGAACCAGTTTTCAAACCCATTCAAGCCCTGGTCCGCATAATAATTTGCCATATCCAAATAGAGATAAGCAGAATACAATTCCTTGTTGATTTGCTCGTTTAAAAGTTTTGCTATTTCCTGATTTAACATTTTTCTTGCCTCCAATATCTAATTATTTTTAAATACATTCGTATTAAAACCTATTTTTCAGGCACGCCGCAAAGGGTATGTCTAATCTTCCGGCACATCTTCCCACTTTGTTACTGGCACAATTCCCCTTTCGGTATCGCCGTCTCCTTCATCATAAACGTAAACACATTCCCTTGCAAACATATCTTTTCATATAAAGTAATCCTCTATTCATGTACTTGTTTTCTAAAATTGACTTCCAAAGCCTATGAGCATATCAGCTTTTCACTTAACCCTAATAACTCCCCATTAGGAAAGTGATTTTCTGGCTCCTTAATAAGCACTATTTATACTAAATGAGATTCTCCATCCCATAAACCAGGCCCTTTATTTGAGGCAGCCTTTTTATAACCATGATTACCCCGGGCATAAATCCTACCCGATCAATGGAGTCGTGCCTTATCTTAAGGCTCTGTCCAATACCTCCAAATATTACTTCTTGATGGGCAACGAAACCGGGCAGCCTAACACTATGTATTCTGATTTGATCCAAATCCCCCCCCCGGCTGCCTGGAATCTTTTCAAATTCCTTTATGCTCCTGGGGGGCCGGGAAGCCCGGCTTTGGTTTATCATCTCAGCAGTCTTTATAGCAGTACCGGAAGGAGCATCCATTTTTTGATCATGATGCAGTTCAATTATCTCCACATCGGGAAAATATACCGCAGCCTCACGAGCAAATTTCATCATTAAAACAGCTCCAATGGCAAAATTCGGGATTACCGCTATCCCGATCTCTTTTTCCCGGGCCATTTTGTCCAGCTGTTTTAGTTCCAGCTCATTAAGTCCAGTAGTTCCTATTACACAGGCTATTCCCTTTTCCAGGCTGATTCTAGCGTTGTTGTATACTGCTTGGGGGTTAGTAAAATCCACCATAATGTCAGCATTATTCTGGTCCAGGCAGTTCTCCAAATCCTTTTCCAGCTCAATGTTGACTCCAGGTATCCCGGTAAGATCAGATACAGTCTCACCCCTGGATTTAAGGTCCACTGCTCCACTTAGCAAAAGCTCATGATCTTCTGCTACTGCTTTCAGGGTTTCCCGCCCCATTTTACCTAGGGCTCCGTTTACTATTACTCTTTGTTTTTTACTCATCTTGCTACCTCCTGTTAGAGAATAGTTTTATATATTTTGCTAGCTGAGTCAAGATTTGATATAATCCAAAAAGAATACATCGTTAAAGGAGATATGATTAAATGGAAGCGCTTTTTAATAAAGCTCTGGTTCCCGTGGATGATTCTGAACAGGCCCTGCGGGCGGTACACAAAGCAGCTCAGCTGGTCTCCGCCGGGGTAATCAAAAGTCTGGTCTTGCTCAACGTATACGATAGCTCAAATGTAGACATTACCAAACTCCACAGCCAGGATAAACTTGATGATCTTAGAGCTGATTCACTGGAATTACTCCAAAGATATGAAAGCATCATGTTGGAAAAGGACGTACATCCACGTTTAAAAAGAGCCGGGGGAGAACCTTCTGCATTAATCCTGGATGTAGTTGACAACGATGGCAGCTATGATCTCATTATTATGGGCAGCCGCAAGCTGAATAAGTTTAAGGAATTAACCCTGGGTAGCGTTTCGGACCGAGTTGGAAGATTGGTGGATATACCGGTTCTCATAATCAAATAAACCTTTTTAAGCTTAAGCAAGTACATAATTTTATAATCTGGTTAGGCCATCTTTTAACCTGAGCAGGACTTACAGAAAGGATTGGTCGATTGACCAGCGTCGAAAAGTGTAATGAAAAGCGGGAAGGTAATTACCCCAATAATGCAAGGCATAGTAACTGATCACAGTCTCTATGCCTTTAATTGCGTATAGAGTCGGCATTGGGCCAGCACATACTTGCTTATCTCCTGTATCATTCGGCGCTCGGTAAAGCTCAGCAGCTCCGGCTGGCCTTTGGCCTTTTCCAGCACCTGAATAAACCGGTGGGTATAACCTAACTCTTTACGGATGCGCTCAATCAATTCATCCTGGCCAAAGGGTTCGTACAAAGCCTGGATGTGCTTTATAATTGACTTCTCCCCGTTACTCAAAGCTATAACTGCTGCCTGTTCAAACAATTGGTGCTTGTTCAGGTCATACCCTAGAAATTTGTAAATTAAATCTGATCTTCTCTTTTTATCCTTGACTGTTAATATTTGTTTACTCAATGCCCTTTTTTGTTTTTCTTCTCTCATTACCTGCTCTAGAATGCCGGTATATATAGCAGCAACTTCTTGAGACATTAGAATCACCTCATCATACCCCTTACTTAAACTTCGCTTTTTACTATTAATAATCCTTTAATTGTCGCAAAATTCTAAATCATGATGATCTGTATCCTTATTTTACGCTACTCCACTTAAATGATATACTGATGCTGAATAAGGGAGGTTGTATTATGCCTTTTGATGGTATAGCTATCAGAGCTATGGTAGAAGAACTCAATTCTATGCTCTTAGACGCCCGGATTGACAAAATATATCAGCCGGAAAAAGACGAACTGGTCTTGACTACTCGTCATCCCCGCATAGGAACCCATCGACTGCTGATATCTGCCAACGCCCGCTGGTGCCGTATGCATATAACTGAGAATAGAAAACCCAACCCCAGTAGTCCACCCAGCTTTTGCATGCTCTTACGGAAATATCTGGAAGGGGGCAAAATCAAGGGCATCCGTCAAGTAGATATGGAAAGAATAGTACAGATTGAAATTGAAGCCCTGGACGAATTTAGAGAATGGAAGAGCAAGCTTTTGATCTGTGAATTCATGGGGCGTCATTCCAATATAATACTTATGAATCCTGATAACGGAATTATACTCGATGGCATTTAAAGGTATGGTAGCGACCTTAGTTCCTATCGAGAAGTTCTACCCGGCAAGGAGTACCTGGATCCTCCCTCCCAGGATAAGCTTAATCCCTTGGACCTTGATTATAGGGCCTTGGTTAATAAATTATGGCAAGATAGCAACAAGACCCTAGCCTCAGCTTTGTTTACATCCTGCACCGGCATAAGTCCCTTCCTGGCTCAGCAAATATGCAGCCTGACTGGACTTAATCCTGAGCTTTCGGTGGCAGAATGCGGTGAATACGAATTCACCCTGATATACCAAAAAATTAGCAGCTTATTAAGGGAGGTAAAAGACTACCCAAGCCAAGCTTACGTAATCTTCCAGGATAGGTATCCAGTGGAATTCTGTCCTTATCAGCCAGCTGCTGATCATTATAAAAGTTTCCCTTCATTTAATCAGGCCTGTGATTTTTACTTCACATCAAAGCTTGATTACCTGCGACTGGAGTCTTTAAAGACCAATCTCTCCAGGAACATCAAAGCTATTCTGGATAAAGTGTATAAGAGGCAGTTCTTCCAATCCTCAGATCTAAGCCGGGCCGAAGAAAATGAAAAATATCGTTTATGGGGGGAGCTGATCACCTCCTATTTCCATGATTTTAAAAAAGGCGATCTGCTTGCAGTGGTAGAAAATTTTTATGATGGGGAGAAAATCAGTATCGAGCTTGACCCCCGTTATACTCCAATGCAAAATGCACAGAAATATTTTAAAGTCTACAATAAAAGCCGCAAAGCCATTAAGCACTTGGAAAACCTGATGGCCAGCAACCAAGAAGAAATAGACTACCTGGAATCGATTATGGTGGCCATTAAACAGGCAGAATCAAGCGAAGAAATAGATGAAATTATGGAAGAGCTAGAAAAAGAAAAATATATTAAAGGTCAATTGAAGAAGCGCTCCCGAACCAGTCCCAGTACCCCACGCAAATTCATATCATCAGACGGGATGGAAATACTGGTCGGGCGTAATAATCGACAAAATGACTTGCTCAGCCTTAAGATGGCTGAAGGCAGTGATCTCTGGCTCCATACCAAGAATATTCCGGGAACCCATGTTATAGTCAAGCTGCCCCGGCAAATCAAGTCCATTCATGATATGCCGGATGCGGCACTGGAAGAAGCTGCTTTACTAGCTGCCTATTTTAGCAAGGCAGCAGAGTCAGAAAAGGTTGAAGTGGACTACACCTTCAGATCCAATGTTAAAAAGCCAGGAGGAGCCAGGCCCGGTATGGTAATATATGAGCACTACTGGACCCTGGTAGTGAATCCCCGGGAAGATCGGATAAATCAAATTTTAAGCAAAGAAGTCAAACATGATGAGTAGCTTTTTTTTAATCAAGTCCCTTTTAGACGTGCTGAATAATAATACATCCTCTTTAATTAAAAAGAATGTATCTGATCCATGCTGCAGTCTCAGCTTAGCCCCAGGGCAGAACCAGGAACAGAGAAAGCCATAATCCAGCTGCCGGCCACTTGATAGAAATTAATAAAGCAGAGCAGCCATCGGGACAAAATCAGTTATTACAGGGAGTGATAGCTGATTTGATGGCTCATCTGCTTTTTTTATCAGAACTGTTATTTCTATGTATAATTATATCATCTGTTTATTATATAGCAAAGAAACCAGCCTCATCTAATAGATTCATCATACATTCCCCAAATCCTTTTTCTTTTTTAGCCTGCTTTACCACTGTTTGAAAGTCAGCCTCTATTAATTGACTATCTCCACACTGCCATCTTCTTTTTGTATAGCCTGCCGGTCGGGTTCAAGTATGTATATCTTTTTATTGGGTCTGTCAATCAATACCTCCCGATTTATGAGGGTGGCCACTTCCTCTTTGGTGACCAGGGTTCTTATTTGCACCCCGTTGTCGTACATTTGTATAGTTAGTTCTCCATTGCCCTTTTTGATGGTTTCTTTATGGTGTTTTTGATATGATTTAAGGAATATATACTCATAACCACCTTCAGCAAATTCAATTTCCTGTCCATTCAGAAATACTTTCAACCCCATTCCCCCTTCTCAGGCTAGCTGGAGCATACTGTCTTGTTGCTCCTGGTTTTTAACTGCGGCTTCCAGGCTTGTAAGCATTGGTTTTGCCTTCGGCACAAAGAGGGCAATCAGCAGGTTCCCAGGACTGAATCTCCATCGAAAGAACCGCTTCCTGTTTAACCCCAAAGTTCACCTGACCGTTGCTACGGTCTACCAATACCGCTACTCCTGCTACCGTCCCCCCGGCTGCTCTTACAGCTTCCATAACCTCTCTAACCGATCCGCCGGTAGTAACCACATCTTCGACTACCAGTACCTTCTGCCCCGGCTTTATGGTGAATCCCCTTCTTATCTCCATTTTGCCGTCTTTTCTTTCTGCAAAAATGCTTGGCACCCCCAGCTGGCGCGCTACTTCATAGGATACAATTATTCCCCCCATGGCCGGACCTATCACCAGTTCAATCCCGTCCTGGGCAAATTTCCCGGCCAGATCTTGGGCCAACTTTTCGGTATAGGCGGGGTACTGCAGAACCTGGGCACACTGCATATATTGATTGCTGTGCCGCCCGGAAGTCAGCAGGAAATGTCCTTCCAGCAAAGCCCCAGATTCACTGAATATTTGTATAGCTTCTTCTCTGCTTAACACTATTATCCCTCCAATTCTTGAACAATCTTAATCGCCGCTTCCACCGGCTGGCTGGCTTTTACTATAGGTCTCCCAATGACCATATAATCAGCTCCCATATCCAAGGCCTGACGAGGAGTGGTAATCCGTTTTTGATCATTGGCCTCGGACCAGGCCGGTCTAATTCCTGGAGTTACTATTTTAAATTCAGGCCCGCAGGCCTGCCGAATAGCAATTATCTCCTGGGGTGAGCACACCACCCCTTTGATACCACATTCCTGAGCCATAAGGGCCCATTTCACTACCAACTCTTGTATCTTAAGGTCTTGAACATACATTTCCTGGCTCAACTGTTCCTGGCTGATACTGGTCAATACCGTAACCGCTAAAGTAATTGGTTCGGGTTGATTGACACTTTGGGCGGCAGCTTTAAGTTCCTGGCTCAGAGCCTGCATCATATCCCGCCCCCCAGCCGCATGTACATTAAACATATAACATCCCAACCGGGCCATAACCCTACCGGCAGCAGCTACGGTGTTAGGAATATCATGAAATTTCAGATCTACAAACACCTTGCCTCCCAGATCATTGATCTCTTTGACTATATCCGGTCCCACACTGTTGTAGAGCTGCATACCAACTTTAAACACCCCTACATATCCAGCCAGTTCCTTGACCAGTGAAATTGCCTTAGCCTTGGAATCCACATCCAAGGCTAAGACTATTCTATCCCTAGCCTCCATTTACAACTACCTCCTTATTTACATCTGCTCCCAAGATATTTGGCTCAACTATAACTTCATTTATTGCACCGCCGCCCCCACCAGATCATGAATCTGGGCAAGACCCTGTTCCAATAGATATTTCTCCAAGCCCTGGGTGATCTCCTGGGCCAGGGACGGATTAACAAAATTTCCGGTGCCAATGGATATTGCACTGGCTCCTACCATTATAAATTCCAGAGCATCCCGGGTGTTACTGATTCCTCCTCCACCCAGTATGGGCAGGTTTACTTCTTTATAAACTTGATAAATCATGCGCAAAGCCACCGGTTTTATAGCCGGACCAGATAAGCCCCCAAACACATTGCCCAACACCGGCGTTTTTCTATCAATATCCACCGCCATGCCCATCAGGGTATTAATCATGGATAAGGCATCAGCCCCTCCATCCCGAGCCGCTTTAGCAATACTGACGATGTCCGTTACATTAGGGGACAATTTGGGTATTACCGGCAGCCTGGTTTCCTGCTTAACCGCCTCTACCACCTGTCTGACCAGCCTGGGGTCAGTACCAAACTGCATTCCTCCTTGTTTCACATTGGGGCAGGATATATTTAACTCAATGGCTGCTATTCCCGAGTGATTATCTATTATCCTGGTAATCAAAGCATATTCATCCACTGAGTTACCGGCTATGTTGGCTACTATAGTTACTCCTTCCTCCATTAAAGCAGGCAGATACTCCTGCAAAAACACCTCTATCCCCGGATTCTCCAGGCCAATGGCATTAAGCATTCCGGCCGGGGTTTCGTATATCCGAGGCGGTGAGTTGCCACAGCGCGGCTCCAGGGTAGTCCCTTTAACTATAACCGCCCCAATTTTGCGTATATCTATGTAAGACTGGTATTCGCGCCCATATCCGAAAGTCCCGGAAGCTACCGCCACCGGGTTCTGCATCTGCAAGCCTCCCAGATTCACTGACATATCAACAAGACCCAAGGAAACGCCCTCCTTATCAGTATTTAAATCAACAAATCATCGCGCCTGTAGGGGCGACCTGCACCGCAAGAAACCCAAGCGCCACAGCAATTCCGTAGGGGCGACCTGAGGTCGCCCGCCGGGGCTTTCTACAAATACCGGTGTAAGCCCGGGCGGGCGGTCGAAGACCGCCCCTACACAGTCCCGACCGAGATCCATATTAAACGTACCTGGCTCCGACTGAGGTCCATGTTCACGGTGCGATATTCACACTATCCAGGGGGAATACGGGGCCGTCGTGGCAAATCTTAACGTAGGACGGGTCGCTGGCTTTGAGTTTCCGAGCGCAACCCAAACAGGCTCCTACTCCACAGGCCATATATTCCTCCAAGGACAATTCCCCAGGCATATTGTTGCGGGCAGCAAAGGCGGCCACCGCTTCCATCATGGGTTCCGGACCGCAGGTATATATATAGTCGATGCTCTTGGGATCTATTTCCCGCTCCATAAGATCTGTGACCAGTCCCTTGAAACCCAGGCTCCCATCCATGGTGGCTATTCGATATTCCATCCCCAGACCGGTAAATTTGGGCCCGGAACAGGTCTCCTCCTTGCTTCCGGCACCATGCAGGACTATTACTTTATTGTTCCTGACCTTCAATTCACGGCCCAAAAACAGCAGGGGAGCAATGCCTACTCCTCCTCCTACCAAGAGCACTCTTCGATCCTGGACCAAGCTGAATCCCTTACCTAAAGGACCCATAACATCAAGGGGCTGATCGCTGCTATATAGGCTTAAGATTTCGGTACCCCGTCCAACTACCTTATACAGCAGAGTTATTAGACCGGCATCTACATCATAAATGCTTAAGGGACGCCGCAGCAAGGGGTCTTGGTTTCCACCCACCCGGATATGCACAAACTGCCCGGGTTGGGCCTCTCTGGCCAAGGCTAGGGCAGTAAATTCCATCTCCCACAGGTCTGGGCCTACCTTTTTATTACTCCTGACTATTCCTGAGCTGCAAGCAGGCATGTTTTAACCTCCATTTAATATAATTACCTTGCTAATAATTAGTCTTCGGTCGGATACATGAGAGTTTGGCATATCCCAAAACCCGGCCAGGACTTGGCCGGTTCGTCAATGCAAATCAAGTCAATAATTCTATCAATTGGCTCCGGCCAGATATTCCTGTAAGGGTCTTATAGCTTCATTTTTGCTGCCGGTAGGTCCTCCGTTCCTCAATACTTCCTTTACTACCTTAAGAGTATCCAGTGAGGTAAGACAGTGAACATTCAACTCCACGGCGGCCCGACGTATCTGAAACCCATCACTATAAGGCTTTCTTCCATGGGTCAGGGTATTGACTACAAAATCCACCTGGCCTTCCCGGATAAGATCAACGATATTAGGGGAACCTTCCTTGATTTTCTTTACTGTCTGCACCTTTACTCCCTTTTCCCTTAATGCCCGGGCCGTGCCTTCGGTAGCTATGATATTGAACCCCATATCGGCCAAGTCAGCCAATAGAGGTATGGCTTCTTCCTTATCTTTATCGGCGATAGTGGCTACTATACTGCCGGCCTCCGGTATTTCCAGCCCCGCAGCCAGCAAGCCCTTGTATATGGCACTACCCAGGGAGTAATCAATTCCCATCACCTCACCGGTTGATTTCATTTCCGGCCCCAGGTTTATGTCTACCTGCTGCAGTTTGCTAAAGGAAAATACCGGCACTTTTACGGCATAATAACCTATTTCCGGATATAAACCGCCATCATAACCCAAATCCTTCAAAGTTTCCCCCAGCATTATCATAGTGGCCAGCTTCACCATGGGTATACCGGTAACTTTGCTGACAAAAGGTATGGTTCGGCTGGAACGGGGATTAACCTCCAGCACATAGAGTTCATTCTCATGTTCTACGAATTGAATGTTGATCAAACCCCGTACCTCCAGTTCCAGGGCCAGTCGGGTGGTATAATTCACCACTTTATCTCGAATTTCAGGACAGATGTCGTGGGCCGGGAATACTGCAGTACTATCTCCAGAATGTACTCCAGCCCTCTCTATATGCTGCATAATGCCCGGTATCAATACTTCATGTCCATCGCAAACCGCATCCACTTCAATTTCCTTACCCATTAAGTACTTGTCTACCAATACCGGATGATCTTTATTAACCTGGGCCGCTGTTTCCATGTATTGTCTCAGTTCATCAATATTATCAACAATCTCCATGGCCCGGCCTCCCAGTACATAGGAAGGACGCACCAACACCGGATATCCTATGGCAGCCGCCGCTTTAACCGCCTCTTCTACCGAATATACACTCTTGCCTGGAGGTCTGGGTATTCCCAGCTCCTCCACCATGGCGTCGAAGCGTTCCCGATCCTCGGCCCGGTCAATACTGTCATTGGAACTGCCCAAAATATTGATTCCGGCTCGGCATAAGGGACCAGCCAGGTTAATAGCAGTTTGTCCGCCAAACTGTACTATGACTCCTTCCGGTTTTTCTTCCTCCAGAATATTCATAACATCTTCAAACACCAGGGGCTCAAAATAGAGACGGTCGGAAGTATCGAAGTCGGTGCTGACGGTTTCCGGATTGTTGTTAACTATGATAGCTTTAATCCCTGCTTCCCGCAGTGCCCATACCGCATGCACCGAGCAATAATCGAATTCAACCCCTTGCCCAATGCGAATGGGGCCGGAACCAATAACCAATACTTTACGGACCGAGGGATCATGATCGGCCTCATTTTCTTGCTCATAACAAGAGTAAAAATATGGAGTACGAGCATCAAACTCCGCAGCACAGGTATCCACCTGTTTGTAGGTTGGTACTATCCCCTTCTCCCTCCGCATGCGTCGCACATCTTTTTCCTGGATTCCTTTCAGATTGGCTATTTCACTATCGGAAAAACCCATCTTCTTGGCCGCAGTCAAGTTTTCCGCATCCAGCACCTTATTTTTAAGGGCCAGGGCGAAATCAATTATATTCTTCAGCTTCTTTAAGAAATATTTATCGATTTGAGTTATATCCCATACTTCATCTATAGTAAAGCCTCGGGCAAAAGCCGCAGCAATAATAAAAATCCGCTCATCATCCGCATAAAGCATCCGCTTTCTTAGGGCTTCATCACTTAAATTTTGTAATTCGGGCAAGAGCAAACCGTATAGGCCGATTTCCAGCGAACGGATGGATTTTAAGAAAGCAGCTTCAAAACTCCGATCAATTGCCATAACCTCCCCGGTAGCCTTCATCTGGGTTCCCAGTTTACGGTCGCCAAAAACGAATTTATCAAAAGGCCAACGGGGTACCTTTAAGACTACATAGTCAATAGCTGGTTCAAAGCAGGCAGTAGTAGTTCCGGTCACGGTATTGGGTATTTCGTCCAGGGTATAGCCCAGGGCTATTTTGGTGGTGACTCGGGCGATGGGATACCCGGTAGCTTTGGAAGCCAGAGCACTGGAACGGCTAACCCGAGGATTAACCTCGATAACATAGTATTTCTTACTAAAGGGATCCAGGGCAAACTGGACATTACAGCCTCCGGCTATTTTCAAAGCCCTTATTATCTTGATGGATGCTGATCTTAGCATCTGGTATTCTTCATCGGTCAGAGTCTGGGCAGGAGCTGCCACTATACTGTCCCCGGTGTGTATTCCTACCGGATCCAGGTTCTCCATGGAACAAATGGTAATACAGTTATTGTTTGCATCTCGCATTACCTCAAACTCAATTTCTTTGTAGCCGGCTACACTTCTTTCGATCAAGGCCTGGTGAATGGGGCTGCTTTTAAGACCCCGATTTACTATGTTAATGAGTTCTTCTTCATTGATGCAGCTGCCTCCGCCGGTTCCTCCCAGGGTATAGGCAGGACGTACTATTAAGGGATATCCAATTTTATCAGCAAATGTAAGAGCCTCTGGTATAGAATGTACTATGGCACTCTCGGGTATGGGTTCATCTATTTCCTGCATGGTATCCTTGAACAACTCCCGGTCTTCAGCCCTATAAATGGCCTCCAGGGGCATGCCCAGAACGGGAACTCCTTTTTCCTCCAGTACGCCGGCTTTATCCAGAGCCAAAGCCATATTCAGCCCTATTTGTCCGCCCAGGTTAGCAATTATCCCATCCGGTTTTTCTTTATCTAGAATTTTTATTACACTCTCCAAAGTTATGGGTTCCATGTAGACTGCATCAGCAATGTCAACGTCTGTCATAATAGTGGCAGGATTGCTATTTAGCAGGACAACCCCAATCCCCTCCTCTTTAATGGCTCGACAAGCCTGAGTTCCCGCATAATCAAATTCCGCCGCCTGTCCGATAATAATCGGACCAGAGCCAATTACCAGCACTTTTTTCAAATTCTTGTCCAGGGGCATTAAGACTCCCTCCATTTATCCATATTTTAAGACTTAAAGCATATTCACGAAATCATCATAGAAAAATCCAGTTTCACTGTAGCCCAAAAACCCCTCCGGATCGAACTGAACCGAAAAGGCTAGATACTGTAGGTGTCTAATGCCTTCAATGCTGTGGTCATTCAGACTGCGCAGCGTTACCTCCAAAGCCAAATCTCCGATAGAATCCTGATCAATGGCAAAACCATGATTCTGAGTAGTAATATATACCCTTCCATTGCTTAAATCCTTTACCGGATGATTGCTTCCTCGATGCCCATAATCTAAGCGGATGGCTTTTGCCCCCATGGCCAGGGCCAGGATCTGGTGACCCAGCCCTATACCAAATAAAGGTATCTGGCCCAGCAAATTACGGCAGCTATCTATAGCATAGACTAGCGCCTGAGGATCACCTGGCCCATCAGATATTAAGACCCCATCGGGACCCAAGGCCATTATTTCTGAGGCGCTAATAGTGGCCGGTACTGCTATAACCTGGCATCCCCGCTCCATTAAAGAATTTATTACTCCTCTTTTGGTACCCAGGTCCACCAGGACGATTTTTTTATCCCCCTGCCCAAAGTTCATAATATTTTTACGCGTCACACACTTTACCATATCACCGCTTAGATCCCGGGCCTCTTTTTTGGCCTTTTGAATCAAGCGGTCCATATTGTTCAGTTGATCGGTAATAATGCCTCCCATGGTGCCGTTTTTCCTCAGTTCCCTCGTCAAGGCTCGGGTATCGACCTCAGTTAACACCGGTATTTCGCTCTTGTTGAGGAAAGTGATCAAATCGGTTTCCATTTCATAGTGGCTGGGGAAATCCGTTGCTTCTCGCAGGATAAGGCCTTTGATCATAGCCGAACGGGAAGCGAAACTTCTTTGATTCAAGCCTACATTTCCAACCAGAGGATAGGTCATAACCACAATCTGACCATAGTAGGAGGGATCGGTAATGATGTCCTGGTAACTAATCATAGCGGTACTGAATACTACTTCTCCTCCCGCCATACGACAATCGTTTAATAGCCAACCGGGGAAAACTCGGCCATTTTCCAGAACCAGGTATCCTTTCATGAATGGTGTCCTCCTTATACTATGCTGCCCTCCCGGGCCACAATTTTTCCATTTACTATAGTAATATAAGGCCAACCTGTTAAGATCTGGCCCTTAAAAGGGGTATTTTTACCCTTGGACTGGAATTTTTCCGGCTCCACCTTACGAACTGCTGCCGGATCAATAATAGTCAAATCAGCCCTAGCTCCTATGTTCAGGGTTCCGCCATCCAGGCCCAAAATATCAGCCGGTCCGCAGCTAAACAGTCTTACCATATCATAAACATCTAGCTGCCCCTCTTGTACTAATCGATCCATTATCACCGCTACTGCGGTTTCTAGTCCAGAAATACCCATGGCCGCCAGTTGAAACTCGCAGTCCTTGGCTTCCCGGTGGTGGGGTGCATGATCGGTGGCAATACAGTCAATGGTTCCGTCCTGCAATGCTTCAATTAAAGCCTGGATATGCTCAGCTGAACGCAGGGGAGGGTTGACTTTGGCGTCGCTATCATAATCTCCCAGTATTTCATCGCTTAGGGTTAGATGGTGGGGAGTGACTTCACAGCTTACGTTGACTCCCCTTGCCCGGGCCTGCCTTACCAACTCCAGGGAATCTTTAGTTGAAAGATGGCAAATATGAATGTGTCCACCGGTTAACTCTGCCAGCCTTATATCCCGAGCCACCATCAGCTCTTCAGCCGCAGCCGGTATGCCCTTTAAACCATAAATGGTAGAAAAATAACCCTCATGCATCTGACCGTCCTGGGAAAGCTCCATATCTTCACAATGAGAAAGTACGGGAATACCAAACATTTTGGTATATTCCAGGGCATTACGCATAACATTGGCCTTTACCACTGGCTTGCCATCATCAGAGATAGCCACGCAGCCCGCTGCCAATAGGTCAGCTACCTCGCTCAATTCCTGTCCGGCCTGGCCTTTGCTGATGGTTCCTATGGGATAAACCCTTACCAGACCTGCTTTCTCTGCCTTTTCTCGAATAAATCGGACCACCGGAGCGCTATCCACCACCGGTTGAGTATTGGGCATACAGCAGACTGCGGTAAAACCTCCAACAGCGGCAGCCCGGGTTCCAGTAACAATATCCTCTTTGTATTCAAAACCTGGTTCTCTCAGATGAACATGCATATCTATAAATCCTGGACACACTAACATATTCCGGGCATCAATCACTTCTGCCCCGGTCTGATCTATATCAATGCCAATCTGACTTATGATCCCATCCTCAATCAGCAGATCCATAATCTGATCTAAATCGTTATCTGGGTCAATAACTCGTCCACCTTTAACCAGCAATCTCATCTTTTGATCCCCCCATCATTAAGAACAGCAAGGCCATCCTTACCGCAACACCATTGGTAACCTGTTCATTAATCACTGAATGAGACCCTTCCGCTACTTCACTGGATATTTCCACTCCCCGGTTCATGGGTCCCGGATGGAGTACCAGCACATCCTCTTTGGCATATTTTAAGTGCCGGTTGCTCAGCATATACATATTGGCATATTCATCCAGGGAGGGGAATAAACCCGCTTCCTGCCGTTCTCTTTGAATTCTCAACACATTGATAACATCAACGTCCCGCAAGGCCTGCTCCATGCTATAATAGGCTTTTACCCCCATCCTTTCCACTTCCGGAGGTATCAAGGTAGAAGGCCCTACCACTCTAATCTCGCAGCCAAATTTACTTAATCCGTATATATTAGAACGGGCTACCCGACTATGAAGTATATCGCCCACAATAGCCACCTTTAATCCTTCCAGGGTTCCTTTGCTCTCCCGAATGCTGTACATATCCAACAGAGCCTGAGTAGGATGCTCGTGCTGACCATCCCCGGCATTAATTACACTCATACTGGTATTCCGGGCTACATATTGGGGAGTTCCGCTCATGGAGTGCCTCATTACCATAAGATCAAATCCCATCACTTCTATGGTCTTGATGGTATCCCGCAGGCTTTCCCCCTTCTGTACGCTGCTGCTAGAAATGGCCAGGTTTACCGTATCAGCACTCAGATATTTGCCGGCAATTTCAAAGGAAGTACGGGTGCGGGTGCTATTCTCATAAAAAACTGTAACCATGGCTTTGCCCCTTAGAGTAGGGACCTTTTTAATATCTCGTTTAATGACATCCTTCATAGGAATCGCCGTGTCCAAAATCAATTGGATTTCTTCCCGGCTGAGTTCTCGCATTCCCAGCAAATCTTTCCGATTAAATTTCACCGCCAAGCCTCCTCTGTTTTTTGGGGGGTGAGATTTTCACTACCCAATCTAAGTAACGTAGATCAGCAGGGACATAAAAAAACCTTCCCTGCCTAAGGCCAACAAGGGAAGGTTCTGCTAACGCTCTTGCCCTTGACAGCCTCTCGGGACTGAGTTAAAGGGTCAGGTGCTTAAGAATCACCAATTATTTCTTGGATTATTACTTTGTCATCTCCATCTAGTTCTTGGACCAGTACTGCTATATTTTCCTGTTTGGAAGTAGGGACATTTTTTCCTATAAAATCAGCCTTGATAGGCAACTCCCGGTGTCCCCGGTCTACCAGTACGGCTAACTGTATACTCTTGGGCCGTCCCAGGTCCATCAAAGCATCCATTGCCGCCCTGACTGTCCTCCCGGTATATAAAACATCATCCACCAAAACTATTGTCTTATGATTGATGTTAAAATTAACCTCGGTTCGATGTACCAGCGGCTGGGAAGCCAGGGTGGTCAGGTCATCCCGGTAGAGAGTTATATCCAATATACCTACGGGAACATTGATACCTTCAATGGCTTCGATTCGTTCAGCCAGTCGGTAGGCTAGAGGTCCTCCCCGCCGGCGGATACCAATTAAGACAACATTGTCCACACCTTTATTCTTTTCAATAATCTCATGGGCTATCCTGGTTAAAGCTCTTTTGATAGCCATTTCATCCATTATGGTGTTTTTATCCCGAACTCCCACTGCTGCCCTCCTAACTCAGGCCAAAACAAAAGCCTGCTTTCAGCCGTAAGACTTAAAGGCAGGCATATAAATCCCGTCAATCCTTGCTAGCCTCACGGGGCCAACTTAAAGGTTCTTACTGAATTTTAATCCAAGCTATTTCAACTGTCAAGTTAAAGCTTATTCCAACAATATGCACCGAAAAACTGGTAATCATTGCAGGCGACCACAGGGCGCCCCTACAGACCCGCACTGTTAAATATAGATCTTAGGCGGGCATATTGTAGGGGCGGTCTTTGACCGCCCGTTTTCATGCACCCTTAAGTTCTCTCACCATCAAGTTGTCTTATTATAGCCTGGAAATACTCCGGCATTTCACTGTTAAACTCCATATACTGACCACTGACCGGATGGATAAAGCCCAACAACTTAGCATGGAGAGCCTGGGAATCCAGATTAAAATGTGACTTGGCCGAACTATAGAGGGGATCTCCTACTACCGAATGCTTAATATAGGCGAAATGCACCCTGATTTGATGGGTGCGCCCGGTTAAAAGCGTGACCTTCACCAGGGAATAATTGCGATACCTTTGTAAAACCTGGTAATGGCTGATAGCCGGTTTGCCGTTTCCTACTACCGCCATTTTCTTGCGATCCACCTTACTGCGACCGATAGGAGCATCAATAGTACCCAGGTTTTCTTTAATGACCCCATGTACCAGAGCCACATACTCCCGGTTTATGGTATGGTCTTTTATCTGAGCAGCCAGGCTGCGGTGGGCAGCATCATTTTTGGCTGCTACCATTACCCCGGAGGTATCCTTATCCAGGCGGTGTACAATACCGGGACGTAAATCGCCATTTATGCCGGACAGGTCTTTAATATGATACAGCAAGGCATTTACCATGGTTCCGTCCTGGTGGCCGGGAGCAGGATGAACTACCATCCCTTTTTCTTTGTTGATTACTACCAGGTCCTTATCCTGATAAATTATATCTAAAGGAAGATTCTGAGCCAGAGTCTCCACCTTTTCCGGGGCTGGGATCTCCACCAAAATTTCCTGACCTTCGTTCAAACGATAGCTGCTTTTACAGGCCTGGCCGTCCACCAGTATGTGTCCCTCTTTAATCAATGTCTTGACTGTGGTACGGGAAAGACCGGATACCTGCTCTGCTACCAAAGCATCCACCCGCTCCCCTTCCATATCTTCTTCCACGGTAATAATTGCTCTGTTAACCATTTGTTCTTTCACTCCGCTCCTGCATGAAAACATACCATACTAACAAAAAACTACCTACGACTATAGCCATATCCGCAAAATTGAATACGGGCCACCAATGCAAGTCCAAAAAGTCAATTACATGGGAAAACCTCAGCCTATCCACCAGATTGCCCACGGCTCCCCCGCTGAGTAAACCCATTATCATGGCCAGGACATTTGGAGGCCGGGATACAGCAACCCAAATCGACACCCCGATAATTACAATTATAGAGGCAATAACGAAAAAGGCAATTTTGCCTTGCAAAATACTAAATGCTGCTCCCTGATTATGCACATGGGTCAACCACAGGATCCCATCAATAAGAGGCCTGCTCTCACCCATGAACAGGGTGCTGCTTACCCACCATTTGCTGCTCTGGTCCAAAAGGACAACCAGAGCCAGGATTATCCAGTAATACAATATCTAACCTCCATGGCTGTTTTTTTTACAGTGCTATTATTTTACGATACCTTGCTTATTTAAACAAGGAAAGCAGTATCCCAAGGGAAAAAACAAAAAAACCTCTTTATCAGAGGATTTTTTTGCCATAGGTTATGTTATGTTTTGTACTAAATATAATCTGAGTATCTTGTTCTTATCAACCTGGCAAGCAAATCAAATCATCTTAGATGACTCTTCTAACTATCGGACCTCAATTTTCCAGGCGCAGCCTAGGAGTACTTATTCCCGTAACCTTCGGTACCCAGCCCAATTTCGCAGCTGTTTCATCCAAATCCACCATTAATACGGCTTCTTCCAAAAACATACCGTCAGGACATACGCCCATGATCCACTGCATCCAGCTCTTGCCATATCGTTCCCAGAGCAGTTTCCGAAATTCCAGGTAACCGACTTCATTTACTGTAGGCAATTCACCAGCAACCTCCTTATCCCGGTATCGAAGCAGGTATTCTTCAATACCTTTATAAATAATAATCTCTCACACCTATTATTATTTTACATAATTCGACACGGAACAGGCAAGTTATTATATTCACTATAGGACAAATAATAACTTGCCTGTAAAAAAGTTGATACCAAAATGCTTTATTCTAACCACACCAAAATAGTTTATCCCAATGGAGTTTCTGGCGACCACAGGTCTCCTACAGACCAGCATCGTTAGTATAGATCTCAGCGGGCATATGTAGGGGCGGTCTGTGACCGCCCCTCCGGCATAGCCCAAAATTTTCATACTCGTTTGTGTTCCCATGGGAGTTGATAAGTTGGTGCCTGGCAGCAGGTGAGCAGCTTTATTCTCCGATATAATCTATGGACTTGACCTGATATTTAAATGTGCCTCCCGGAGCATTTACCAGGACTTCATCCCCTACCTGTTTCAGCATCAAAGCTCTGCCCACTGGCGACATACAGGAAACATCCCGGCTGTTTTTTCTATTATAGTTGGGACCGACAATATGAAAAGAAAACTCCTTCTGATTACCTACATTAATGACGGTAACCAGGGTTCCAATAGTGATAATGGGCATACCATTAGCCTTTCCGGTCAACTCTTCGGATTTTTCCACTAACTGCCGCAGCTGCAGCAAATAGTTCTTGAACTCTATAGTATATTCCCGGTATTCATCACAATTCTTTGCTATAAAGTCCTCTACAATCTGGCTTTGCCTTTCTTCCATATCCTCCAAATGTTCTTGCAGCCCTTTAAGGATATCTGGCGACAACTCTATTTCCTTCATACTAGCCCCTCCACTCAAAGACATAAAATGGAAAATCACCAATAAAATAAGATTGGGCATTCCACAATTCAAGTGGAATACCCATCTTTATGTACATTGTATACCTGACAGACAAGGGCTGTCAACTATGTTTTATATTTCCTTTTAATTTAACATTTACCAATTTCTGCCCTAATATTTATTAAACCCTCTGCTTTCTAATCCTGGATAGCCTCAAGGCCAGTAGAAAAGTAAGCAAAATGATTATTAACAGCAGCCATTGATGAAGGATAAGATAAACCGCTAATATGACGGGTGTCAGCAGTATTTTTACTATTACCCGCAATCCCTCTTTATCTGCAATATATTGGGCTAGGGGTGGAGAATAGTGATAGTATAATGCCACCATACTCCGGCCTATATTATTGGTCAGCAGATGCTGATCGCGAAAAGCGCGTAACAATACCACTGCCGGTTCATATTTGGAGCCAAAGGCAGCGGTGGCAATAAAACACTGGTCAATAGAATTCCGGTACAGCTCTATGGTATAGCAGCGATCAGCAATTCCTGGTGTTTGCACCATGATACTTATGGTATCCCCTTCCGGATCCAAGGAAATCTGATCTTCGGTCTGGAGTAACTGATTATAGTAAACTGATACACTGCTCTGGGCGGTCCCTGTATAAGTCAAAGCCAGGCTGGACAGGCTGTCATCGATGTTAAGCTGATAATCAATTTGCTCAGGCCGAAAATCACTGAGCAAATCATTACTCCCATCCAGCAAGTGCAAGCTTATTAAAGGGCCCGCTTCAACCGGTCCCACTGCATCGGATAATACCAGGTCTCCCGGCGTCAAACCTGAACTTGCTTCCGGTATAAGGCCAAAACACAGGTATTTGCCAATGTCCTCGCTCTTTATGGTATACTGCAGCAGATTAGCACCCGGGATTTCAATCAGATTGTCCTGCTGAGCCGAATCAGCCCTATACCACTCAAAGCGAGAGTTTCCCTCCGGATCCTGATTAGCATCATGATAGATATATTTCCCTTGCAGCACCTCCCCCGGATACAGGCTACCGCTGATGCTCAAATCAGAGGCTGTGGGAGCAAGATTAATTCCTAGAGCCTCTAGGGCATCCACCATCCCCCCGGTTAAAATCTTGTTCGACAAACTACTCAAAGGGTTATGTACTGCAGAATCCAAAATTCGCTGCTTAATAAGGGCATTATCGTTAATCCCGGTACTGGCCAAAAGAGCTGCTACCCCGGAAACATAAGGAGTAGCCATTGAAGTGCCATTAAGAAATCCATATTTATTATCCGGCCTGGTACTGTATATTGATTTTCCTGGAGCTGCCACATCCACCGAATTATAGCCATAGTTGGAAAATGATGTAAGGTTGCCCATATTATCCACGGCAGCAACAGCAATAATATTATCCAAATCGAAAGAAGCCGGATAGAGCGGGAAATCATCAATGTCCTTAGGAGATTCACCGCTATCAACATTTCCCGCTGCAGTCACAAAAATCATATCCGAACCACCAATGGCATCTTGCAAGGCTTGGGAGGAATCGGATCCCCCCCAACTGCAATTGACTATTTTGGCTCCAGCCCGGGCTGCATATTCAATGGCACTAATGGCATCACTGGTGCTGCCACCTGAGGCGTTCATGAACTTAAGCGGAAGAATCTTCACCCCCGGTGCCACCCCCACTACTCCCAGCAGGTCATGAGCAGCAGAGATTATACCGGCACAATGAGTACCATGGGCATCCTCGGAGGCTGAATCATAAACACTCTTATCATCATGAACAAAATCCCATCCATTAAGATCGTCAATCAGGCCATTATTATCATCATCCACACCATTGTCCGGAATTTCACCCTGATTAATCCATATGCTATGAGACAGATCCGGATGCCTGATGTCAATACCAGTATCAATAATCGCCACCAGCACCTCCGGATTTCCCTCAGTCACCTGCCAGACTCCCTCCAGATTGATATCAACCTCTGCAACACCTACATTCCCATCAATAGATTGTCCATAGTTTTTAAGACCCCATAAAAGGCTGGCATCAGCATCCTGGGAGATAGGAGTTCCCATGGGATAAAGACAATAATCAGGTTCTACGTATTCAACTGCAGGATCCTTGGCTATTTCTTCCAATAACGAGGATTGGCTCTGGGCACGGAAAGAACCCGCCGGAGATACCAGCTGGGCATTTATAATTTGAAGATCTTGTCGTTTCTGCAAGGCATGCTCGTTGATCACTTTAGCTTTGCCCTCTGCACTAACCCCGGCTTTGTATTTGACAATATATTGTGCTGGATACTGTTGGCTTTGACCCAAGGCTAGGCAAGGGGAACCAATCATCCCCCAGATAAGGGTAAAGAAAAGGATAAGCAGGATTTTAGAGGGTCCAGGAAAAGGAATCAAAAAACAATACCTCCAAGAACTATTACAGTAATAATCGGAAAAAGTATTACCATCAGTAATAGCCTATTTACTCATTTCACTCATTTTACCATAACTAACAATGAGCTCCCTAGAGGTATTCAGCACTTTGGATGATCCGAAATTAATGAGGAATATACTCTTATTTACTTGAATATAAACCGTAGGCGCTATTTGCATTCTGGACAAAAATAATACCGTTACCCGGCTTGTCGATTTGAGCCCGTTCTCGGATAGCGGATACGATTGAATCAGTCAGGGGCTCCTCACACAATAACAAAACCAGCTCTTTTTCCGGTTCTATATCCATGGCAAAAATCTTGTTAGTTTCATGGATGCCTGAACCTCTCGCATTAATGATCGTTCCTCCACTGGAACCAGCTTTGTTTGCAGCCTCTATCACAGAGGCTGCCCTGCCTCTGTCAACAATTACATAAATAACCTTATACATGGTATTTTCTGCACCTCTGCTTTCTAAATTATGGCTGTCTTTGTAACATGAAGCTCCAAATAGATTAATAACAGAAGTAGTAAATACTATTCCATGACCTTTTTTGATCAATTTTAATTCTTTTTTCATTGCTTCCATAGCTTTATAGATAATATCTTTAGTAGATATCATGATTACGATTTCTTTTCGAACTTCGGTTAAATCAAGTAGTTCCAAAATCTTGTTTTTTACAGTTCCTCTTCCTAAAAAAATGGTTCCTCCCGTTACTCCGTGTTGCTTGGCCAATTTCATAACCTTACTCCCCAAACCATAATTGAGTATTACACAAAGCAACTCAAACTCAGGTAGCTGAGGACTATTATCCATCTGATTCTATTCCTCCTTTTACCGACTTAACCCTAAAAATATAACCTACAATCTGTAAAGCAATAACTGGTGTTAAGGCTACCATAGCAATCATACCAAATCCATCAATTAACACGTCGGCTGCTTTAATAGCTTCAGCTACTCCTTGGGCAAAGGCCAAAATAAAAGTTACCGTCATAGGGCCTGAAGCTACTCCACCAGAATCAAAAGCCATTCCAACAAACAATGGTGGAACAATAAACACCATACCTATTGCGATTATATATCCTGGTAAAAGATAATGCCATAGCTGAATTTCGGGAATTATTATCCTAAGCATTGATAATGCTACTGCAAAGCCAACCCCAATGCAAAGTGCAAATAGTACAATAGGCCTTTTCACATAACCACTGGTAATATCCTCTATTTGATGGGTTAGGACGTGGACCGCAGGCTCTGCCAAAATAGTTACCAGACCTAGAACAAACCCTATAATTACAATCAAGGGGAGATTGCCTGAAGATGCCACATTAATGCCTATGATACGGCCCACATCCATAAAACCAGCATTCACCCCAATTAAGAATAATACTAAGCCAATAAATGTATATACAAGACCTTTCAGTATCTTTCGCAGAGCCTTTCGCTCAATTTTACAAAACATTACATTGATAAATAAAAATATGGTTAATAATGGAATCAGAACGAAGAAAACTTCAATAGCTATGGTTGGCAGCTTTTGAATGAACGGTCCTATAATTGAAGATGAGGAAGCTATGTGGTACTCAATAGTACCGGAGATCTTATCAGTTTTAGAAAGAATACTCATAAGCATTACTGCTATTATAGCCCCGGCTGAGGCCAGCGCAACTAATCCAAAGCTATCTTTCTCGGAAGCTTGGCTATCCCTCTTCAAGGAAGAGATGCCTGTTGCCAGAGCCAGCATAAACGGTACCGTTAAGGCTCCGGTAGTGGCACCTGAAGCATCAAATGATATGGCTAAAAATTCTGGCGTCGTAAACAAAGCTAAAAGCAGAATGACTACATATAGTATTATTAAGACAATATGTAAAGGTATGTTCCTTACTATTCTGATCGAGCCCAGAGTAAACATTAAACCAATACCTACGGAGACAATGACAAGAATACTCAGCTTCGATACCAAACCCGAGGTAACAAACTCTATCTGTCCAGCAATAATATGCAAATCAGGTTCAGCTATGGATATAAAAAACCCCAGTATTAATCCACCCAAAGCCACTATCCAAATCTTGTTGCTTTTGGCCAGGGCAGATCCCATTAGATTTCCAATAGGTATAATTCCGATATCTACTCCAAATAGAAAAACAGACAAGCCCAAGATAATTAATAAAGCCCCCAAAACAAATCGAAAAATCAAGATGCCTTCCAGGGGAACAATGGTATAATTTAACACCAACACGATCAGCGTGATGGGAAGTACAGCAAATAAAACCTCTTTAAATTTGTTCAATAAGTCCAATTAAATACAGCTCACTTCTTTATTATTAAGTATTAATTGCTTTAAGAAAGTATTAACTAATGATATCGTATATCGAAAGCCTAAAGCAAATTGGACCACCTATAGCAGGTGATTTATAAAATACATGTTCCTTCCAGCATACTATCCGAAAGAAATAAAGCCCAAGGAAGCATCCGTCCAAACATATTTTGCTTTGTCGTCTATTTCCAGCAATAATTGTATAAGATCGGTCAATCTACAGTTTAATTCATCCAAATCCTCGGCCTCAACATGATATCCTGGCGACTCCGGAACAGATGCTGCAAACCACCCTCTTTCGTCTTGCTCGATGACGACTGTAAATTTCAGTCTTGGCTTAGTCAAAACCGTTTCCTCCTATTCTCATAAAAAATGGAATCAGGCCCAGTTTGCGAAATATTAGAAGAATTGCTGCTGTGAGATGTATAAGGTGATGTGTAATTGCTTTGTGAGTATATTGGCACTGATTATTAACAAGGATTAATACAAAAATGAATGTGTATTATAGAGTACCAGACAAGATTAGTTGGGTTAGATTATATTAATACATTATAACCCCCCTTGCTTTTAAATCTTATTTTTTCATAATGTGCATATTTTACTCTATTTTGTTATTAGATTCAACTTTACATTCAGCAATCCTCGGTCAGGCAACTCCATCAGCTTTCTGACTTTTTAGCTGAAACACGACAAACTTATATATTAAATTCTAATTAATTAGTTGCAATCCACGCACCCGTGCAGGGTGCGACGCTAGTAGAATCGGTTGTCTTGGTTGTGTAAGCAATGTTTCAATCCACGCACCCGCGAGAGGTGCGACGGCAGTAGATTCTTTAGTGCCTGCCGGTGCAGCCTGTTTCAATCCACGCACTCGCGAGAGGTGCGACTATTGGGCAGAAGCTAGTTTAATCTCATCATGGAAGTTTCAATCCACGCACCCGCGAGAGGTGCGACCGGGGTTTCTGAGGTATTAATAGGATATTGCATGTTTCAATCCACGCACCCGCGAGAGGTGCGACGAAGATCGAGACGAAGTGTGGCTGAAATACTGGCTGTTTCAATCCACGCACCCGCGAGAGGTGCGACGCACAAACACCTCTCGCAAACTCCAAATCCACTTTCGTTTCAATCCACGCACCCGCGAGAGGTGCGACCAGGACTGGCCAGTGCACATCGACATTTGCCATGACGTTTCAATCCACGCACCCGCGAGAGGTGCGACGTATAGTGGATGCGCACTTAGCGGTCGATCTGCTGCTGTTTCAATCCACGCACCCGCGAGAGGTGCGACGAGGCTTTAAAATTTGCACCTTGCAACATATTCGTTTCAATCCACGCACCCGCGAGAGGTGCGACTTTAAACCCTCTGAAGAGCTTGTGGAACTCAAGCGTTTCAATCCACGCACCCGCGAGAGGTGCGACAATTTAAACATTGTACTATTCTCCTTTCCTATTTGTTTCAATCCACGCACC
>JAAYJK010000117.1 GCA_012522955.1 Syntrophomonadaceae bacterium
GATAAACTGGCAGCAGCAGAAGCCAAAATACCGGAACTGCAGACAAATGCCGATGCAGCAGCATTCAGGACAGCTCATGGCACTATCCTGGCCAAGACCGTGGAAACAGTGGCCATAGGGGATAAGACAGCAGTAAATGCAGCCTTAACGGCCTATGCCGCATTGAGTCAGGAGATACAGGCTAAACTGAGCGTAGAGAAGAGCCTGTTGGACAGTCTGGAAGCAGAGATTCCTCTAGTTGAAGCAGCCAAGAGCAGTTTGAATGAAGCCATATACTGGGCCAACCTGGAAATGGACCAAGTGGTGGTAAGCGTTAATGGCAGCGATGTATCCATAGTATCCAAGTGGGTAAGCCAGTCGGAAATGGATCAATTCAGTACAGTTATACAAACGGCCCGTGCTACTCGCGATATTAGCAGCGCCATGAAGAGCAGCCTGGAATCCGCTATGGCAGCACTTGATGCAGCTCAAGCCGACTTTTTAGCAGCTATTAAAGCAGGAACACAGGTATTATATATTACTGCATCTCCTAATGCAGTGGTAGAGTCAGCAGACTTCCAGCAGACTATTATGCTGACTCTGTCTCAGGGCAGCTTTGTTGAGAACATTGGGCCTCAGGACATCAGTCTGGAAGGTGACTTTACTGGACTTAGCGTCATTGTCGGTAGCAGGACCGAAGCCAATACTATAAGGATAGAGCTGAGTGGAGTATTAAACCGGTTGGCCGGAACTGGAACCATTATCATTTCCGCCGATGCAAGCACCCAGCAGCAGCTGATTACTACCGAAGTAAAGGTTGAGCCAGTACCGGTACCAGCCTTCGCCTTAAGCGGTCTCAGTATAAGGGAAGGTTTGGGAGGATCCGGAGCTGAACTCATGGGCGACTTTGATGGGGAGCTACTAAGCTATTCCATACAGCTAGAGGAGGAAACCGAGTCAGTTCAAGTACGGGCTACTGCAGCACCGGACACCATAGCCAGGATATTCTTGGATACAACAGAAATAATGGATGGGATTGTACCTCTGGTTCAGGGAGAAAATTTAGTCCGGGTAGTAGTAATGGAGGAGGGCCGGCTTGACCGGAGCTATGTAATAACTATTCAACGGGGACCAATGGATGAGTGCTTTATTGCCACTGCGGCCTATGGTTCGAAGTTTGAGTCAGCAGTAGTGTTGCTTCGTCACTTCCGCGACCAGTATTTATTAAGCAATAAACCTGGCGCAGCATTGGTGGATTTCTATTATCGACATTCTCCTCCGATTGCTGCTTGGATTGCGGACAATGATACCCTGAGAATGGGCACCCGCATAGTATTAACTCCCATAGTGGGGATGGTGTACCTGATATATCACCCAGCCACGGCAATCTTGGCTGGATTGATGGTCATGCTTTTACTCATTGTCCTAGCCAGATATCGGCGTCGCAAAATAATAGTTTAGATGAAGCCAATATTGCCTTTGGCAGCTACCGCTTGTTTATGCAGGGGAGGGATGCTTTAGACAGTATTAACCATATGAATGTTTATGCAGGCATGGGTAGATGCCAAGCAGAAATGCTTAGGTAATATTGACTAAGGGGATACCCAAAGATATAAAGGTACCATTAACCACCAAGGTTGATTAAAAAAGCTATCAACCCTGGTGGTTTTTTCTTAAATTGATAATTGATAAAAAAACTTATACAGAGATTAAGAAGGAAAACCTTAACAAATATAGAAGTTACTATGATATAATATTAAAAATTAGCAATCCTTTAAATTGCCCAGCTCTTATTTGGAACTTATAGGTACTAGATTCTTCATCAATACATAAATATCTAGTAAAGAGTTAATTGGGATAAAATCTTTAAAAGAGGTTTTTATTATGAGATTAACTGATATAATGAGCACCAAATTGGTTGTTTTGACCCTGAACCATACCGTCAAAGAGGCCGCCCAGATTTTCCTTGATAATCAGATAGACGGTGCCCCAGTAGTTAACGAAAAGGGAGAATTACTGGGATTATTAACTAAAAGTCATATATACCGGGTCATAGTCCAGGACCAGAATACCGGGTCTCTAGTGGGAGACATAATGAACCCCGATCTCACCGTAGGCCACCCTGATGAAGAAGTTAAAGATATTTTTGATAAGGTGGGGCGCTTGCCGGTGGTCGACAAAAAGGTAGTGGTGGGAATGATAACCCGAACTGATATAGCCAGGGCATTTTTTGAATCATCCATTTCCAATGACTTACTGAACATTATAGATGCCACCCATAACCTGATTATTGCCGTGGATTGCAGGGGTAAATTAAGCTTGTTAAACCAGGTAGCTGAGAAATTTCTAGGCGTAAAAGGCAATGAAGTTTTGGGTCGAGATATTGTAGAGATAATACCTAATACTGGGCTGATGGAGATTCTTAAGACTGGAGTCAGTAAACCGGTACAGAAAATCGTACTGAAGAATTGCACTTTTATTTCCAATCGTACCCCTATCAAAAAAAATGGTGAGATTATCGGTGCGGTAGCAGTGCTGCAGGATATTTCTGAACTGGAAAACATATCCCGGGAATTGGAAAAGGTAAAGGAGTTGAATGATTAGACAAATCCCTAATGTAATATGATTTTTATGCATCTGGCTATATGGGCCGCAGCAACTTAAATCTGCTCTCCTGCCATTAGCTACTAATGAGGTTTGATTTGCCTTCCTTCCCCAGGATTGGCTTACCCTGTTCATTTCTCCACAATATACAATCGTGTTAAAATATTCATCAGTGATTGAGGCTTGTATTAAGCTATTACTAAATAAGGGATATAGTTTATAATCATTATAAAGCTAAGACCATACTGGCCTTAGGTATGAGTTTCTGCTTTGTTGGCAAGGGTGAAAGCGGGGGAGAGATTAGGGATGGAGATGGCTTCAAGGGTCAGTGAGGCAGCTGGACCCTTGATGAGGAGCCAGGGCAGGATACGATAAGGAGGTATTTTGATGTCGGATAAAGAATCGCTCAAAAGGGCTACAAAGGCGGATAAAATAGCTTTAGGAGTTGGAGCTGCCGCTAGTTTAGGCGTAGCAGCAGGACTATATATGGCCAAAAAAGCCAGTGCGGCCAAGGGAAAGTATAGCATTGGAGACGGTAGCCGGCTTATGAAAGATTACTGGCGAGTTGATTATATTAAGGATAATAAACCGCAAACGCGCTTTTTCCTTGGCACTGAGGCTGCTGTACAAAGACGTCTTAAACACTACCGGGGCGAGGTTAAGCTGATCCAGAAGCTGGACCAGGCTAGTGCCCAATCGCAAATATCGGAACAAAAAGCCCACTTAGTGAAGTTATAGGCTTTGGTCAAGATAGAGTTTAGCTTCAATGAACTAAATAAAAAAAGCCACAAAGAAAATGAAACAAGAGTGTCATGTGGGAGCATGTAAGTTATCTCTTTCCATCTTCGTAGTATTATTAGGTCAAAGTGATAGCATAAGTTTTTGCTGATTTGCTGGCTGGAAGACAGAGAGGGTCAATAATGTGTTGCCATTATAGACCCTTTTGAATATACACCATCAGATTTGGCAACTGAAGCATGGCATGTTATGGATAACCGAGCAAAGGCTTTGGTTTGGTTACGGAAGGAGGCACATTTCGTGAAAAAAAGGTCATTAGTTATGGTTGGGGTTGCCATATTTATTTGCTTTTTTGCGGCAGCAGCTTTTGCCAACAATCCGGTAAAACTTATAGTAAATGGTCAGGAAATCAGTTCTGACGTGGCTCCCCAAATTGTTAAAGACCGGACTATAGTACCGGTACGATGGGTGGCAGAAGCACTGGGGGCCAGTGTCAGATGGGAGCAGGAAAGCAAAACCGTATATATTGATAAACCCTATTATATTTCCAGTAACTCAGAGACGGCCAGCAAATTGTATCCCTTTCAAGAGTCAAATGGAATGTACGAGGGGTTTATCCTTGACATAAACGGGAAACGCCAATATTTTGACTGGAAAAACGTAAAGAATCCCAGTTTTGAGCCTAAAATGATATTTAACGATATCAACCAGGATGGCGATAAAGAATTAGTCATTATTTTAACTACCGGTACCGGCACCGGTTATCACACCGAAGACATACATATTATAAACCCGGCTAATTTTGAAGAGATCAAGGTGGAACTACCCGCTGACATAGCTAAAGAAAAGCTGGATACTAAAATTGTGGACGATGGAGACCGGAAGGCTATCCATATTACAATAGGTGATGAAAAGACCACGGTATACAAAGATAAGGGATATGCCGCTACCTGGTTCGATAAGGTAGTATTTAAGAATAATTATCATTATTCAGTGATTAACAATGAGTTGGTGGTAGAGATGGGAGCTCAGGTATCGCCAGCTGGCTTCATAGGTGACATTGAAATTGAATACACGTTTAAGAATGGAGAAATGAGGGTTAAAACCATTAGTTTCAACCAAGAAAGTGAAAGTGATGAAAAAGCAGTTGCCAAGCTGCTAACAGACTTCGGCAGCAAAGTAAAAAATGTTTCCTTGCTGGCTCCTGAGAACACAGTAAAAGAAAGTATACAGGAGAACTATGGCGACTATGTAGCACCTGGACTTCTGGCCCGGTGGAAAAATGATCTCCAGAATGTACCGGGAAGAGTTGCTTCCAGCCCCTGGCCGGAGCGTATTGAAATAGTGGAAATGAACAAATTATCTAATTATCGATATAGAATTGAAGCCGTTATTATAGAAATGACCAGTGTGGAGATGGCCAACGGCGGTGAGGCAGGAAGAAGGAGTATTGTTCTGGAAGTGGAGAACACAGAAAATCGTTGGTTTATCGTTAAATACCAGAATAACGAAGCCCCGGTCTACAAAAATGGGAAATATGGGTTTTCTTTTACCTTGCCAGATACCTGGCGAGCTTATTCTGTAATCATGAGCCAATGGGAGGGCCTTGATCCCGATAGTGGATTCATAAAAGAAAATGGACCCATGATTTCTATCCGGCATCCTCAGTGGACAGATAAAGACCCGCGCCAGGATATTCCCATAATGATATTTACCCAAAGCCAATGGAAGCAGCTGCAGCAAAGAGCATTCAGTATTGGAGCCGCACCAATCCCCCCCAGGGAACTGGGCCGGAATAGCAGCTATGTATTTGCATTGCCTGCTCGATACAATTATGCATTTCCCACCGGATACGAGGAAGTGGAGAGAATATTGGATAACAATCCTCTAAAAGCACTTTAGAAATATACCAACAGGTTTATAAAGCAGGTTGTTTATTATTGACAACCTGCTTTTTTTACAGGTAACAATTAAGGTTGCACCCTTCGAGCACTACTGATGTTTCGCTTCGCTTCACAATTAAGGTTGCAACACCCTGTGAAGCCTAACGACGAATGGGTGCGGGGCCCCCAGAAGGGTTCTTTTTTATTTAGATCTTGCTCCTGATAGAGAAATTACTTAATATAAAGAAAGCTTAGGGATCTTTTACCAATACCAAATGAACCGAAAAACTAAAGAAGATTCCCCTGCGAAAACCCGCGAAATATTACTTGTTGCAGGGGAATCAATGAATATTACATTAAAAAACAGGATTTATACGTTAATGGCATTCAGCAGGAAAAAACATAAATTCAAGCAAATCAAGCTAATCCATGATGAGAACACTGTCCGGGAGGGTAACTCCAGGACAAGCAACAGGGGGCACGAATGTTTCTAGGCTTAAAAGAACCCCATGTTAATAAAGCCTTATGGACATTGCTGGTCACCGCTGCGTTGCTGGGGTTCCTGTTAGTCTCATCGCTTTTGCCCTTTTCAGGCCACCAGGATATTAAAGTGATAGACGGCACTTTAGATATTTCCCAGTGGAATTATGAGAGTACGCTTTCTCTTGACGGCAGGTGGGATTTTTATTGGCGTGATTTTCTGAATGTCAGCGATTTTCAGAGCCTCCCCCTCCCCGATCTAAAGGCTAAGGTTCCCGAAATATGGAATGCATATATTGTGGACGGGGAAAAGGCAGGTAGCCTGGGATACGCCACCTATCGGCTCCAGGTAACCGGCGCTAAACCGGGATTGCCGCTTTCCATGCGGGTTTCTCCGTTTGCGACGGCTTATAAACTGTATATCGACGACCAACTAATGACAAGCTGTGGCAGGGTTGGCATAACAAGAGAGGATCACGAATCCCAATATCGACTGAGGGTTTTTGCATTCACGCCTGAAAAAAGCAGCTTTGACGTTATCCTTCATATCTCCAACTTCACTTATGCCCGGGGTGGTGCGTGGTATACGCCCATCATGGGTACGCCCGAAGAAATCCGACATTTGGACAGCATAGTTGCAAGCTCCGAATTTTTTCTGTTTGGAAGCTATTTCATCATACTAGTATTATGCGGCTATCTGTACTCTTTATCCAGGGATAAAAGCCTTATGCTATATATGGGATTATGCTTGCTTTTTGTGGGCCGGATCATAATATATGGAGCTTTTTTTATTAATGAGTGGTTTCCCTCCCTCCCTTTTAGCATATCGGTCCGAATTGATTACAGCACTTTTTTATTGATTCCATGTTTCCTGCTGTTGCTAGTGCGTATGTTCTATCCCGAAAAGGTATCGAAGCCGGTAATAAAGCTGATGTTGATAAGTATCGCGGCTTTGGTTTTTTTAGTTCTTACCGGGTCAGTATTTTTCATTACCCAGCTTAAAAGTTTTGGCTTGGGTATAACAGTAATCTTATATTCTTATACCTTCTATGCATTGATCGCTGCCGTGAAAAGCGGTAAACCGGATACCCATCCTATGCTGATTGGAATGGTTATAATTGTGGTCGGCAGCTATTTTGACCTGTATCAAAACACTATTACCAATTACGGATATTTGGAACTTTTACCCGTATGCTTCCTGCTTATGATGCTCCTGTGGCTCTATGTGTTTGCACACAGATATGTTCGGGCTATAAAAGATCGAGAGCAAACGCTGGTAGATCTCAATTCCTCCAACGAAGCCAGGCGGCAGGCTGAACTAAAATTTCTAAAATCACAGATTCGCCCGCACTTTATACATAACGCTCTGAACGCTATTATATCCATAATGCGCACCGATAATAACCGTGCGCGGCAGCTTCTGGTGGATTTCAGCAGATACCTGCAAAGCTGTTATGACTATGACAGTCTGGAAGATACCGTACCCATAGAAAATGAGCTGGCCTTTGTGCGTTCCTATGCAGCCTTGGAACAGGCTCGGTTTGAGGACCGACTGCATATTGAATACGATATAGAAGATCTGTCTGTTTGCGTACCGCCGTTTACTTTGCAGCCTCTGATTGAAAATGCTATAGTACATGGCCTAAGAAACAAGCCTGGCGGAGCTAAGGTATTGGTTTACATAAAGGAGGTAGGTGGGGGAGTTAAGATCGGCGTTAGAGACAACGGGGTTGGGATTAGCGAAGATAAGTTTAAGGAGTTGCTCTGCGGCGGCTCGGAGAGAACCGGTATAGCACTATCCAATATCAACCAGCGTCTAACCAAGCTCTACGGTATAGGGCTTAAGATTGTTCGGCCCGAATCCGGCGGCCTTGAGGTATCTATGTGGATTCCGGCCAAGAGAGGTGAATGCAGTGAAAGTAGTGTTAATTGACGATGAACGTCCTGCTCTGGATGAGCTGGCTTATCTGCTGGAAGGATACCATGCTCAGGTTGCGGGCAAATTCTTGGATCCCCTCGAGGGTTACGAGTTTGTGCTGCGGGAAAAACCCGACGTAGTGTTTTTGGATATCGATATGCCAGGAATGAATGGGATCGAGCTGGGAATGGGAATACAGGAGAGCCTGCCCGGAATAATAATTATTTTTGTCACTGCCTATTCCCAGTATGCCCTGGAGGCCTTCCGGGCCTATCCGCTGGACTACATATTAAAACCCATTGAGCAGGAGCATTTACTCAAAACCTTGCAACACATATCAGACCGTCTAAAGCGGTCCGGGGAAAAAAGCAAAGCTGCTATAAAGTGCTTTGGAAAATTTGAAATGTTCTCTGGCGCAGAGGTAGTCAAATTCACCACCCAAAAATCCCGTGAATTATTGGCTTATCTGCTTTGTAAAACTGAGCAGGCAGTATATAAAGATGAGCTTATACATTGCCTGTTCGGGACCAAGGACGACAAAAAAAGTATGAATAACCTGCGAGTTACCTTGTACAGGTTGAGAAATACTCTAGCTGCATATGCAATTGAGAAAGGAGATTTGCTCATAAAGGAGGATTATTCTATTACAATTAAAAACGGGTTATGTGATTTTACGGATTTTTGCCGTTTTATAAGGGATAATCTGACTATTGACCACAACAACATTTTAGAAGCAGAAATAATTATTGCTTCCTATAAGGGTGAATCGTTCAGCAATATCGATGCCTTATGGATTGAGGAAAAGAGGCAGTGGATTGCTGTGCGGATGGAAGAAATGATAGTAAAGGCTGCTGTGTTCCGACTTTTAAATGGTGGAAGAAGGGAAGCCGAGCAGCTGCTGCTGCGTCTGATCGAGCTTAATCCTCTTTCGGATCAGGGATATCCGCTTTTGCTGGATTTGTATATCAGGGAAGAGGATATTTTTAATTTTGAAATGCATTATCGGCATTATGCCCATCTGCTGGAGGAGCTCTGTGTTCCTGTAGATGAAAACTACTCCAGTTTTTACTCCTCATGCCGCACATATAGTCGGCAGTCCATGCCCAAAGGCCGGCCCCGGTCATAACCTCCCCCATACCAGCAAGACATCCCACAAACTTGTAGGGGCGGTCTTTGACCGCCCCAGACTGTCGGAAAAGTCTTAAAAAGTGCAATCTGGGTTTTCGAAGTGGAGGATGTTGCCCTATTTCAGGGCTATAAATCAGCCTCAAGCCCTTAAAATGGCAAATAACCAGCATTAAGTGGCGTAATTGTAAACTGTATAATAGTTTTCGGACACTCTCGGGCGACCACAGGTCGCCCCTACCGACCCGCACCGTTAAATATGGATCTCAGGCGGGCATATGTGTAGGGGCGGTCTTTAACCGCCCGTTTTGGGCAGAGTCAAATAATCGTTTGTGTTTGCTGAACATGGGTATTAGTAAGTCGGGTTCCTGGCTCTCTGTAATGGTTTTGTAATGGGTCAATGTTAGAATATGACAACATGGAATAATTTTCTGGTGGGGGAAGGAGGTCGGTTAATGGGATTGCGGATAAGGCGCGGACGGAAAAGCCTGTTTAGATAGTAAACAGATAGCTACAGACCACCCTGCAGCAGGATATTTGAATTACCAGTGTGCATTCAAAACCGGAGTATGACCGGCACCGGTCTGGCCCTAGTATATTATAGTATTTTTAAGTTTCATTTTATTTAGACCATTAATGAGAATGGGGGTATTTACTTGAAAAATAAAAGACTGTTTAAAACATTGGCAGTTATACTGACTCTAACCATGTTCTGCGGAATTTTTTTAGGGACCACATGTTTTGATAATAGAGTATTGGCAACAGGTGACTCAACCTACACGGTTACATTTGATAAGAATGGTGGTGATACCGAAGCACTACCAGATACTATGAACGCAAATTTTGACTCAGGAGTAGGCAGCCTTCCCGCACCACCCACAAGAGCCGGATATACATTTGTCGAATGGAATACCCAGGCTGACGGTGATGGTTCGGTATTTACTGCAGCTACTCTTGTAACCCAGGATCAAACGGTTTATGCCCAGTGGACAGTTGCAACTGGAGCACCGGCTGGAAACTGGACTGACAACGCTGAGGCGGTGGATGGTACCGACTACAGCATAGCCGGAAATACTTATACCATAAAAACAGCAATTGGTCTGGCCTGGGTAGCCAAACAAGTACAGCAGGACGGCGACCTGTTTGCCGGAAAAACTGTTGAATTGGAAAATGACATTGATATTAAAGACCATTATTGGAATCTAGGGGGCGAATTAGGGAGCGAATTTGAATTCGCAGGTACTCTGGATGGTAAGAATCATATAATAACCGGCCTTTATATCGGGAGCAACGATTTACCAACCACCGGGATGCAGGGGCTATTCAGTATTATTGGCCAAGATGCTGTAGTAAAGAACCTGGGAATTGAATCAGCGAAAATTATGGGCGGTAATAACAGCACTGCTGGAATTCTGGCTGGCACCAATTCCGGCATTATCTTATCTTGCTATAGCAAAGGGGAAGTTACAGGCTGGAGTGGAACAACCAGAGTTGGCGGTCTGGTAGGCGAAAACAACATGGGAAAAATTGCTAATTGCCATTCAACTGCTGATGTAAGCGGTGGAGCACAAATAGAAAATGAACCCGCGCCTCTTGCAGGAGGATTAGTGGGATTAAACAGCGGAGGTACCATTGCCAATTGCTACGCTTCCGGTAGTGTTAGCATAGGCGCTGGCTGGGGTGGCAATACTTATGCCGGCGGCCTTATAGGAGCGTCCTCAGGTGGTATAGTTTTAAACTCCTATGCAACAGGAAACGTCACCGGCGGCGGATTTTTAGCCAATATCGGAGGCTTTGCCGGAATGCTTCAGGTTGGTTCTGGAATAGCGGAAAACTGCTATTGGCAGAGCGGGGCAGCACTTCAGGGTAATCATGGACCTGGTTCTACCACTGAAAAAACTGCAGACGAGCTCAAGAGTCAAGATTTTTTGGACACCCTTAACAGCAATGTAAGTGATATTACTCCTATTGATGGTATAACCCTGGCCAGGTGGAAAACCAATGATGATGGTTATCCCGGTTTGATCCCCCTTCCCCCTTTCCAGGGAGCAGGTACTGAGCAGAGCCCCTATATTATTCACCAGGCAGAGGATTTGGAATGGATGAGCAGTAATTATGTAGCCAACAATGCATTCCTTGGCCAATATTTTATACAAGATGCAGATATAGACATGTCATCTGTACTGGCTTTTACCCCCATAGGAGATCAGAGCTGGCCATTTAGCGGGAACTACAATGGCGATGGTTATACCATATATAATATGAGTATAGATTTTGGGGATTGCAGCGAGGCAGGCCTTTTTGGATATGTAGGTGCAGACGGCAAAATAGTGAGCCTGACGTTAATGGATATTTCTTTCCAGACTGGATGTGATGCACCATGGATCGGCGGGATTGCCGGATTTAATGAGGGGGAAATAGAGGACTGTCACATAAAAGCATCAGCCAACCATGAAAGCTTGATTTCAGCTAGTGGTGAAATGGTATATACCGGGGGTATTGCCGGCGGCAATAAGGGTATTATTACCAGGTGTTCAAATGCAGCTGAAATCCAGGCTGGTGGAGCCACTAGTGATGACGGTTCCGGTTCTTACTGCGCAGGTGGCATAGCGGCATTGAACCTTAAAGAAATTACTAATTGCCTTAATACAGGTGATATAAGTAATACCGACAAAATCCCAAATACTATTATCCTGGGGGGAATTGCTGCACACAATATGCAAATACCAGGTCAGAATCTAGCAATTACCTTCACTTATAACATTGGCGATATTAATTTAGATGCAGATCTTGATAAAACCCACATTAAAGGCGGGATACTTGGGATTAGCCC
Source organism: Syntrophomonadaceae bacterium (assembly GCA_012522955.1). GTDB lineage: Bacteria > Bacillota > Syntrophomonadia > Syntrophomonadales > Syntrophomonadaceae > JAAYJK01. The sequence goes on from JAAYJK010000117.1 coordinate 11,561, forward strand.
TGATGACACCTGTGTTGCCAACAGCTTTTATCTTGAGACCCCGGGCTTAAATGCCTTCACTTATCCTAATGACAACGATGAATTAGTGTCATCATCAACCGGCCAGGCATCCGAAAATACCCTTAAGACAGCAGTAAATTTTAATGCATGGGATACCGACCTATGGATTTTTGCTGATGGGAATTTACCCAAGCTAACATCAATATTAAAAACCGTAAGCTATAGCGGCAACGGCAGTACCGGCGGAACAGTACCAACTGACATCAGCACCTACCGCCAGGGGGCAACGGTAACCGTCCTGGGCAATACCGGCAACCTGACTAAATCCGGCTCCACCTTTGCCGGCTGGAACACTAAAGCAGATGGAACCGGAACCGACTATGCCGCAGGAGCAACCTTTGCTATGGGAGATGCTGATTTAATACTATATGCCAAATGGACCAGCAACCCAGGCAACTCCGGCAGTGGTTCTTCAAGCAGTTCCCCCAATAATAATAATATCCCTGTAACCGTAGGAGGTCAAACCCAGCAGCAAGCTGCTACCATTACCACTTCCACCAATAATGGAAGAACTACTGCCACCGTTGAACTCGATACCCGGAAAATGACCGGAATTATTAATGCCAGCCAGAGTGGGAGTACCATCTCAGTTCCGGTGGACAACCCTGCAGCCCAGGTGGTAATTAACAGCTTGGATGGGGAACTGGTAAAAATCATGGAAAATCAACAGTCAGTAGTGGAAATCAAAACCAACTATGCCATTTACCAGGTCCCAGCCCAGCAGATTAATATTGATGAGGCTTCCAGGTTGTTGGGGCAGGAGGTCAGCCTGTCGGATATAACGGTTAATATCGAGATATCAAATTCTTCCAGTGAAATGGCTAGCATTGTGGAAAACAGTGCCCAAGCAGGAAATTTCTCCATTGTTGTACCCCCTATAGATTTTTCTATAACAGCTAGCTATGGGGATAGGACAATAGATATCAGTCAGTTCAACAACTATGTGGAAAGATATGTAGCCATACCAGATGGTGCGGATCATTCCAGGATTACTACAGCCATTGTAACTGAAGCAAATGGTGAACAAAGGCATGTGCCTACTCAGGTTATCAATATTGACGGTAAATACTATGCCAAAATCAACAGTTTAAGCAACAGTACTTATACTGTAATTTGGAACCCGGTGGAATTTGTTGATGTGAGCAATCACTGGGCCAAGGATGCCATTAATGACATGGGTTCAAGAATGGTTATCAGTGGGGTGGGAAACAGTATTTTTGACCCGGACCGGGATATTACCCGCTCCGAATTTGCCGCTATAATAGTCAGAGCACTGGGGCTTAAACCGGGAATAGGGGTCAATATGTTTACAGATATCAGTAACAGCGCCTGGTACTGTGACTATGTAGCAACAGCAGCCGAATATCACATTATCTCCGGTTATGGTAACGGGGAATTTGGCCCCAGCGACAAAATTACCCGGGAACAGGCCATGGCTATGATTTCCAGGGCCATGACCATCACCGGACTTAAAGAGGAATTGACTGCCGGTGAAACCGATACGATTTGGGCAGTTTTCACAGATGCAGATCAATCCGCTGAATATGCCAGGAACAGTATCGCTGTCTGCCTGAAATCAGGAATTATTTCCGGAAGAAGCCATAATATTATGGCTCCCCAAGATAATATCAGCAGGGCCGAAGTAGCCGTAATGATACAAAGGTTACTGACAAATTCAGATTTAATATAAGTTAGATATTAAACGCCTCTATATGTGCAGGGGCGTTGGAAAAATGGGGACAGGTCTCTTGATTCTTGGCGATAATGAAGGAATCACGAGACAGGTCCCTTGATCTTTCTAAGGTATTAATTTGCTGGGTGATAACGTGGCTGTCATAGATTTTGTGCCGGTGTTGTGTAAGTATTACACAGTGTAGTCTGAATATCATACATTTTAAGAACTCTTGAGACCAGCTCATTTGTCGAGCAGAGTGCCGAACGGCGGTCCTTACCCAGGTTGGTATGAAAGCTGGTATTGATATTGCATCAAATAGAGTAATAAATTGTTTAGGGGGGAATTATTATGCTATTTGGTTCCAATCTTTCAAGAGAGCATCTGATTTTGTCTACCCTTCCGGCTATGTTTAACAAGTCAACCAACAAATACGCGGATAAGAGATGTCAGTGGTATCAACCCGACTTCAGCAAACCAAAAGAATTAGCATCCCTTACCTATGGGCAGGTGCGGGCCAAGGTTCAAGACCTGGCCTGTGGGCTGATGAGCTTGGGCCTTAAGCGGCAAGACCGGGTGGCTATTATGAGCCCCAACTGTCCCCAGTGGTTATGGGCGGATTTTTCCATACTCTGCAGTGCTGCAGTTACCGTCCCTCTTTACCCCAGTTTCTCCATACCCGAAATGACCTATATTATCAATGACTCAGGCAGCAGGTATTTGTATGTAAAGGACAGTGCGGGTATAGAAAAGATATTAAATTCTTTCCATGATATGCCGGCCTTGGAAAAGGTCATTGTTTTCGACCATGAGGCGGTACTTCCTGACCAGAGATTTATTCATTTGAGCAGCTTAATGGAAATGGGCAGAAAATATGCGGTCAAGAATCGCTCCCAATATATACAAAGCAGTGAAAGCTGCAATCTGTGGGATATTGCCACCATAGTGTATACTTCTGGAACAACCGGGAACCCCAAAGGCGTTGTACATACCCATTATACTTTTATGTCCTCGGCCCTGGGAGATACTATAAACTTTTTCCGGGGCAATTATTATTTCGAACCCTCTGATATCAACTTTTGTTTTCTGCCCCTCTCCCATACTTATGAGAGACAATGCGGCCAGATGCTGTCATTGTCAACGGGACAAACCATCGCCTATGCTGAAAGTTCCAGCACGGTTTTACGAGATTTGCAGATTTTCCATCCCCACTGGTTTTGCTGTGTACCCCGGATTTTTGAAAGAATATATATGGCCATGCGAGACGCAACCTCAGCTTCGCCGGAAGCCAAAGCGGCCTTTGAAAAGGCTATGGATATTGGGGAAAAAGTCATGGCCTATCACAGCGATAGCGAAGGATTTCTGGACTTATCCCTGGACAAGGATTTTGCCCAAGGTTTGCCTGAGGATTTGGCCCAGGATTATGAGTGGGCTCAAGCCACCGTTTTTGCCAAGGTGCGGTCTTTATTAGGCAAGAATTTCGTTTATGCCAATTCAGCTTCGGCTTCCCTGCCAGCTCATTTGTTTAAAGCCTTTGCTGCCATGGGAATTCGGGTTACAGAAGGTTATGGTTTGACTGAGACCATGAATGCGGTTAGCAAGAATATTATGGGCGCAACTTTACCTGGTTCAATTGGCCGGAGTAAAGTCACTTGTGAAATGAAGCTGGCAGATGATGGTGAAATCCTGGTCAGGGGGGATAACGTTTTCGTGGGTTATTGGAACAATCCCCAGGCTGATGCCGAAGCTTTCACTGAAGACGGCTTTTTCCACACCGGTGATATTGCGGTACCTATCTATAACAGTACCTACCAGGATTATTGGTACAAAATTGTAGATCGCAAAAAAATGATTATGGTGCTAGACACCGGGAAGAATGTACCTCGAGCCAAGGTTGAAAGCCGCTTTACCGTGGCTCACTATGTTGATGCAGTCTGCGCCGTGGCGGATAATCGCAAGTTTGTTAGCGCCATTGTGGTTCCCAAGTTTGCTGCTGTGATAAATCAATTGGCCAAAGCGGGAATTACTTTCGATGAAAGCCAATTCGTAAGGCAGGATGGAGTAATCGTCAAGGTTGGGGATGATCTGGTCAAACATCCTGAAGTGCGGGCTTTAATCGATAGGGATATTGAAGCCGCTAATCAGGAACTGGAACAATATGAGCAAATCAAAAGATATATTATTTCCAATCGAGTCTTTTCACTCGATTTGGAAGAGATGACTCCAACTCTAAAACTAAAACCCAAGAACATTATCAATCATTTCCAGGATGCGGTTGAGGAAATGTATCGCTAGGGTAAATACGGTGCCGGCATAACACGCTTTAAGATAAGATAGGACGGTTTTTATTTGAAATATGCTTTATTGCAAATAAACCGTCCTGTTTCATTTAATACTTGGCCTGATTGCTATTAACTGGGTAAAGGATATCAGCAGGGAAGATGCGAGACCACTAAAAAAGTACCTGTTTGGTATCCTTAAGGAGCCGAAGGCGACGAAGGACCTCATCAACAATAGCGTATTATTGGTGTTTGTATAGTTACAAGATCTCAGCATTTTCAAAATAACTTCTTTCCTAATAGTGAACCTTAAGGCATCGGGGGCCTGGAAGCCCCCTTAGGTGTCACTCCAGATAGAATAATGCTTTTAAAGGCTTGCTAACCGGCGAAAACGTGTTGCCCGATCTGCGTTATAATACTCCTGCTCCATACCCACTTACTGGTTGCAGTTTTAGGATTCCAATAATACAGCGCTCCTCCGGTTGGATCCCACCCCTTTATGGCATCCTTTGCGGCTTGGAGGGCAGACGCATTGGGTTCCAAATAGAATTGAGCATCACTAACCGCAGTAAAAGCCAGGGGTTCATAGATTACGCCCCTTAAAGTATTAGCAAATTTATTAGATTCCAAACGATTAATGGCTACTGCTGCCACTGCTACCTGACCCACATACGGTTCACCTCTGGCCTCGCCGTAGACTAGCCGAGCCAAATCATAAATATCCTGATTGGAAAAGGTGGTAAATCCCCGTGAGGGAGAAGTAGCTTCAGAACCACTGCTTACGGTATTGCTTAGGGTATTTGCTGTGGCCTTGCCCACTGCTCCATCTGCATTAAGAGCATTATCTTTTTGAAAAGCCAGGACTGCTGCCTGAGTTTGTTTCCCCAACATGCTGTCAACCGAGCCATAGCCCAGATAGTTTAAATCCCTCTGTAATTGATTGACATCATTTCCCTGCCATCCAACTGTAAGGGCTTCGTCTCCCGGGTAAGCATAAGATGCAGCCGGAAGCAAAAAAGTTATCAACATTACTATTATAGTAGTCAGAAACAGTGCAGATCTCTTATTATTCATAAATACTTATCCTTTCTCTGCAAGTTTCATTCATTGTATCCAAAACCGGTGGCCAGTGGCAAAACAGCTCTTCCTTTCCCATTTATGAAACAAGCTTCTGAGAAGGTTTAGCTGTTGAAACTGCTTGGTTTATATTTATTAGGTCTCATCTGGGGTATTTATCGGTATGATTCTAGATTATGCCGGGATTACCGTATTAGCCCATTGCCGAGGCCAGGTACCCACCAACCCGCCTTTTTGCCGGTGTATTTGGCAGTGCCTGCAAATATGGATAAAACTGGTCGGACTAGTATTTATAGCATTCCGACTCCCAAACGAATTGAATTTTAAAACTTCTCTGTTTAATAAAAATGGTGAGGATTTGGCCTATGAGCAAATCCTCACCATTTCCTTTGCAAATTTATATCTTCTTATTGGTTTTGGTCCATATCCCCATTATTTGAGCCTGTTCCACCAAACCATCTCTAAATTCCGGATGAGCTATGGAGATAATGGCTTCGGCAATTTCCCAGGTGGTTTTTCCCTTAATCAAGACTTTGCCATATTCCGTGACCACATAAAAGGCCAGGGATCTGGGGACCGTTATTATTCCTTCTACCGTGGGTACTATCCTGGAAATAAGCTGACCCTGGCGGACCCGGGTGGATTTCAGACAGATAAATCCCTTTCCCCCCCGGGACAACATGGCCCCTATGGTAAAATCAAGCTGCCCGCCAGTACCTGATATATGTCGATAACCCTGGGATTCTGAGCATATCTGTCCAAACAGGTCCACCTGCAGGGCATTGTTTATGCTTACTACCCGGTCATTGGAGGCTATTACTTGATAATCATTGGTATAGTCTACCGAGTAGGCAGCGCATACCGGATTCTTATCCATGAATTGATAGAGCTTCTCTGAACCCATGGCAAAGGTATAGACCATTTTGTACCTATCGGTGGTTTTTTTCGCTCCGCTCATTTTACCTTTTTCATAAAGATCAACATAGGCATCAGCCAGCATTTCACTGTGACAGCCCAGGTCTTTAACATCCGAATCAGCGATGATTTTACCTACTGCGTTAGGTATTCCCCCTATACCCAGTTGCAGACAACTTCCATCTTCAATTTCCTCTACAATAAGGGAAGCTATTTTCTGGTCCTCTTCACTGGCGGTAACTTCCGGCAAGGTTAATAAAGGCTGATGATTCCCTTCCACAATGTAATCCACTTCTGAGATGTGAATTTTTTCATGATTTCCCCCAAGACAATAGGGTACCTTTTGGTTGACCTCCACTATAACGGTGTCCGCCATTTTAGCGGTGGCATGGGTGAATGAACAGGAAGTACCGAAATTAAAAAATCCATTTTGATCCATGGAGGTAGTTTTTAGCATAGCTACATTGGGCTTTCCCGTGTAACCCTGGTACAACTTGGGTACTTCTTCCCGGTAATTGCCCGGTATATGAAAAGCCAGGTTTCGATCACCCAGTTGCCGGTCACTATGACTAAAAAAAGAACTATGGTAAATGAAGGATTCTTGCTCCGGGTCCGTGAATGCCACCTGGGCGGGATGCATTCCGGTAGATGCTTTTACTTTTACATCCTTGAGCTCTCCTTTGCGCATTGCTAATGCCCTATCCAGAGTCTCGGGAAACATTACAAAATGACTGTAAGCTACCCAATCTCCTGATTTAACCGCTTTTACCGCTTCCTCTGCCGTAACCAGTTTCTGCTCATATTGCTTCAATCAATTCTCTCCCTTCATAATTACATATTGTGCAACAAATTCTTAAGTGATCATTGTATAAGTAATTGGGTAGGCCTCTTGCTTTTCACCTCCATTTATTACCTGTAAGCTGTTGGATAACAAAATTAATTACAAAACCCGGAGATTGTCCACCTTTTATCCGATCAGGCACCAAACCGTGTTTTCAGATATGCTTTACGCACGGACTACCAATAAATGCCAATTCTTTAGAGGGATGTGGCATCTATTTTATATTATAGTAGATAGCGCAGCATTAATCAGGAACAAATAGGAATGCTTCCAGGTGTAAGATTTCTGTCTTTATAACGTCTTGTATAGTGAGAAACAAATTTATCTTAAACAGGAGGTACTGAAATGTTGAAATGGAAAGGCAACAAGGCACTAATGGTATTTATCTGCATTGCCATTACTGTTTGTGTCGCAAGCCCTGCTTTTGCCACGGATATATCATCTGATGAGCAGGCAAGAATTGACCAAAGGCTGGAGGAAATTGAGGGTAATGAACTATTAGAATTGCAATGGGAAATTGATCAATATCTTTTTATCAGCCATCCAGAGGATATTGCTGATGCGGGTTTTACTGTAACCCATACCTCGGCTAAGGAAGATGAAAATTATGTGGAAATTGGAATAACACCTTTTACTGAGGATAATGCGGATTTTATATACCAAATATTCAGCAGAGATCAGATTAAGGTAGTTGAAGGTGAACAGGCAGTATTGCTCCCGGATAAGGGTATAATAATCCAAATAAATGATAAACTTGTGCCCACTGATGTTGCGCCTTTTATTGAAGAGGACAGAACTCTGGTACCCCTACGCGGTATAATGGAGTCTTTAGGTGCATTGGTTACCTGGGAGGAGGAAAGCCAGGCTGTCGGCGTATATACCGATAATATAAGCATCGAATTTGTAATTGGTTCCGATCTGGCTAAGGTAAGAAAGAGCATAAACGGAATAAGTGTTGAAGAAAATCTGTCATTAGAAGTGCCGGCCAGGATTGTACAGAGCCGTACCTTTATACCCATCCGTTTTGTTGCAGAATCATTGGGTTTTGATGTGGACTGGCTAAAAGATACCAAAACAGTTGCCATTGATGGTACTTTGCCCGATCAGTACCAAGGTGGTGTAAAAATTGACATTGCCGGGAATATAAGCGAGATAAATTTAAACACTATCTTGGTTGAAAGCGCTGTTACCATTGGCACCCAATATGATAAGGCTTATGTGAGCTTCGATAAGGATACCATAATTGTAAATGGTAATACCGAAGAAGGCTTTAATTCCAGGGATTTTGTAGAAGGCATGATGGTTAAGGTTGTTTTTGACGGACCGGTTAAAGAATCTTACCCCGTTCAAGCTAAGGCTGAGAAAATTATGGTATATGAAAACATATCATCTGAGGAAAATATAGGCCCGTCCTTAGAGGAAATGGGATTAGCGATTCCAGTTGAAAAGGTTAAAGAAATGACACTCTATACCCTAAGGCAGGAAAAGATTAAAACCTTTAGCAGCGATGAGATAAACGAAATAATTAGCTCTTTAAACACCAGCCCTACATTTACTGGAGCACATATCCTGATGCTGGCAGGTAACAGCATTAAAATCACTATGGAGAATGATGATACTATCCAATTCAGCAGCTTTGGCTCCAAGGAGCATGTGGTGCTTTCAGGCCAGATAGATGGAAAAACTATTACGGCTTGTATTATAAGCCCCAAAGTCGGCACTATTTTATTAAGCGATACCGAGTTTTAATATACCAACCAAAAAAGGATTGAGCAAGTTTGCGCAATCCTTTTTTGTATAGGGTGAATATGGCGCTACCCTGTTGAGTCATTGAATCGAACTTGAGTTTTGCTTGCTTAGTGTATGTGAGTTTGGAAGTGGTAAAAACCACTTTGACCATGATTATTAATCAAACCAGGGAAGGACAAGAGGTCTGCTATTTGCTAGCAGACCTCTTTCCAATAGTAGTACATGATAAAAATATCAATGAAAACGACTTCTGCCATAACGAGCGGGCCAGACTGTCCCAGAAACACTGTGTAGCTTACAATCGCCCCACTTTATGCTTGTTATTGGACATTTTAAGGGCTGAAGGCTGCTCTTTAGCCTTGAAACAGTGCGTCATCTTCCGCTATGGAGGCCAAACTACCACTATTTAAGACTTTTCAGACATTCTGGCCCGCTTCTTTTTGTGTGCAGTAGTTTTTTATAGCAACTATTAATTGCTGCGAAATTGGGAAGATAATCAAAGAGGAGTATTATGAATATTTCATGTAACATTCGGCTTATCATATCGTTTTTATTTATGTATACCGAGAGGAATTCGGCCAGAAACTCCAATTAGTTTCTCTTTTAGGACCTGAGGATGTATTGGAAAAGAGTATGCAGGAGAACTACGGGGAGTATGTGTCCCCGAGCCTGATTGAACAATGGTTTAAGGATCCCATAAATGCACCCGGAAGGCTAACTTCAAGTCCCTGGCCAGACCGCATAGAGATTTTGAGCACTGAGAAAGTATCAGAAGGAGCCTATGAGGTTATGGGGGAAATCGTAGAAATAGCAGGTGGGGAAAAAAAGGAAATAGTAGCAAAAAGAACGATTACCTTATTAGTAGAGATAACTGACGGAAAGTGGCTTATTAGTGACACCACCATCGGTGAGTGTGAAGACAGAAATTAGCTCATTTAAAAGCTAATCCTCTAAGAAGCAAAACATGAATAAGGGGCTGTGCGAAACTTCGGTTTCCACAGCCCCTTTGCTGTACATAATTCAGCGGTGTAAAGGGTAGGGAACGTGGGAACAACCCAGTCCTCCTGCGAGTACAACGATATTTTAGAAGAAAAGGAATGAAAGGACTGCTGAACTGAAGGTAGAACTGGCCCAACGCAAGCAGGCGGAGGAAGCTTTCCGGGAGGCCAATGCTTTTCTGGAAAGCCTGTTTAATTATGCTAATGCCCCCATTATTGTATGGGATCGGGAGTACAGAATTTTCCAGTTTAACCGGGCCTTTGAACGCTTAACCGGGCTTAGCGCTGAGCAGGTTCTGGGAAGCAGGGGGACGTTCTTTTTGCTTCCTAGTAATAAGTGACTTTGGCCAGGCTGCGCTTGATACCTCGCTGGTATTTTACCGCCGGGTAGCCCATTATTAACATTATCCCCTGCTGATTCCTGAGCGGGATACCGTATTTTTTCTTCAGTTCCTTGCTGTATCTGAACCCATAGGCCACCGTTCCTATCATACAACTGCCCAGGCCCAGGGTTTCAGCGGTAATCATGGCATAAGTGGCGGCAATTACTGGATCAAGGGGATCAGCATAAGGCGAAACGTGAAAATACAGAGCCAGAGGAGCATCGTATAAAAGATAATCTTTTCCCTGCTCCTTTTCTGCTATAAACAAGTCAATGGCCGGAGCCAGGAAAGTCCGGGAAGACTCAAGATACTCTTTGCCCAGGACAGGGCGCATTACTAACAGGGTGGCAGGAGAAAACATCCATTTGATGCGTTTAAAATAATCAATTATATCCCAGGAAAGCTGCCTCACTTTCTCTCGCCCTTTTATCACCAATATCTCCACATCAGATGGGGGCAAGCCCATGGGAGCAGTTGACACCGACTCAATAAGCTGCTCAATCTTTTCCGCTTCAACCTCCTTTTCTTTAAACTCTCTTATACTACGGCGAGAAAACAAAAGCTTATATAATTGCTGATAAGTAGCCAGTGAATCCATAGCTGGCAATGGATATAAATCATTCGGTGTCAGCTCCCGACCTTCAACTTTTATGCACTCCTGCGGGCATATAGCCGCACAATGGCCACATCCCACACAGCCAAATATTCGATCCGGATCAATTCTAACCAACCCATCCTCCAAGTACAGGGGAGCACCTTTACATACCTGCACACAAAGACCGCAGGCAGTACAACGGTCATAGTCTATAAGCACCAGGGCCGCCTTATCGGCTCTACCGGTTTTAACCGCCATTTATATCACCCCATTCTCTGTCGCTCTAGTTAAGCTTTGCATCTTAGTTGTAAGATTCCACGTGAGTTAAATTTTACCTGTTAGCAATGGTAAAAAGAATGTATGTCTGGCACTCCTAATTGCAGCATAATTTTGGTCTTTGGGCAGGAAAATGTCACCAGTAGATGGAATCTATTTTACAGACAAAAGGGGGAGTTTAACATGTCACAGCATATATGCACTTACTGCGGAAAGGAAATAGAGCCTGACGTAGTATATTGTCCAACTTGCGGAAGCAAGCGAGAGCCTGAACTCCGGAGCTGCATAAAATGCGGCAAAGTGAATGAGAAAGAAGCAAGTTTTTGCACGGTTTGTGGAAGCAACTTGGCTGAACAGGAAATTGTAGCTGCGGCGGAAGGTCAGGCTATTCATCATCTTACCAATAGTATGGCCCTGGCTTCTGGTTTGAAAGGGGATGCCCCCGCCAGAACTGGAGCCGGCTGGCTAACCATGACCAGGGGTAAGATCATTTTACTTGGCATAACAGTATTAATTGCGGCAGGTTTGTCCTATTATTACTACCTCTTGCAAATCTCCAATACATTTGTAGAACAGAGTTGTAAATTGGCCGAAAAGATTTCGACCACCAACCAGATGCTGGAATCAGATTTCCACTCAGATATTGTCCAGGAAAAGATATTGGCAATTACCAAGGATATTCAATTGTCTAAAGAGGATTTAAATAGAGCCAACGATAAATGGTCTAAGGTAACTTGTCCGGATAAATATAAAAGCCAGCAAAAGATGATTGTTGAACTGGTGCAACTGGAAGATTCCATTTTACAGCAGGTACCGTTGATCCTTGGAAACCCCTTGAGTTCAAAAACTGATACGGTATTACAAAACCTCAAGAAAAACATTACATTGGCCAAACAGACTGCTGATCGCATAACCATTCCAGGGGTGGAGCCCAAACTCTCAGGTAACCTTTTGGTAGTGCCTGACAAGCTTTCAATTTATTGCGATGAGCAACGCAGAGCCAACGAAGAGAAGCTCAAAAAGTTGGCCGCTTTTAATGAATTCTTCAGGCAAATGGACAGCATTATACATGAAAACGATAGCGCAAAGGGGGACCTTGGTTCAGCGCTAGATAATATCAGAAATGGAGGTTATACCTGGGCAGATTATTTTGCCTTGATAAATGATGGCCGCTACACCAGAGAAAGCCTCCGTAGCCAGGTTAACAATCTGTACGCACCTCCGGGGACTGAAGCATTGCAGTCGCAAATAAGCAGTGTCTTGACCCAAGCCATTCAGTATTGTGACCTGATAGAAGCGGGGGCAAACTTGGAATATGATGATGATTATGAGCTTGCCAATTTTAAATATACAGAAGCCCGGCAACTAAACAGCAAAATCCAAAAGGACTATAAAGCCTTTACCGAAACCTATCACAATCGAAAGGTCTTTCTAACCAATATTGATAATATGTAGGCATAACGGCTTCCCTATCTGCCAGGATAGAAAGCTTATTAGATTCTAGTGCCAGGCGGTAGCTATCGTAAATTGCATAAACCAAGACTGGGCAATAGATTATTCATTGCGTGTCCAGTACTTCCTTAGCCTGCTGAAAGTTTCCGGTGAAGCTGTATAATATAGCCATGTTGAGGTGAGATTTGTAATTGATTATAAGCTCACCTAAAAACAAAAACATACCCTTTGTAGTACTCTGAAGACTTAGATGTCCAAAACCTGGGTACATGAGTGACCATAGAGCATGAGAACTAACCAATAGGAGGCTCACAACTTTCATCGCCTGCCGTAGTAACTGGATGGCCAAGGTTTTCCCAGGCAGTTGTGCCTCCGATAACATTGATTACATTTTTCATGCCGCTTAGGTTCAGCATCAGGCTGGTGGCCAGAAGGGACCTGTTGCCCGAATTGCAGATAAAGGATACAGGTTTGCTACCAGCCAGTTCCTTCCACTTATTGCGCATATCAGGTGCCGGAATGTGCCTAGTGCATTTAATATGTCCCAGATCGTACTCGCTTTTGAGCCTGGTGTCGATAAGGAGTATTTCTCCTTTTTCATATC
>JAAYJK010000118.1 GCA_012522955.1 Syntrophomonadaceae bacterium
CCTGGGCCGCCTTCAAAGCAGCCAGTTCCGCTTCCAATTCCGCCTCCCGGCTGTTCTTCCTGCCCCGCCGGTTCCGCATTACCATATCATAAATAATGAACAATAAGAGGGGAGTTACCACAAAGATCAAAAGTCCCATGGGAGTCTGCAGGAATATGGCCAGGCGCCCCAGGCCCCCCACACGTCCCAGGTATTTGCCCTCCAGCATATCCGGAGTCACCACACTGGCATCAGAACCCACGTTGGCGTCCCCCTTGGTTAAAAAGGAGATCTGTCCATCCTCATTTACCACTTCAGTGACTCTATGGGTAACCGCTGTATCCCGTTCAACTCGGAAGGTAATGATGTCATTCTGGGCAATATCTTCAGCCTCAGTGACCTTGGTCAAGACTATATCCCCGGTCAAAATGGTAGGCTCCATGGAGCCAGACAATACTATAAAGGGTTTGTAGCCCATAAAATCAGGCACCTTATCCGGGTAGAGGTAGGACTTGACGATCATAGTTACATTGACGATTATTATTAGGCTCAGTAAAACACAGACAGCCAGACCAACTACGTTAAATACTTTTCTCAGCCCGCTGTTTCCCGAAACTTCATTCTCCATTATCCAGCCACCCCCAAAATTATTATCCAAGAATAAAGGCCACTACCTCGGGCACTAGCCACTTGTTTAAGCACTAGCCGTAAGCTAGCTTGTCTTTAAATACCACTGGATTCAAGCTTGCCAAAGCTAAAATTTCCCAATATCCTAAGCTCCATTATATTAAGCCCCCTTAATCCTTGTCAACATACATAGAATGGAAACAATCCGGTCAGCCAAGCTTTCGCAATGAAAATAGAGGCTAATCGATGGGCACCGAGGGATCCAGAATGCGCAGCTGTTTACCATACTTAGACCCCATAGCCCGCAGGGTATCGATCTCCTCTGGAGTCAGCTTATTCAGCAGCATATTGCGTACCTCCCGCAATTCTTCCCGAGTCGGCTTTTCCTTATTGCCTATCTCATATAGAAAGCTTATTTCATCTTTATCCAGTTTCTTCAATATAATAAGCGAAGCCTTAAGAAAATCATCGTTTTCCACCGGCTGTCCGATCTGCTCCTTAATATTGTCAGCCACAACTTCCTCATTAGTCACAGGAGGGGAAGTCTTCCAATGCTGGAGAGGGACCTTATCCCGCAGCCAATTACTAAAGAGATGCCAGTTGTTAGTCCAGTAAGAGTTGTCAGCTTCTTCCACCAACTCATACTTCTGCTCCTCACCGCTAACCTTTTCTTCATCAGCCGAAGTCAATTCGCCTACTACCCCTACCGCATCCACAAAATTATCCAAGTGATTATTGGCATACAATCCCAGGGCTAAAGCAAGATTAACCGCTACTAATACCAAGATAAAAATAATTTTATGGCGAGTCAGCATAAAAGCACCTCCAATGGCTGAACTACTAACATTATAACTGTATAATCCATTTTTATCCATACACTTAAAAGGCAAGATTTCGCCCAATAGTACTAATGATTACTAAACCTATGCCTGAGTCCCATAAATTACCGTCCAGACAACAGAAAAAAATAACCACATTTAGGTCTAAAAGGGGTATAATGGATGTTGTCTGGAAGCAAAAAATTGGTGCTTTGCGAAGTTTTATTCGCAGCTTTGTATACATAAATATTCGTCACCCGATTTCGCATGGCCCATCGTAGGGTGTTGCTGCCGTTCTAACCTAATGTAGGCAAGGCCCCCGGCTCACATCCGAGTATTATGCTTTGTTTGAGCAAGGAAGGAAAGGCGATTAAGAACTACCCAACAAACTAATATAGCAAGCATCACTTATAACTAACAAGTTTTCGCCGCCTGCCAGAATGAGACCGGCTGACGGCGTGACAAAGTATAATGCTCGAAACGCAGAATAGCTTAGAACGTAAACCAGGCGCAAAGTTTACGAAGTTATATTGCGCAGCTTTGTATACATAAATATTCGTCGCCAGATTTCGCATGGGCAACACCAACTGCTTGACTCACGACGAAAGGGGTACCGGGCCTAAAAATCGCTCCGCTCATAGGCCCTCTCGCCCCCCGGGGCTCGCCCCCTTTCGTTCGCTCGGCTTCGCAGGGTGTTGCTGCCATGCTACATCGAATGGCTCCTCCATATTTATGCATCCAAACCAGTGATATCAACGTTTTCGCAGGAGTCACTGTACCAACTTACGTAGGCAAAAACCCCGGCTCACATCCGAGTATTATGCTTTGTTTGAGCAAAGAAGGAAAGGCGAAATAAAACGCCTAAGCCAACTAATTCCGCCGGTATTACTTAATAGCAACAAGATGTCTTGCTAAACCAGAATGAGACCGGCTGACGGCGTTACAAAGTATAATGCTCGAAACGCAGAATAGCTTAGAACGTAAACCAGTTTAGAACGCACACCCACCTTAGAACGAAAGGAAAAAAGATGGTAGACA
>JAAYJK010000119.1 GCA_012522955.1 Syntrophomonadaceae bacterium
CCTTTAAAGCAGAGCCAATTAGCCCGGAGATAAGAAGCGGGCGACATCGCTTTAAAGTCATAGATACCCCCGGGCATCATCCGCATCATAAAGCCTTTCTGGAACCGGAACAGGGATGGTTGTTCTCCGGCGATCTCTTGGTAACCATTAAACCAAGAAGCGTTTTCTCAGGTGAGAATATGAGTGCCATGATAAGCTCACTGGAAAAATTGGCAGGAATGGATTTCCAGACCGTGTTTTGTTCCCATACAGGACCACGTAAAAATGGCAGACAACTGCTAAAGGAGAAATTAGATTATCTGCTGGAGCTTAAAGATAAGGTGCAAAGCCTGAGAGAACGGGGTTGGAATAATGAGGAAATAGACCAATACCTCTTTCCTGAGTGCAGCCCACTAGGTGGTATTACTGGAGGGGATTTTTCTTCCCTGAACATTGTTAGTACTCTGTGATAGATAAAAAGTCTTAAAAGGTTCCACACCAAAGCTTTATCCCGATATATCAAGTGTTTCTAATCGCCCAAATATTTTGGGGCGGTCTTTGAACGCCCGTCCGGCATAGCCGCAAGGTTTCCTGCTCGCTTGTGTTCTCTGATCACGGAGCTTGGTTAGTTGAATAGGAAACGGATCCGGGGCGTTTACAGAACCGATCAATAGTAATAACCTCAATAGTAGCATATAAAATGGGTATTAAGAAGGATTTCAGCAATTAAAAATAGAATATATAAAACAGATGCTTAAAAAGGTTTATTCTGATATATCAAGTGTTTCTAATCGGCCAATGAATAAATTCTTGTCGCCAGGATTTGACATGGGCAACACCATTAGTCAGTCCATTGGTCGGTTGCTTGAGATTTTAGCCAATGAGAACCTCCTGCTCTGCCCCTTGCTGCTCTATGGGGAGAAGAGGATCGGAAGGCATCGGCTCAGTGCAGGAGGTTGTCTAAGTGAATTTGATTTTTATTGATTATTAAATAAATCGTCTTGGTGGGAACTACCTATTCCACTGAGTCATATATTAATATAGACAATGGGGTCTGGAATTTCTATTCCAGGCCTGTTTTTATGGGAGGGACAGATTTATGTGTGGAATAGTAGGTTGGGTAGACTGGAAACAGGATTTAAGAGATAAGGGACATACAATAGACCGAATGGCTGATGCTGTTAAGCATCGGGGACCGGACCAGGCTGGAACCTGGTTGTCCAATCAGGCTGCTTTAGGCCATCGTCGTCTAATAGTAGTGGATCCGGTCGGAGGGGAGCAGCCTATGGAGAAGCTCTATCAGGGCAGTTCCTGGGTTATAACTTATAATGGAGAACTATATAATACTTTGGAATTAAGGAGGATTTTAGAAAGAAAAGGGTATGTTTTTAACAGTCGCAATTCTGATACCGAAGTCTTATTGACTTCCTATATAGAATGGGGAACGGAATGTGTCAAGAGTTTAAGGGGTATTTACGCTTTTGGCATATGGAAGGAGTCGGACCAAACTCTGTTTTTGGCTCGGGATCGCCTTGGTGTAAAACCCTTGTTTTACTATTGTTTGCCCCATGGAATATTGTTTGCTTCCGAGGCCAAATGTATACTGAAGCACCCGGATGTTAAAGCCCAGGTGGATGGGGAAGGCCTGGCAGAAATCTTTTATATGGGACCAGCCCGAAGTCCGGGCCATGGCATATTTAAAGGCCTAGGGGAGATGGAGCCGGGAACTTGGATCTTATACAGCCCGGAAAAGCTCAGCATAAAAAAGTACTGGAGTTTGGAAAGCCGACCCCATTTTGATTCCCTGGATGACACTGCCGCTAGGCTGAAAGAACTATTCGTCAGTAGCGTCAAGAGTCAGTTGGTCTCTGATCGGCCCTTGTGCACCCTGCTTTCTGGAGGATTAGATTCCAGTGCCATTACTGCACTGGCGGCAGAGGGATATAAAGGGCAAGATGGAGATGCTCTGGCCACTTTTTCGGTAGATTATTCTGATAGCGGAAGATATTTCGCTCCCAATTACTTTGAGACCGGAGCAGATAATCCCTGGATCCATATGGTATCCAACTACCTGGGCACTCGACACCATTCAATTGTGCTGGACAATGTGGAATTGGCTCAGGCTCTGGAATCGGCATTGCTGGCTAATGACCGGCCAGGTATGGCTGATGTGGATACCTCTTTGTACCTGTTTAGTCGGGAAGTAAAAAAAGAAGCTGTAGTGGCTTTATCCGGAGAATGTGCTGATGAGATAATGGGGGGCTATCCCTGGTTTTATGATCCTGAAGTGACCCAAACCCCAGCTTTTCCCTGGATAAGAATGGTGGCTGAACGCCAGAGATTCCTATCCCCCCTGCTACTGGGGGAGATAAACGGGGATGAGTACCTGCAAGCCAGATATAAGGAAGCTATAAAGGAGGTTCCCAGCCTGGAGGGGGAGACCACCGTGGAGGTCAGAATGAGAGAAATCACATATCTTAACATTACCCGTTTCATGAGTACCTTGCTGGACCGAAAGGATCGAATGAGTATGGCTCAAGGCTTGGAGGTCAGAGTTCCTTTTGCCGACCATGAATTTTTGCAGTATGCCTGGAATATCCCCTGGCCTATGAAAAATTGCCAAGGCATGGCCAAGGGTATATTCAGAAAAGCTATGAAAGGGCTCTTGCCAGGGCCGGTGTTGGAGAGAAAAAAAAACCCATATCCCAAAACCCACCACCCACAATACGGGGAGGAGGTGCGAAAAATGCTGCTGAGAATCCTAAATGATCCCCTGGCTCCCGTCCATGCTCTCATTGATAAAAATACCTTGCAATACCAGATTGAAAGCGGCCGCCCTCTTTTTAACCGGCCCTGGTTCAGCCAGTTAATGGGGGATATTCAATACCTGGCTTACTTGTGGCAGATTAATCGGTGGCTGGAGAAGTACGAGATAAACCTGCTGCTCTAGCTAAAAGTAAACGATATACGGTGCTATTAAGCCTGTAGGGGCCACCTATGGTCGCCCGCCCGCCGGTGGCTAAAAATACTGCGGTGCTATTGTGCCTATAGCTATCCTAACTGAAAGAGCATGATAAAGGGTCCAAAAATAATTAATAATCCGGCGGTCTTCACGTATAATGTAGCAGATTTAAGTTCAGGAGGATAAGCAATGGAGGAGAATAGATCAAAAATAAAACCCTATGAACAGGATCATGAGCCCGAAGACAGCAGGGAGCAGGAGGGTAGGTTAAGCAACGAAGAGGCAGGGGAACAGGAAGAGTGGGATATTCTAGAAGAGGAAGAAGAGGAAGAATATGGGCCGGCAGGAGAGTTAACTGTAAGTGATTCTGAACCGGAAGCAGAGGCTAGTGTCAATGATCAGGAAGGGCAAGCAAGCAGCACAGGGCCTGCCATCAGAATTGCCCGCTCTACTCGGGTAAAGCAGGAATTAATAGTTAAATACCAACCCCAGGACCTGGAGTGGAGAAGTAAAGGAGAAGAAAAATAAGTCCAGGAGTGAGATGAGAACCGGGGCTTAACCATTCTCTTGGAAAATATTGACCCAAGCCACTTGTTTACCTTTTTGTCAACCCCATGATCATCAAACACAAGCGAGCAGGAAACCTTGAGGATATGCCGGGAGCGGGCATTCAAAGACCGCCCCTATAAGTTTGGCATTAGAAAACGGGTAAATCGTAATAAAGCACTTTCGGGTCAAGCCTTTTATACTTCTTTCAGCTGGATAGAAGCTCTTGTCCAAGTGATTTATTGTTAAAATTCGGGGCAATAAAATCCGACAAAAATAGCAATTGACTATTTGAACATTGTTCAATATAATTGCTAATATTTGCAAACAAAGGAGAGTCTGAATGCCTAAAAAAATACCTGATGTTAAAAAGAAAATTCTACAAAGCGCGGAGAGACTGTTTA
>JAAYJK010000120.1 GCA_012522955.1 Syntrophomonadaceae bacterium
AGGCTAAAATTCCACTCTTTATTTTTACTATCGACTATGTTCAGATTGAGCTCCTCATCATCAAGGTCTACTTTCTCCAGGATTCCTTTGAATAACAGGTAATCTGCTTCCTCTTCCGGCGGAGCTACTTTTATCCAGATAGCTTCTTGCTCTTTATCCAGTAGCACCCTTACGTCTCCCCCAGCCTCTATCCGGTCCCAGTCATCAAATTCCAGTTGTTGGCGACCATAATAAAGGAGGATTTCATCATCTTCTTCTACGGTAAAGTTCCATTTTTTATCTTTATTGTCGATGACGCTTAGATATAGTACCTGGTTTTTCAGGTCTGCTTCTGACAAAGTGCCATTCAATACATAAGCTTCTGAATTCTGAATGCAGTTTTTATCCAGATAATTGATCATCCGAGCCATTTCGTTTCGTTTAACAACCCGCGTAGGTGCGAAGGAACCGTCCGGATATCCATTGACCACCCCTAGCCGAGCTAAATTTTTTATGGACTTGTGAGCTTCAAGGGGGAATAAGTGATTATCAATAAAACTCTCCATAAAATCATCGTCTTCCGGGTTAATATTGAACTTATCAAGAACCTTTTGCATATAAATGCAGACCTGATACCTCTTGGCTCCCTGGTTAGGGTTGAAAGTCTTGATTTCTTCTTCTAAAAGAATACCCTCCTCCAGGGCTACTGCTACATAAGCTTTAGCCCAATAAGGAATTTTCTTTAAGCTACGCAAATCCTGGTTACTTAACTCATAGTCCTCAACCTGCTCTTCCAGTCCCGCGGCTCTTACTAGTATGACCAGGGTTTCCAGAGAGCTTACTGGTTTATTGGGTTGAAATGTTCCATCTTCATAACCCTTTACAAATCCTTTCTTGCTAGCTTTTTCTATATCTTCCCGTGCCCAATCTTGATCTACATCTTTGAATCGTTGATCTTGGCTCTGATTAAAGTGCTTGCCTTTAAAGGAACCGTTAGCATTTTGGTCTTTTTGGGCCAAAGCTATTCCGGCCCAAATACTGGTAGTAAATACACATAAAGCTAATATGCTTATCCATTTTCTCAATGCTTTTCCCTCCTATATTTTTCTTTATACATATAAATGCGGAAAGTAAAGCAAAAAAAAAGGGGTCAAAAAATATTTTTGCTGGTTTAGCAGCTAATTTTTGACCTCATTTCAGCCTTGAACATTATTATAGCCGGGCTTAGCCTTGATTTTAAATAGACTAGTATTGACAGCTGAAACCGTGCCCGCTATCAATGGAGACGGTTCCAGCTGTCAACTTCATCTGTTGCTTTTAAACAGACGAGAGAATTGAGCTGGAATCTCAGTTTCAAAACGCAGTAATGACCTGGAAATAGGATCTTGAAAAGCCAGAACATGAGCATGCAGCCCCAGGCGAGCAATAGGGTTTATTGTGGAGCCATATTTTTTGTCTCCGACTATAATGTGCCCTATGTCCTTCATATGAACCCTTATCTGGTTCTTCCTGCCCGTTTCCAGTCTTATCTCCAGGAGTGAATATCTGGAGGAAGAATTCAGTACGCGATAATGGGTTATGGCCTCCTTACCGTCTCCCATTTTACTACTGGAGTACATGACCATGTTTTTGCTTTCCTTTAACCAGGACTTGACCATACTGCTTTCCTGTTTTACCTGGCCTTGTACAACGGCCAAATAAGCTCTTTCTATCAACATTTCCTTCCAGGCATCCTGCAGCTGATGTTTAACCCTTTCATTCTTTGCAAACAGCATAAGCCCAGAGGTATCTCGATCCAGACGGTGCACTATGAAGATTCTCTCAGCAGTATGATTTTGACGCACATAATCGGTCAAATAATGATAGGCAGTATTAACTTTCTCCTTATCCGAAGCTATGGACAGTAATCCTGGGGGCTTTTCAATTACTATTATTTGAGGATCTTCATAGACTATTTTTAGGCCTGATTCTACTTTTTCTTCCCTGAGCAGATCCCAGTTCACCTTTACGACCTGCCCCTTTTGCAACCCATAATTATATTGAGTTACCACTCTATCATCTACTTGAACCTGACCATGACTTAAAAGGGACTTAATATTATTCCGGGATTGTTTAGGAAGCTTATTCCTCAAAAACTTCATTAACTCTATTGTTTCTTGGGCTATCCATTCCGAATGCCCACTTCGTTTGGTTTTACTCACTGTCTTCCTCCCAGCTTCTATTATTAACTCCCCTACTAAAACCCCAGATTACTAATTTGGATGCATAAGCTGCGAAATATGATTTTTAGCAGGAAATCATTATTGCATTGGCCAGTTTGGCTGTTACTGATTAGATGCTGTTCCATTATAGCCTATTTAGCCACATAATGAATTAAAGGGTACTTATTTGTTCCTTGAATAGTAAATGATACGAAGGATAATTGAAGGCAAAAAAACAGGCAAGCCTTGCGATTGATTCGATGCTTGCCTAAAACTCTCTTATACGAGCCTTTAATTGATTTATTGCTAAGATCTTCGTTTATTTAATCTCTCACTGCTCAGCTAAACGGCAAGTTTTGCTTTGCATAACTATGCCATCAAGAATTATAAGCTAATTATTGCTTTAATCTCAGGCGCCAAAGTAAAAAGAGGTACATAGGCAAGTCAAGAACTGTCCTCTCTTACGAGAACCGTTCCCACTTGCTTTGGTTCTATATATTAGAGAATGGCACCGCCGTCAATTATCATATACTGACCGGTTACATACTTGGAAGCATCTGAACAGAAAAATGCTACGGCACCCTTCAGATCATCTTCGTCACCAAATCTACCCAGGGCTATTCTTGCCTTGGATGCAGCTTCAACTTCTGGGCTTAAAGCTCTTCCGGAAAAATCAGTTGGGAAGTAACCAGGAGCCAAGGCATTTACATAGATATTATATTTGCCCCATTTATAAGCCAAGTCTCTTGCTAACATGATTAAGGCTGCTTTGGTAGCAGTATAGGTCGGGGTAGACTGGCCTCTGGAGGCAACCAGCCCAGCGGTAGAGGACATAAAGATTATTTTACCGCCACCCTGTTCTTTCATTTTTCTAGCTGCTGCTGAGGTAAGGTAATAAGTTCCCGTTAAATTAAGATCAAGTACTTTCTGCCACCCATCCATGGGGAATTTCATCGGATTACCACCCCAGGCAGTTCCTGCATTATTAACCAGAATATCAACGCTTCCAAAACGTTCCACGGCCAAATCTATTAATTTTTCCCCATCTTCAATTTTACTTACATCGCAAGCTGCAGGTTGAGCCTGTATCTTATACTCTTTTTCCAGTTGATTGCACAGATCTTCGCATCTTTCAATTTTGCGAGCCGCAACCACTACATTACAGCCCATTTCGGCCAGAGCATCGGCACATTGTGCTCCAAGACCCATTGATCCACCGGTAATAACTGCTGTTTTTCCTTTAATATTAAATAGTTCTGCAACTTTCATTCTTTATCCCCGCTTTCTCATATATTGTTACTATTAAGGCCACCCATTTCCTTAGACATGCAAATAGATTCAATAGTTGTTTCAAGCAATGTTATGTCTGTTGTAATGTCGGAAGGTTGATATTTACCGACTTTGATTAATAAGCTTAATCACAAGGTGATGTCACCTATCTATAAACTCATATCCCATAGCCGAATAGCATATTTCCCCTACTTTTTCGGTGAAATACCCACACTATCCAACCGGGCATCAAAGCGTTTCTTCCACTACCCAATAACAAATTGTACCTCCCTTCATAGTCATTTCTGCCTAAAGATTCTCTGGCCTGGACACCGATAGTTGCTGCAATGCAGGATGTAGTAGATAAGTACCATAACACACTTACTTGCTGAACTTGTCTTATATTCTATATAAGTAAACCATTACCATATTATTTTTCTTATTTCCATTAGCCTGAGGCTCTTTGTTCGACCTCATGGCTATCATAAACTTATTAAGCTGCAAAAGGTTATCTTTTACTTTAGATATTGTTGCTTAGCTCCGTTTTTTTGAGATAACTGTCCATTTTATTGTATACTTTATCGAATAATCCGAATATAATTCGGATTAGGGAACACTAGTATTCCATTCCTATA
>JAAYJK010000121.1 GCA_012522955.1 Syntrophomonadaceae bacterium
AAATAAGAAGGACACTGCGTATACGCGAAGGAGACCCGCTGGAAATTTTTGTTGACCGGGAAGGTGAAGTTATATTAAAAAAATATTCTCCCATAGGAGAATTGGGGGATTTTGCTAAAGAATATGCGGATTCTCTGCATGAAACCATTGGCCATATTTCCATGATTGCTGATCGAGATGTGATTATAGCTCTCTCGGGGGCGAATAAACGTGAGTTCCTGGGCAAGAGTATCGGCAAAGCAGTTGAAAGAGCTCTGGAAGAACGGAGCACCCTGGTAATGAATGACTTGGAATCTCCAGATGACGAGAACCTGCACGTAATACAAAACGATGATCGTGAATATACTTTGAAATCCCAGGTTATTGCCCCTATTATAACTCAGGGAGATCCCATTGGAGCAGTAATCTTGGTTAGTAAGGAGCCCGGTATCAAACTGGGAGATATGGAGATAAAACTGGCGGAAACTGCGGCTGGATTTCTGGCCAAGCAAATGGAACAATAGTAGTTATATAATAGAGAAGCGGTCTTATTCAATAAGATCGCTTCTTTATTATGAGAAATTATTAGTACAGGAAGAGCAAAAGTAATACAATGTATATTGATACCATAATATAGATGCTAACCCAGCCCGGCCAAACTGGGCGGGAGATATCATATTTTATTTACCATGGGGAGGAAAAGTATGGATAAAAGGCAGAGCTTTCTTCGAGGGGCGGTGGTTTTAAGTGCCGCTGGAGCTCTTAGCAAGATTTTGGGGGCAGTATATCGTATACCATTAGCCAGGCTATTGGGTGGAGAGGGCATGGGGTTATACCAGATGGCTTACCCCATTTATACTACTATATTGGCCCTGGCTACTGCAGGGGTACCGGTAGCAATTTCTGTTTTGGTCTCTAGAAAAGAAACGGCTGGATTAACCGGAGACAGTCGTAAAATATTTAAAGTATCATTAGTAATACTGTTCATATTTGGTCTTTTGTTAACCTTGCTGGTAATGCAATCAGCCGGATTTATTGCTGAAAACATATTGAAGGATCCCCGAGCTTATTATCCCATCATAGCAGTAGCTCCAGCTATTTTCTTATCGGGCTTGATGTCCGTATTCAGGGGTTATTTTCAAGGGTACCAATCCATGGTGCCAACAGCGGTTTCTCAGGTAATTGAACAGCTGTTTCGAGTTACCGCAGTATTGCTCTTGGCCTTTTATCTCTTCCCCCGGGGCTTAGCTTATTCAGCAGCCGGAGCCACATTTGGGGCGGTAGTAGGAGGAGTAGCGGGCCTGTTGGTTTTGATGGTGTTCTACCTGCGATTCCCGTCTCATCAAAATCCATCTGCCAATCTGATATACAGTGGGACCTCCTCAGCCCAATTGGCTCGAGAAATGGTGGCCTTGGCCATACCAGTTTCTTTTGGGGCGGTGGTCTTGCCTCTAGTGCAGATGCTGGATGCGGTTATTGTACCTGGAAGGCTGATGGCCATACACTATACTACCTCCCAGGCTACTGCTTTATATGGTCAATTATCAGGCATGGCGGCAGTATTGATTAGCTTGCCCACCATATTTACCATAGCCATTGCTACCAGTCTGGTTCCCGCAGTATCAGAGGCTTTGGCTCGGCAGGATAAGGAGCTGTTAACAGATAGAATAAATTATGGGATTCGGGCTGGGATGCTAATATCCTTGCCTTGTGCTGCCGGCTTATTTACCCTGGCTTTTCCTATTTGTGATCTGCTCTATGCAACTCCAGAAGCCGGTATACCTTTAGAGCCTCTGGCCTTTTCCTGTATTGTTTTAGCTGCTTTTCAGCTTTCCAGTGCTGGATTACAAGGGATAGGCAGACCAGAAATAGCCATGCGTAATTTAGTAATTACAGGTATCCTTAAAGTGATTATGAACTATACCCTTACCAGCGTGCCGCACTTAAATATACAAGGCGCTGCCATAGGAACTGTATGTGCATTCCTGGTAGGATCACTGCTGAACCTGATTTGCTTACAGAAATTTACCGGTATACACTATGAAATCAAGCGATTGGTAAAATTGTCTTTTATCACCCTAATAATGGGTATAGGAGTTAAGTTCATATTTGCCGCTCTGGTAGGTGCCGATATAAATTCCCACATCTCTACTCTCTTAGCTATAATAGCCGGGGTAGGCATATATGGAATATTGCTTTTATTGTTCAAAGAATTCGATATAAAAATGATAAAGAGGATGAGTAAAGTATAAAGAAAAACCTTGAACATAAATTGAAGAAAGGGGTCGCTTAAACCTATGGATAGCAATGGCAAAGAAATAGAACGGCTGCTTAATATTATGGACCAACTGCTTAGTCCCCGGGGATGCCCCTGGGATAGAGAACAAAGCCATGAATCCCTGGCTAGGTATTTAATCGAGGAGAGTTATGAGGTGATAGAGGCTATCAAGCAGCAATCTATAGAAGAACTGCGAGAAGAACTGGGAGATGTCTTGCTGCAGGTAGTTTTTCATGCCGCCCTGGCTAAGAGAGACGGGCACTTTGATTTTGCTCAAGTAGTAAAGACGGTTTCGGACAAGATGATACAGAGGCACCCACATGTATTTGCCACTATGCATCTGGAGTCCAGCGAAGAGGTCATGACCCATTGGGAGAGTTTTAAGCGCAAAGAGGGTAAAAAAACGGTATTGGCAGGAATACCGTCCATGTTACCGGCATTGATGAGAGCTGAAAAGATTCAAGAGAAGGCAGCCCGAGTAGGTTTCGACTGGCCTACTCCTGAAGGGGCAATGGACAAACTTAAAGAAGAAATAGAGGAGTTTAAAGAAGCCTCATCTGATCAGGAGCGACAAGAAGAAATGGGGGATATTCTGTTTGCGGCAGTTAATTTAGCCCGCTTACATCAAATAGATCCAGAAGCGGCTCTGCAGGATTCCAACCAGAAATTTATCCGACGCTTTAATTATATAGAAGATAAGACTGCTCAGGCAGGAGCTAAGCTGGAGCAATTAGGTTTGGAGGCTATGGATAGTCTATGGGAGGAAGCCAAAACCCAAGGTTTATAGGCTAAAGCCAAGGATTATTACAGCAATAATTTATAAGGAAAGCAGGAAAATCTAGTATTACATCGAATAGCCATATTATAAAAGCGAAGGAGGGATAATTCTTGAACAAGACAGACCTAATTAGCGAAGTATCGGCCAGGACAGGAATGACCAAAAAAGATGTTGAAAAAGTAGTTAATGCGTTCTTTTCAACCATAGAAGGCACTCTCAAAACCGGAGATAAAGTTCAATTAATCGGATTTGGAACCTTTGAAGTGAGGGATAGACAGGCTAGAAAAGGCCGGAATCCTCAAACAGGTGAAGAAATAAGTATTCCTGCTGCTAGAGTCCCAGCCTTTAAAGCGGGCAAAGCACTTAAAGATGCAGTAGATTGAGATGAGATTGGACAAATTCCTTAAGGTATCGAGAATTATTAAACGAAGAACTGTGGCTAAAGATTTCGCTGAACACGAAAGAGTAATGGTAAATAATCGAGTAGCCAAGCCTTCTACCCTGCTTAAAAAAGGAGATATTATATCT
Organism: Syntrophomonadaceae bacterium; assembly: GCA_012522955.1. Lineage (GTDB taxonomy): Bacteria > Bacillota > Syntrophomonadia > Syntrophomonadales > Syntrophomonadaceae > JAAYJK01. Next base: position 3,564 of record JAAYJK010000121.1, read on the forward strand.
ATAAATATAGGACAGCGCCAAACAGTTGTTGAAGTGCTTGAGCTTCGAGACAGTGTTAAAGCTGGTGAAGCGAAAAACCTCTATCGAGTTCTGGAGCAATAAGAATCCGTTAAAATCTTAACGAACCCGTTTTTAGACCCTAAGGCCTAAAAGCGGGTTTGTATTTGATTCCCCTGCGGAAAGTTATATTTCGAGGGTTTGGATACATAAATATTCGTCGTCAGATTTTCCGTGGTCCATCTACTTGCCTCACGACGAAAGGGGTGCCGGGCTAAACTGTACAGCTGTGTTCAGTGGCTCTCTTTCGTCGTTCGGCTTCTTAATGGGAATCCTATTTATGATAGGATATTTCTTTAGTCATAAATAGGCCCCTGTTAAGCATATTTTTAATTAGCAAGTCTTGCAGCAGGTGCTTAATTATGAGCCCAAAAAAGGCGAGTGGAGGAGATAAAATGTCCGAACATACTTTATTGTTATTAGATCGTAGGACCATGGAGATATCAGGAGTGGAAAACGTAAACACTTTCGATGAAGAAGAGATAATACTGGAAACAGTAATGGGTTTTCTATATGTGTTGGGAGAACAGCTGCATGTAAGTATGTTGAACCTGGAGCAGGGTAAAGTGGTAGTCGAGGGCAGCATTATAAATATCCAATATAAAAAGGAAGGCAAAGATATAAAGACCCGGGGGAAAAACATTCTATCCCGCCTGTTGAAGTAAAGAACCAAGATGAAATCTAAAAACCAGTAGTTAGTACTGTTTTCTTGTCTCCTTTGATGGAAGTTTATAATCAAAGGCTTATCCTGAGCGAAGGTTTAAGGAGGAAAATTTTGCCCGGCATATGGTTTCAATTGGAAGCCTTCTTTTTTACTATGATTTTGGGTTTGTTCACCGCTTGTATTTTGCATTATTATCAAACCCTGATCAGGAAGGCTAAAGTGACCAAATTGTTTTTATATATACTGGACCTGCTGTTTTGGATAATGATGGTTATGCTGGTATTCCTGGGGATGTTATATATTAACCAGGGTGAGATGCGAAGCTATGTGTTAATAGCCTTGATAGTGGGAGGGATAATCTACTTTCGAATTTTATCCCGGCATTGTGAGGTCCTTATATCCAGATTGGCGGACATTACTTTGGCCGGAGTCAGGCTGCTTTATAAAGGCTTATACTGCTTTCCTCGAGATATCATCTATCGTATCAAAAGAATGGTAGTCATCCCGGGTCTGAAAAACCAAGACGAAGAAAGTAGAAAATAAATTTAGAGCAATTAAAGGGTTTTTAAGTATGGTTGTAGAACAATAATGTACTGAATTTATCCACAAATTATCCATAAGTTGTAGATAAAATACTTGAAGTTGTAGATAAAATACTTGGAAACCATGAATGAGAATTATGAGAATAGAAATACGCGGAGCAGAAAAATTGAGTTTTCGGGAAAAACAGGCAGTCGTTTTAAAAGAATCTGGGTTTAGCAACAGTGAAATTGCAGTCCGGCTTAAGTTAAGCCCCAGTACGGTTGCTACACTCCTTAATCGGGCCCGGGTTAAAGGATATGAAGTAGTAATTGTTATACCGGGAAGTATACTTGGTGTAACAGCAGATGAGGATGAAGATGATGAATAAAGAGCAGGAGAAAAGACCTTTCATAAGGGTATTGATTGCTACTGTGCTGGGCATCCTTTTATTGATAACCATCGTACCCAGAGCCAAGTGCATATATGATTTAAACCAGCGCAAGGCCAATTTGGAAAGTGAAAAAGATAGCTTGACCAAGCAGAATGCCCAGCTTGAGAAAGCCATGCAAGAAGCCAATTCTCCCCAAAACGTGGAAAAGATTGCCCGGGAACAGCTGGGAATGGTTAAAAATGGAGAGACCATCATGGTTCCTGTGTTATCTGAATAATTATAAGGGCACCTTGATAATGTTCGCGATAAATGTTGACTAGCGTCGCTCCATCTAATACAATGAACCTATCAGATAAGAGGAGGACTATCATTTTCATGCCTACAGAACAAGCGAATATTGTGCCGGGGGAAATCATTGAAGGTAAAGTACAGGGCATAACTAATTTCGGAGCATTTATCGAGTTGGCCGGAGGAATAGTTGGACTCGTTCATATCTCCGAAATTGCCGACACTTATGTGAAAGATGTAAGAGATTTTATCCAGGTAGGAGACCAGGTCAAGGTAAAGGTATTAAATGTATCGGGAAATAAAATCGGTCTATCCATCAAACAGGCGACCACGTCCTCCAAAGCCATTGAAGTGAAACCCGATCGAATCAGGCGCCCTAATCCTAATGCCAACCGGCGCAATGTTTATGGACAGGATCCGCGGGCTAAGAATGAACCATTGAGTCTGGATGACAAGATAAGCAAGTTTTTAAAAGAGAGCGATGAGCGTATGCAACCCATCAAGAATCGCTTGGAGCAAAAAAAGAGAAGGAACAATCCCTCCTAAGGAACGGATTGGTTTAGAGTATAAAAGAGCACTTTTGTGAGTGCTCTTTTGTTGATATGGAGTTAATTTATTGAGATGCGGATGTGGTGATTTGAGTCTGGTATTTACAAATAAACTTAACACCAAGTAGCTTAAGACCCGACAATGTAATGGCAGGAGGAAACGGGATTGAAATATGCAGCAGTAGATTTTGGAACTAATTCCTGTCGTTTGTTGATTGCCCAGATAGATGCTGGGCGGCGATTGGTTCCCCTGCATCGGGGTTTAAACCAAAGCAGATTAGGACAGGGGTTAATTCACAGCGGAAAGATAAGTGAGGAAGCGATAAAAAAAACCCTCAATTGTTTATTGGAATATACTGATCTTATCCAAAGAGCCAGAGTAGTGGCCTGCAGGGCGGTAGCAACCAGCGCGGTTAGAGATGCTGATAACCGAGACTATTTTTGGGAAACTATGACCCAGCATTTTCCGGGTGTTATAGATATAATTGATGGCAAGGAAGAAGCCTGCTTAACTTTCCGGGGAGTGGAGCATGGCCTGGGCCTGGACCTATATCCAGTAGTAGTGGATATAGGTGGCGGCAGTACGGAAATAATCTCCAAGCAAGATAATGAGATATATATTAAATCATTGCCTCTAGGTGCAGTTCGAGCCAGCGAAAGCAATCTGAGCCGAGAAGCCATGCTGAAGCTGCTGGAAGATGGCCTGGGGGACATCAAAGCTCTTCGCGGGCATCCTCTGGTAATGGTAGGGGGAACCGCCACCAGCCTGGCGGCTATGAAAATGGCTATAGGAGAGTATAAGCCTGAATTAATTCATGGCCAGGTTCTAAGCTTTGAGGAAGTTAGCCACTTATCCCAGCGCTTATTTTCTACGGACTTGGAGCAGAGAAAAAAAATTCTCGGCTTGCAGCCGGAAAGGGCCGATATACTTCCCCAGGGATCCAGGATTATAGAACTTATAATGTTCATACTAGCGGCCAGGGAGATGATAGTAAGCGAAAGTGATTTGTTGGAGGGAGTAATTTGGAGCCTATATTACAAGAATGAGAGGTCCCAATAGTTAAGGGGCCTGCTTTGGACGGCGTGCCAAGGAGGGTTCCGCTGCGCTATTGTAGGGGCGGTCTTTGACCGCCCGTCGGGCATAGTCAAAATATTCATACTCGCTTGTATTCTCTGATCATGATGGTTAAGGAGAATCCATATCGACAGCTATTCTGCCTGAAGGTCTTGGGTTGTGTTGAAGCAAGCCAAATAGTGTATGCTAAACTGCGTTTTGAATGAATTTTGTATAAAACTAATTAGGCACCCCCACCATTAATGACAAATTTTACCAGTCTACCCTGATATAATTTATGGACAAGTAATTGGAGATGGGGGGGTTTATAAATGGAACAAATTGAAGTTTATCCTTTTCAGAGAATAAAAGAAACTCCAGGAAAAAGATGGCTGGAAAAGAAGGCTCAGCTGTCTAAGATGCTCAAAAGAGCTATCTTAAGGCGGTTTCCCCACGGTATCAACTTAAGTCAGCTAGGGAACAGCTTGTTGCGGGTAGAAGTATTAATTCTGTGCCTCATGGCCTTTGTTATGGCTCGGGCTTCCTTGCTGGGTGAACTGCTGCCCTTTATGTTTGCTTTTATAGCTGCCTTTGGGCGAAGGCAACCGGTAGCAGGCCTGGCCATGGGTTTGGCTGCCAGCATCGGACTGATCAATCAGTCCGCCCATATGGGATTAATGGGAAACATCACCAGCATTTTGCTGCTAATATCTATTATTAATTATAGTAAACTGCCGGCAGAAAAATACTGGTGGGGTATTCCTTTCGTATGTACTGCCACCATATTTCTAGTCAAAAGTCTTTTTCTAGTAAAGACTGGTATGTCTTTTTATGGTGAAATGGTCATCATTTTTGAATCGCTAATGGCAGGTATATTAAGTTTTGTGTTTATAGTAAGCAGTGACGCAATAAAAAAGAAGAAGAAGATGAATGCCTTTGCCTTTGAAGATATAGCAGCATTTCTCATTCTGGGAATTGGAGTGGTTATAGGTTTGGATGGATTCCAATGGGCCGGATTAAGTATAAGTTCCATCCTGTGCCGATTAGGGATCCTAGCTGCTGCTTGGTTCTGGGGAGCTGGACAGGCTACCATGGTTGGAGTGATGGTAGGGTTGATACCATCTATAAACTCCAGTACCCTAAGCTTTACTTTGGGATTATATACGGTGTCTGGTTTATTAGCCGGGCTGTTTAGGAGCTTAGGTCGACTGGGGATAGTGATTGGCTTCATGCTTGGCACCATGGGATTTTCGCTCTTTATTCCTGAGACTCAAGCAACTGTCCTGGGGATTTGGGAGACAGCTGTTGCTTGTCTGATCTTCTTTCTCTTGCCGGAATCACTTAATCAAAGCATTAAGAAAATACCAGCTCTCTCTTTGGTACCCAATGGTGAGGGCAAAATAAGCCAAGCGGCCGAATGTATGCGTGATGAGGCACGGGAACGACTAAGGGGGGTGGCCCGGGTATTCAATGAAATTGCCAGTACCCTGCAACCTTATGATCCGCCCAGTTGTTTAAAAAAAGAGGAAGCTTGCCTGAATTACCTTTATGAAGAAATATCCAGCGGTATTTGTTATCAGTGCCTGCACTACCAAAAGTGCTGGGAGAAGTACTGTTATAAAACCTCCAAAGAATTGCTGGATTTATTTACTATTGCTGAGAGGATGGGCAGTATTGTTTATGAGCAATGTCCCCCTGACTTTCGCCGGAGCTGTCTCTACAGCCGGGATATAGTCAACTTGATCAACTACTTGTATGCCAGTCTGCGTCTCAATCAATACTGGAAAAATCGGCTGGATGAGTCCTGTGGCATGATTTCCCGTCAAATCCAGGGAATAAGCCGAGTCATTGAAAATCTGGCCGATGATTATGATGATAAGACCCATATTGACTATGACTTAAAAGATAAAATCAAGAAGAGCATGAAGAAAATGGATTTTAAACTCCTGGAGATCACACCGGTTAGAAGAGCTAATCAGCAATTATATATTAAGATAATTATGGGTTCTTGTACCGACGGGCAGTACTGTGCCAGTCAGGTATCAACTGCGGTATCTGCGGTGTTGGGAGAGAAATTCGAAGTCACTGAACGCAACTGTCCGTGTCTTATGGGTAAAGGCAACTGTGAATTTACCCTTAACCGAGCTTGTACCTACCGGGTACGTACTGGGGTGGCTCAGGTAGGCAAAGAAAATGTATGCGGAGACAGTTATACCGTGGCTGCGCTCCATGATTGCCGGGAATTAATCGCATTGAGTGACGGTATGGGGATAGGAGAGGAAGCTTTCACTCAAAGCCGCTCGGCTATCCGTATGCTGGAAAGCCTGTTAGAGGCCGGGTTTGACAAGGCAGTAGCTCTGGACACCATTAATTCAACCTTACTATTAAAATCCACCCGGGAAGACTTTGCCACCTTGGATATTGCCATGATCGATCTTTATACTGCTGAGGCGGATTTTATAAAAACCGGCGGTGTGCCTTCTTTTTTGAAGAGGGGAGGACAAGTTGAACTTATTAGCGCTAGCTCTTTGCCAGTAGGAATAGTAGAAACCATGGATGTCTATAACTATAATCGTCGGCTAGCAGCCCGAGATCTTCTGGTGATGATAAGTGATGGGGTGTTGGATTTTACTGGTAATAAGGATGAAGACAATACGCTCTGGATTCAGGAATTATTAAAAATTGCCGACGGAGATCCTCAACTTATTGCCGAGATGATAATTAACCGGGCCTTGAGCAGGTGTCAGGGCAAGCCCTCCGATGATATGACGGTTATCTGTTGCTATCTGGATTTAAACTTGCCGGATTAGATTAAGTTCGTGAGCAGCAGTCGGCTTGACAAATGGCAGCAAGAATATTTATATAAAGGGTAATATTAATTAAAGTTGGAGCATAGATAGCATGGTGCGGCTTAAGGTTAAAGATTATATAAATAAATACGGGCTCTTCCGTCCGGGAGCAACTGTGATTGCAGCTGTATCTGGAGGGCCGGATTCGATAGCCTTGCTGCATATTCTGAAAACACTGGCAGCTGAGTTTAGGTTGCAGCTATTGGCCGCTCATGTAAATCATCAATTAAGACCTGAGGCCGATGAAGAGGAAGCCTTTGTACAGAGATTATGCTCGGATTGGGAGATTGCCTTGTACTGCCATCGTGTGGAGGTGGAAAAAAGGGCTCTAGCTAATAGAAAGGGAATAGAAGAAACTGCCCGGGAAAGCCGTTATGAATTTTTCCAGCAATTAAAAGAACAGCTAGGGGCTGATTATGTAGCTACCGCTCATCATCGTCATGACCAAGCGGAGACCATATTGATGCATATAATGCGGGGAAGCGGGATCAAAGGTTTAAGAGGAATACTACCGGTTAGCGATTATTTGATCAGGCCTTTGCTGGGTTTGGATCGAAGAGAGATTGAGGCTTACTTGGAAGCGGAGCATTTATCATTTTGTACGGATTTGAGCAATTATGATACCCGATTTTTGCGTAATCGGGTCCGGCAGGAATTGATACCCATATTGGAACAAGATTTTAATCCCCGTATTGTAGAACGCCTGGATATGCTGGGATGTATCGCCCGGGAGGAATATGAGGCTATGACCATAGAGACTGAAAAATTGCTTCCGTCCCTGCTGCTTAGCAGAGAGGATAAACAGGTGATTCTCGACCAGCCGCAGTTTGTCTCCCTTCACCCGGCTTTTCAGCGACGCCTATTGCTTATAGTATTGAGTTGGTTAAAAGGAGAAGAAGGCTGGAGTGCCCTGGATCTATGTTTAATAGTAGACTTGGCGGGCAAACCAGGCTCAGCCAAGAGAATTAAACTGGGGCAGGGCATCTGGGTACAAAAAATTTATGATCGATTAATAATTGGGGAAAAGCCTCCAAAAGAGTTGAGTTTCTCTTATCCTTTATCAATACCGGGGAGTATCCGAATAGCAGAAACAGGGGAAACATTTAGCTTTGCATTGATTAAGAGGAGCAGAGCTTACAGCTGTAAGGCTTCAGAAATGCACTTGGATTATGATGCTTTGCCCAAAGCGGATCTTTGTTGGCGCTCCCGCCGCCAGGGAGACAGAATGACCTGGACCGGGATGGGGAGCAAAAAAATAAAAAAATATTTTATCGATAAAAAAATTCCCTATGGCCAGAGAAATTCCATACCTTTGCTGGCCAGTGAGCAGGAAGTCTATGCAGTATGGGGACATGGTATTTCCACCCAGGCTGCAGTTAAAGATAATACGGTAAATATTTTGGTAATAAGAAGGGAGCTGGATGATCACACTAAATAAACCACTAATAAAGCTTATAGTCTGGTGCTTAATTGAAAAGGAGCCCCGTTTATGCTACAATATGACGGATATTTGCATTATTCCAAAGGGGAGGAAAAAATTTGGATAGGGCCCTTAAAAATATAGCCATATATGTGCTTATCGTTATGATAGCAGTATTTGCGCTCAAGTTGACGTCGAATCCCGTTGAAGAGGCCAAGACCTTGTCTGAGCCTGAGTTTTATACTAAAGTATCCCAGGGGCAGGTAGCCCAAGCAGTAGTAGAAGTTGATGAACTGGTCTACAATATTAGCGGCAAACTAGCTGATGGCACAGGTTATGTGGCTACGGTTTCCAAGGAGACCGACATTATAAAGCTGCTGAGGGACAAGAAGGTTGACTATACTACTCAGCCGGTTCCGCCGCCTTCAATTTGGATGACCCTGTTGGGTACTTTATTGCCTATCGTTTTGCTTATTGCCTTCCTGATGTTTATTATGAACCAGACCCAAGGCGGGGGTAATAAAGTGATGCAATTCGGCAAAAGCCGAGCTCGTCTTATGAGCGGAGAAGAGGTTAAGATTAGCTTTGATGATGTGGCTGGTGCCGAAGAAGCCAAAGAAGAGATGCAGGAAGTAGTGGAATTTCTTAAGAACCCTGGAAAATTCATAGAGATCGGAGCCAAGATACCTAAGGGGGTATTGCTGTATGGGGCTCCAGGTACTGGAAAAACTCTGATGGCCAGAGCAGTAGCTGGTGAAGCGGCTGTTCCCTTTTTCTCCATTAGCGGATCGGACTTTGTGGAAATGTTTGTAGGGGTAGGCGCAGCCCGAGTTCGGGATTTGTTTGAACAGGCTAAAAAGAATGCCCCCTGTATAGTTTTTATTGATGAAATAGATGCCGTTGGCCGCCAGCGCGGAGCTGGTCTGGGAGGCGGACATGATGAAAGAGAACAGACCTTAAATCAGCTCTTGGTAGAAATGGATGGCTTTAGTACCAATGAAGGCATTATTGTTATGGCTTCCACCAACCGGCCTGACATATTGGATCCGGCTCTACTCAGACCAGGACGTTTTGACCGCCATATATTAATTGATAAACCGGATGTAAAAGGCAGAGAAGCTATTCTAAAGGTTCATATTAAAGACAAGCCTATGGGTGAAGATGTAGATTTGGAGATTTTGGCCAAGCGCACTCCTGGCTTTACCGGAGCTGATTTGGCTAACATGGTTAATGAAGCAGCTCTATTGGCGGCTCGTCGGGGTAAGAACAAAGTATTCATGGAAGAAATGGAAGAATCCATTGAAAGGGTAATTGCTGGGCCAGAAAAGAAAACCCGGGTTATTTCAGATAAGGAGAAGCGTCTGGTTGCCTTTCATGAAGCCGGGCATGCGCTGGTAAGCTATATGCTGCCTAACACAGATAAATTGCATAAGATATCTATTATTCCCCGGGGGCGGGCTGGAGGATATACTCTGCTGTTGCCGGAAGAAGATCGGAACTATATCACCAAGTCTCATCTCTTGGATGAGGTTACCACTCTTTTAGGGGGAAGAGTGGCGGAAGCCCTGGTCTTAAACGATATTAGTACTGGAGCCCAGAATGACTTGGAGCGGGCTAGTGGGATAGTACGTAAAATGATTATGGAGTTTGGTATGTCAGACGAGCTGGGGCCCCTTACCTTTGGTCATAAAAGCGAAGAAGTATTTCTGGGTCGGGACTTTGCCCGAGACCGGGACTATTCAGATGCCATAGCTTATGCTATTGATAAGGAAGCCAGCAAATATATACATGATTCTTATAAGAAAGCGGAGAAAATTTTAAGCGAGCACATGGAAAAGCTTCATCAGGTGGCTGAATTCTTGCTGGAGCACGAAATTATGGAAGCTCAGGAGTTCCTGATGATCATGGAAGGAAAAGACCCTGAAAGCGAAACACCGGTAGATAACGAGCCAAAAGCTTCGGGCCCGGTCTCGGAGGAACCCCAATAAAAAAATATCAAGCAGCAGCAGGAGGAGTATTAATTATGGAACAGACTTTTGTAATGATTAAACCCGATGGAGTACAGAGATCATTGGTAGGAGAGATAGTCAGCCGGATAGAAAGTAAGGGTTTTCAATTAAAGGCTATGAAATTGATGAGAATTACTCCTGAACTAGCCCGTATTCACTATGTTGAGCATGAGGGAAAAGGCTTTTTCAATGATTTAGTTGAATTTATTACCTCCGGGCCGGTAGTTGCTATGGTATGGGCAGGAGAGGGAGTGATCGCCAGTATGCGTTTGCTTATGGGCCAAACCAATCCAGCCCAGGCAGCCCCCGGAACCATTCGAGGAGACCTGGCGGTAAAGGTAGATCAAAATATCATTCATGGCTCTGATTCTCCTTCAGCGGCCCAGAGAGAAATTGAACTCTTTTTTTCTGCCGCCGAAATACTTGATTACCAACGCAGCATAGACTGCTGGATATTCTAAAGTTAAGAACCCGGGATTAATCCCGGGTTTTCTATTAGTAAAATATGACAATTAACCTATGGTGGGACTGTTGTATAAATAAATAATCTAAACTATAATAGCATTACCAATAATAAACTAATCTATAAGGTATTGGGAGAAAACACCCTTCCTTTAAGAGTGTTTTTAGAACATGAACAAATGGGGGATAGTAATGCAGGGACATCATGCAGTATATATTGCTAACCAGCGAGAAGCTATATCATTCCTGCAGGACATAGCCTGTGATCCGGGCAGCTATCCTTATATGGCCCCCAAAGCGGTACATCGCTGTATTAAGTTAAAAGATATCAACTCGGTAGCGGCTAATATTATTAAGCAGGAGATGCTGGCCCGAGGTGGGGAAGCGGCCATAGCCCGAGCCGCCATAAACAGGCAGAGTCATACCGATGTCTTATTGATGGGCACTTTGCGTCAGTATGGACTGCTGATAGATAAGCTAAAAAAGCAGCCCTTAGGATTAAAGGGTATTGCCGCAGAACTGGAAGCCATTATCGCCAACCTGGATGGGGGCAGTCGCATGATGGAGCTGGCTAATGGCAGAGAAATAGAAATAGGGGCCAGGACCCTTATAATGGGTATTTTGAATATAACCCCGGATTCCTTTTCGGATGGGGGAAAACATATGGAGCTGGATCTGGCACTGGCCAAAGCTGCTGAAATGATGGAACAGGGAGCGGATATAATAGATATTGGGGGAGCTTCCTCCCGTCCCAACTCGCTTATGGTGGATGAAGAGCAGGAATTGCAGCGGGTGCTGCCGGTAGTCAAAGGTCTGTTCCATCAGGGGATAATCATATCGGTCGACACCTGTCGAGCCAGAGTAGCTCAAGCCGCACTGGACCACGGAGCTCACATTATAAATGATATTGGAGCGTTGAAGATGGATGGGGCTATGTTGCCCTTGCTGAGCAGTTATGGGGCTCCGGTAATATTAATGCATAATCGACTGCAGCTTAATCAAGGACAGGCTTATGAAGACCTGATAGCCGAGATAGTTGATGAAATTAGGGAGTCAGCCGATAGCTTAAGGGATTCTGGTTTTGATCCAGGTAAAATAATGATCGATCCTGGTATAGGATTCGGAAAGAGTGTGAACCAGAACCTATTGATAATAAAACAACTAACTGCTTTTAAGGGTTTAGGCTATCCGGTGGTAATCGGCCTTTCCCGGAAATCATTTATCGGCCAGATTCTTAAGCTTAAGGTGGAGGAACGGCTAGAGGGCAGCCTAGGTTTAATGGCAGCAAGCATAATGAAGGGAGCCGATATCATGCGGGTCCATGATGTGAAAGAGAGTAAAAGAATTGCCCAAATAGTGGATCAGGTGGTACGCTAGAATGGATCAGATAATAGCTAGAAAAATAGCTTGTTATGGCAGACACGGAGTGCTGGAGAAAGAGAAAAGTCGGGCTCAGAGATTTGAAATCGATTTAAACATATATAAAGACCTTAGTACCGCCGCCGCCAAGGATGATCTGCAATACAGCGTGGATTACTCCGAAATTTTTGAGCAGGTGCGGGACATAGTTGAAAATAAATCCTTTAACTTAATTGAAACCCTGGCCTCCAATATTGCGGACATGATTTTAACCGAATATCCGGTGGAGAAGGTTGAGGTAAGCGTTTATAAACCTCAGGCGCCAATTAAGGGAGAATTCGAATATTTTGCGGTTAAAATAGAACGCCGTCGAAAATAAAATCTTTACAAGTTTAATAGTTGATATTAAGATACACTAAACACAACTTTTTTCTCAATCTTCACAGCTTGAGTTTTATATAAAGGCTATAAGGATAATAAAGTGCATAAAAAAGAAGCATATATAGCTCTGGGTTCCAATATGGGAAACCGGGCCGCCAATTTACAGTTGGCTCTGGATATGATGGAAGCGAGCCCCCATATTGGCGTGAAAGCACGGTCTTCCATGTATTTAACCCAACCTTGGGGAAAGGTGAATCAGGCTGATTTTTTAAACCAAGTGACCTGGATAGAAACTGATTTAAGACCCCGAGAGCTTTTAGAGAATTTGCAGGAAATTGAAATTAAAATGGGCCGCCAGTCTTTTGAGAAGTGGGGCCCTCGGATTATAGATCTCGATATTATACTGTATGGAAATGAAATAATAAAAGAAACCGATTTGATTATTCCTCATCCATACGCACAGCAAAGGTTGTTTGTATTAATTCCGCTACAGGAAATCAATCCCGAGATTATTTTCTCAGATAGTGGAATGAGCATCAGGGAGGTGTTGATTAGAGTTTTAGGGCGAGAAGAAAAACAAATAATAAAGAGGATAGACTAAAAGAGTCTCCCGCCATTATGGAGATTCGCTTGTATCCAGTCCGGGACAAGACGAGAGTTAGTAAAAGCCCAGGTTTTTGCCTCAGCCCAAAGGAGGTTTGGATTGTGAGTAAAAAAGTAGGCATTATTGGGGCGGGAGTGGTAGGAACAGCTATTGGGGTGGTACTCCACGACAAGGGGTATGAGATTACGGGTATACATGATAAAAAATCCGAATCTACAAAAACACTTGTGGACCGGATAGGGTGTGCCACTTATGCATCGCCTCAAGAGGTTTCTCGCTCAACGGATATATTGTTTATAACTACTAATGACAGCGCCATACCGGCCGTAGTAGATGAACTTGCAGCAAGCAGGGCATTTGGCTGCGGACAGGTTGTTATTCATATGAGCGGAGCTCAAACATCGGCAATACTTGATAAAGCCAGGCCATTCGGAGCCCGGGGTTTGTCCCTGCATCCCCTTCAATCCTTTGCCAGTCTGGATATGGCAATAAAGAATATACCTGGTTCCATCTTTAGCATAGAAGGAGATCAGGATGCTCATGAGATAGCAATTGACATTGTCAACAGATTGAAGGGAGAGTATTTCTTCATTGAGCAGGAAGCAAAACCTTTATACCATGCAGGAGCTTGTGTAGTTTCCAATTACCTGGTAACCTTGGTCAACCTGGGTATTAAGCTACTGCAGATAACCGGAGTATCCAAAGAATTGGCAGGCAAGGCATTATTGCCATTAATTAAAGGAACCATTAGGAATATGGAGACAGCAGGAATACCTGATGCTTTAACCGGGCCCATTGCCCGGGGGGATATCAGTACTGTTGTTAAGCACCTGGACTGCATGGAAGAGATTGGAGCTGATTTGCTCCCATTGTATAGCTGTCTGGGTTATTACACTGCAGAAATAGCCCGAGAAAAGGGAACCATAGATGAAGAACAGCGGCAAGAATTTCAGCAGATCTTAGGCCGGGCTATGGTCAAACAGGAAATGATCAAATAAACTGGATTGCCGGTTCTGAAAATCGAGCTAATGAAGTAGTTCGTCATTTAAAGGAGCGTGGTAACATGGCGAAAATAACAACAAGCACATTAAAGGATAAAAAACAAAGAAAAGAAAAAATTTCTATGTTGACTGCTTACGATTTTTCTCTAGCCAGCATGGTAGATGCAGCCGGGCTTGACATAATACTGGTAGGGGATTCACTGGGCAATGTAGTCTTGGGTTATGAAAATACCCTGGCCGTGACCATGGACGATATGGTTCATCATACCAAAGCGGTAGTTCGTGGTAGCAAAAATGCTATGGTAGTAAGTGATTTGCCTTTTCTTTCTTACCATATTTCCATTGAGGAATCAGTGCGTAATGCGGGAAGATTGATTCAGGAAGGTGGAGCTCAAGCCGTTAAACTGGAGGGAGGAGTAGAAAGAGTAGACCATGTTAAGGCCATACTTGATGCTCAGATTCCGGTTATGGGGCACATTGGCTTAACCCCCCAATCAGTTAACCAATTTGGTGGATTTAAAGTACAGGGCAAGGATCTGGAATCGGCTCGAAAAATAATAGAGGACGCTAAAGCCTTGGACGCGGTGGGTGTATTTTCTATTGTGCTGGAAGGTGTTCCTACCAAGCTGGCACAAAAGATAACCGAAGAAGTCAGTGTTCCTACCATTGGGATTGGAGCCGGACAATACTGCGATGGACAAGTTTTAGTTATTAACGATATGCTGGGTATGTTTACTGGACATATTCCCAAATTCGTGAAAAAATTTGCTAATTTACAACCTCTAATTATAGAGGCTTTGCAACAATATAAAGAAGAAGTAGAAGCAGGAACTTTTCCTGCCCAAGAACATGGTTTTACCATACAAGATGAAGTATTGGAACGCCTGTATTAGGTGAAGGAAAAAGGAAGATGTTATGCGGATATTTAAGGAGATCCAGTCTATACAAAACTGGTGTAAAGAGCACAAACTGCAAGGCCGGAAGATAGGTTTGGTACCAACTATGGGTTACCTGCATGAAGGGCACCTGGAACTGGTACGGGAAGCCAAGAGGCATTGTGACATAGTGGTAGTAAGCATTTTTGTCAACCCAACTCAGTTTGGGGCAGGAGAAGATTTTGAAGTATATCCCCGGGATTTTGAAAGGGATACCTCATTGTTGGAAAGGGAGAATGCTGATGCCGTATTCGCACCCACGGCTGAGGAGATGTATCTTTCGGACTTCAGTAGCTGGGTAGAGGTTACTGGTGAGATTACGACCAAACTTTGCGGAGCTTCCCGTCCCGGTCATTTCCGGGGGGTAACTACAGTTTGTGCCAAGTTGTTCAATATTTGTCTGCCTGATTTGGCTTTCTTTGGGCAAAAAGACGCTCAACAGGTTATGGTCCTGGAAAAAATGCTCACTGACTTGAATTTTCCACTGCAAATTATCCGGGTGCCCATAGTAAGAGAAGCTGATGGATTAGCCATGAGCTCTAGAAATGTCTGTTTGGATGCTGAGGCTAGGGAACAAGCGCTGGTATTGAATCGGGCCTTAGGCCAGGCAGAACGGGCTATCAAGGATGGTGAGCGAGATGCGGCCAGGATCAAGGTGCTTTTAAGGGAAATAATTGAGTCTAGTCCCAGGGCTGAAATAGACTATGCTGAAATATATGATGCTTACGATCTGGCTGATATACAGCAAATTGATAGAAAAATATTGATGGCTTTAGCAGTTAAGTTTGGAAAAACTAGATTAATTGATAACCGGTTGGTGGAGGTGTAAGCTATGTTGCGTTATATGTTAAAATCCAAAATCCATAGGGCAGTAGTCACAGAAGCTAATCTCAACTACGTAGGAAGCATTACCATTGATAAAGAGCTGATGGAAGCTGCTGATATTATGGAAAATGAAAAGGTAACCATAGTTAATATTAATAATGGGCAGCGTTTTGATACCTATGTAATAGAAGGCGAAGCCGGGTCAGGATTGATGTGTTTAAATGGAGCTGCCGCTCGTCTGGTAGAAGTTGGCGATTTAATCATTATTTTGACCTATACCCTGTTGGAAACAGATGAATGCAAAACCTACAAACCTCGGCTGGTTTTTGTAAATGAAAACAACCAAATTGAACAAGTTAGCAATTAAGATACGGCAGGGGGATATTTGTCTTGCTGAAAGATAATCTCCGGGAGTATATTATAGCCCGAAAAAAGGAATTAAATGCGGTAATTATGGCTCACTATTATCAACCGGCAGAAATACAGGATATAGCCGATTTGGTAGGAGATTCTCTGCAACTGGCAAGGCAGGCTGCAGAGAATCCTGCCCAAGTCATAATCTGCTGTGGAGTAAAATTTATGGCAGAAAGTGCAAAAATTTTGAGTCCGGATAAAACTGTTATCTTACCCAGCTCGGAGGCTGGCTGTCCCATGGCCGATATGGCTACGGCAGAGGCACTGCGTCAAAAAAAGGGCGAGTACCCTGGAGCAGTAGTTGTTTCTTATGTCAATACTTCAGCCGAAGTAAAGGCTGAAAGCGACATCTGCTGTACTTCCTCCAATGCGGTACAAGTGGTAAGGTCTATACCTGAAGATAAAGTGATTATTTTTGTGCCTGATAAAAACCTGGGTCGGTTTGTGCAAGGCCAAACAGGTCGAGAGATGGTATTGTGGGATGGGTATTGTCCCATACATGATAAGCTGAGCCTGGAAGATATAAAAAAGGCCCGGAAAAGGCATCCTTCAGCCTTATTGGCAGTTCATCCGGAATGTAGGCCCGAAATTAGTGCCATGGCAGATGCAGTAAGATCTACCGCCGGATTATTGGAATATATTAAAAACAGTGAAGCCCAGGAGTTTATACTGGGCACCGAAGCAGGTTTTGTCCATACTTTAAATAAACACTGCCCGGATAAAAAGATTTATCTGGCATATGAGCAATTTATCTGTAAGGATATGAAGCTCATAGACCTGGAAAAATTAGCAGGAGCCATGGAGTCTAGGGAAAACAGGATTGAAGTGGATTCCAAAATTAGCGGCAAAGCTAGAGAAGCCTTGGACAGGATGCTGCAAATCTCCTGACCGACACTGTTATTTTAAGAACCCGGGCAAAAAAATAAAAGATAGTGAAGTGCAAAATGATTGTATCCAGATATATTGGTCATATGAATCGAAATACACCGGTAGAGGCCAGCGATTTTCTCATTATAGGCAGTGGGATTGCCGGGCTATTTACAGCCCTTAAGGCTTCGAAATATGGCTCAGTGGTTATTTTAACCAAGAAGGGCATGGAGGATTCCAATACCGGTTTAGCTCAAGGGGGAATTGCTGCTGCAGTTCATGAAGAGGATTCCCCTTTTTTGCATCTGGAGGACACCCTGGAAGCTGGAGCCGGTCTTTGTGACATAGAAGCAGTAGATGTATTAGTTCGGGAGGGACCGGACCGGGTACGGGAACTGATTAAGGCTGGAGCCACCTTTGATATGAAGGACGGCAACATTTCCTTGACTCGAGAAGGGGCCCACAGTAAAGCCCGTATACTCCATGCGGCAGATACTACCGGCGCCGCCATCCGAGCGGCTCTAATAAAAAAATGCCAGGATTGTGCGGATATAAAGATTATGGAAGGGCAGTTTTTAATTGACATTATCGCTAATGACAGCCAGCTTGAGTGCTATGGAGTTCTGGTTTATGATAGTAATCAGCAGTTCAATGTGATTTATCAGGCCCGGGCGGTTATTATAGCTACTGGTGGAGCCGGACAATTATACCAGCACACCACCAATCCCGATGTAGCTACAGCCGATGGTATGGCTGCCTCTTTTCGGGCTGCCTGTTCACTTTGCGATATGGAATTTATGCAATTCCATCCAACCGTGTTATGGAGCCCGGATCCCCAGCGATTCCTGATATCAGAAGCGGTACGAGGAGAAGGGGGATTACTCTATAATAGCCGGGGAACCAGATTTATGGCTAAATATCATCCATTAGAGGAATTGGCTCCCCGGGACATAGTAGCCAGGGCCATACTAAGTGAGATGACCTTAGATGGCAATCCTTGTGTTTATCTGGATATGAGGAATATAAATCAAGTTACCCGCCGTTTCCCCAACATATATCATACTCTTCTGGAAAAATCTATTGACATAAGTAGAGATTTGGTACCTGTATCCCCGGCAGCCCATTATACCATGGGGGGTATAGCTACTGACACTTATGGTCAGACTTCCTTATATGGATTATATGCCTGCGGAGAGGCGGCCTGCACTGGAGTTCATGGAGCCAATCGTCTGGCCAGCAATTCCTTGCTGGAAGGAATTGTATTTGGGCAGCGTATAGTGGATAAAGTAGAGGAAATCATGTACCGTAGAAAAATAAAAACCGAAGAAATATTTAAGCAATATGATCCAGATCTAGTCTACCAAACCCCCCAGGGCAAAATTGAACCCGAGCAAGCCAGAAAGCAGTTACAGGATATTATGTGGCAGCGGGTGGGTATCATTAGGGATGAAACAGGTTTAAAAGAGGCCAATGCCATGGTAGAAGAGATATATAATGGTCTGGCAGTGGGCAGCTCTCCGCTAAATTATTATGAAGTGATAAATATGTTGACCGTAGCCCGGGTTATTATTCAGGCTGCTTTATGGCGCAAGGAGAGCCGAGGAGCTCATTGGCGGTCGGATTTTCCTAAGCGGGATGATCAGCGCTGGATTAAGCATTTGACCTTTGTCAACTGCTAGCCGGAACTGCTATTAATGAAAGCTGGAGGATGTAATGAATAAGTGGGAAGTGCAAGAACTGATTTTACGGACCCTTAAAGAAGATCTGGGGCACCAGGATATGACTACAGCCAACTTAATACCAGCAGGACAAGAGGGCACAGCTAAGTTTTTAGCTAAGGCCTCAGGAATAGTAGCAGGCATTGAAATAAGCCAGGCGGTTTTTACCACCCTGGATAGCTCTATAAACTTTGAAATCCTAAAAGGAGATGGGGAGATAATTGAAGCAGGAGAGACCATAGCCCTGGTTCAAGGTAAAATTTCTACCCTGCTTACTGGAGAAAGGCTGGCTTTAAATTTCCTGCAGAGGTTATCCGGCATAGCCACCAAAACCAACCACATGGTAGAGGCTATCAAGTATTATAAGGCAGAAATAGTGGATACCAGAAAAACCACACCTGGATTGCGAGCCCTGGAGAAATATGCGGTAAGGGTAGGGGGAGGAAGGAATCATCGTTTTGGACTTTATGATGGGGTTATGATTAAAGACAATCATATTAAAGCCGCTGGAGGTATTAATAAGGCTGTTATTACCCTGAGGCAAAAGGTACCCCATACCCTAAAAATTGAAGTAGAGGTAGAAAACCTGATCCAATTGCGGGAGGCGTTGGATGCCGGAGTTGATATTATAATGCTGGATAATATGAATATTGAAGATATGAAAACTGCGGTAGAAATTACCGCGGGAAAGGCCTTGCTGGAAGCATCAGGAGGCATTAATGAAAGCAATCTGCTGGAGGTAGCTCGCACAGGAGTTGATTTTATTTCTGCCGGGGCCCTAACCCATTCCGTATCAAGCTTGGATATCAGTTTTGATATTATTCAAGTGGAGGGAGCATAATTAACCAATGACCACCCAAGAACTGGTTAGAGCAGCACTATTCATAGCTATGATTTGCCTGCCCCCCCTGAGCTGCTTTTTTAAGGATGTTAGCCTATATAATGCTGGGATTAATAGGGATATCTGTTTTTGCAGTACCTCCCTATGGAGGACCAGCCTATGTTTTAGTACCTAGTTTTGGTTTCTTGCTAGGAATGCCATTAGCAGCCTGGATCGCCTCCTTGTTGAGCAGGAGCAGTAAACTGGGCAATTTCATAGCTGAGGGGATAGCTGGAATAATAGTAATATATATTATCGGTTTACCTTATATGTACATAATATTAATGTTTATCTGGGCCAAGCCCTGGATGTAGAGGAGGTAAATAAAAATTGCCCTGCTCCCATTTATAGACTTTGACCTGATCAAAGTATTGGTGGCAAGCTTCCTGGCCCGAGAATTGAGTGGAAGGCTTGATATTTCCAGATGATATTATATTCAGCCGGGTCATCCAGCTGGTATCGGAGGTATAGGCATGATTCTAGTATTTGATGTAGGCAATACTAATATGGTAATTGGTGTTTTCCAGGGAAAAGAACTGCTAACCCATTGGCGGATAAAAACCGATGAGGGTAGAACCAGCGACGAGTATGGCATGCTGTTAGAGAATTTGTTTAATTTTAACGAACTATCCATGTCCTCCATAAATGCTATCGTTATTTCATCGGTGGTACCCAGTC
Organism: Syntrophomonadaceae bacterium; assembly: GCA_012522955.1. Classification (GTDB taxonomy): domain Bacteria; phylum Bacillota; class Syntrophomonadia; order Syntrophomonadales; family Syntrophomonadaceae; genus JAAYJK01. Next base: position 23,490 of record JAAYJK010000121.1, read on the forward strand.
TGATGATGGAACTGGAAAAGGTGAGCCGGGAATACTATTCCTGCAAACCTCTGGTGGTTGGCCCAGGAGTTAAAACCGGACTGGCAATAAAATATGAAAATCCTCGGGAAGTAGGAGCTGATCGAGTAGTCAATGCAGTGGCAGCCTACCATAAATATAAAGGGCCCTTGATAATAGTGGACTTCGGGACGGCTACTACTTTTTGCCTGGTGAATGAAAAAGGGGAATATCTGGGAGGTGCCATTGCTCCTGGAATAAAGATATCCACCGAGGCCTTAGTAGCTAAAGCAGCTAAATTGCCTCGGGTGGAATTGATTAAACCCCGCAATATAATTGGGAAAAATACTATCAGCAGTATGCAATCGGGTATAATTTATGGATTTGTAGGACAGGTTGAAGGGATTATTAATCGCATGCAGAAGGAAATAGGAATTGCAGCTAAGGTAATTGCCACAGGAGGATTGGCTACCACCATAGCTAGGGAAACCAATGCTATAGATATAGTTGATGATTTACTGACTCTGGATGGTTTAAGGATTATCTACGAGCTCAATCGGAGTTAAAATGCTCAAAATAGGAGAGATAAGCCTAAACAACCGTATCATAGCAGCTCCCATGGCTGGGGTTACTGATAAGGCCAACCGAATCATGGCCAGGTCTTTCGGCTGTGCTATGACTTGCAGCGAAATGATCAGTGATATGGGACTCATTTACGGCCAGAAAAAAACTCAAGCCATAGCCGATACCGAAGGGGAAGAGAGGCCGGTAAGCCTGCAGATATTTGGCTCCCATCCCGAGAGGATGGCCCAGGCTGCTCAGATAGTGGAGAAATTAGGAGCCGACATTATAGATATTAATATGGGCTGCCCTACGCCCAAAATAATAAAAAATGGCGAAGGCTGTGCCCTGATGTTAGATTTGCCCCGTAGCCGGGACATTTTACGATCAGTTGTGCAAGGGGTAAAAATCCCGGTTACCATAAAAATGCGCGGAGGTTGGGAGGATGGGAGCAAAACATTCCTGGAACTGGCCGGCATTGCGGAACAGGAAGGAGTTAAAGCCATTGCTCTCCACGCCCGCAGCCGCATGCAGTTTTATTCCGGACAGGCGGACTGGGGATTAATTAAAGAATTAAAGCAAGCATCCAGTCTGCCCATAATCGGCAATGGGGATATTTGGAGTGCAGAGGACGCAGTGAAAATGTTGGAGATTACCAGTTGTGATGCAATTATGATTGGACGGGCAGCCATGGGTAACCCCTTTATATTTCGGGAAGCAGTGGAATTAGTGGAAAAAGGAATCAAAATGCCATCACCCACGGTGGAAGAACGCATCCAAGCCGCTATAAGACACCTGGAACTGGCCTGCCATTTTAAGGGGGAACAGGTAGCGGTTAGAGAGATGCGCAAGCATTTCTCCTGGTATATTAAGGGCTGGCCTGGGGCAGCTAAAATCCGGGTGCTGATAAACTCAGCTCAAACCCAGACCGAATTAATCCAGGCTATAAGGGGATGTGCCGAAAATTGGGTTTCGGACCTAGCTCCTGCGCTTGATCTATAGTATAACGTTGTAGGCTCGTAGGGGCGACCTATGGTCGCCCGCCCGGGATACATATTGTTATGGTGCGGGCATGTAGGGGGCTAGTTTTTTACGCAGCCCTTATGCTGCTATTGATTTGCCTACTGTATGGTGCTAGAATAAAAACATTGGTTGTGTACAAGATTGTGCTCAAGAGGTATAATATGGATTTTTATCGCATACAGGATAAGATTATCAGCTGGGAAAAGGTGGAGAGAAACCTTAAGAAAGCTCTGAACTTGAGGTCTAGAGGTTTTTCCCAGCAGGAAGTTGCTGACCGCTTAAAGATGGATAGAACTTTTATTTCTCGCCTGGAAAGTATCGGGGAATTGCGCAAAGGACAGTCCATTGCCTGTATAGGTTTTCCGGTTTTAAACAAGGAAGAAATATCCGGGATACTGGAAAAACAAGGAGTAGACTTCATTTTATTGATGACCGAGACTGAACGTCGGGAGTACGCCAATAGCCGTAACGGAAATGAGATGTTGAATGAACTGATGGCCTTGATCAGTCAGATTCGTAATTATGAAGTGGTTATATTAATAGGTTCTGATAAGAGACTGAGGCTGATGGAAGGTATGATTGATAGCCAAGTTATATCCATAATTATCGGCACCTCACCCATCACTGAAGATAAGTGGGTAGATCCGGAGGAAATGCAACAAATACTGCGCATGCTAAAGGATGCTCGTTAAGGCTTAGTATAATGAGATATTTTTGACCAGTGCGTATTATTACGGCCGCCGTTAATAAATAGTCGGGGAGGTTTATTTTTGCGACGTATTGTCAGTGTTAGCTTAGGTTCTTCCAAACGCAACCATGCTTTCGAAACTGAGTTTATGGGAGAGCAATTTCTTATAGAAAGAATAGGCACCGACGGAGATTGGGATAAGGCCATACAACTTATTAGGGAACTCGATGGTAAAGTGGATGCTTTCGGTATGGGGGGCATAGACTTATATATTTATGTGGCCGGGAAAAAGTACGTAATTAATGATGCCAAACGGCTCTTGGTGGCTAAAAAGACTCCTATGGTAGACGGCAGTGGTTTGAAGAACACCCTGGAGAGAAAGTGTATACTGGATGTGCAGCAGGACGGTATTATGGATCTGCGAGGCAAAAAGGTTTTGATGGTATGCGCAGTGGACCGCTTTGGCATGGCAGAAGCCTTTGCCGAAGTAGGAGCTAGGCTTACCTTGGGGGACTTGATATATACCTTGAACCTACCTATTCCTTTACATTCCTTAGCCATGCTTAAGGTAGTAGGAAGAACAGTTGCACCTTTCGCGGTACGCCTGCCTTTTGATAAGTTATATCCTACCGGGGATAAACAAGAAGTCATAATTCCCAAACATTCAAAATATTATTATGAAGCAGAGGTTATTGCTGGAGATTTCCTGTATATTAAACGTTATCTACCGGAAAAGCTTAATGGACAGGTGATAATTACCAATACTACTACTGCTGAAGATATGCAAATCCTTAAACAGCGCGGAATAAGCAGGGTAATTACCACCACTCCCAATATGGGGGGACGTTCGTTTGGGACCAATGTTATAGAAGCCTTAATGGTAGCCTTGATAGGTCGACCTCTGGAGGAAATTTCTCCTGAAGATTATTATCAGATGTTGAGTAGTCTTAACATGAAACCCGGTGTGGTAGATCTGGAGACATACGATGGGTAAGCTGGATTTCGCTTTTTTTAACTTAATAAACCGGGACAAGAAAGGGCTATTTTACCAAAAAGGGTTTTTGGACAGACTAAGCCCTTTTATTTTTTATCCCCGGATCAAGAACCTGATTCAACTGGCCCCTATTCATTGTCAGGGATGCCATATTGTTTTGCCTTTAGGAGCGGGCAATCTGCAGTTGCTGGAACCTTCCAAACAGCAAATAATGTTCCAACGCTCCTGCGGGGTAGCTCGGGATTTCAATCTGCAGGCCATGGCGGTTAATCGTAGTCTTAAGGATTTAAATCTGGAAACTCAGGGAAATTTGCCCCTGATATATGGAGACGAATTTATCAAGGCTCTGGCCTATACCATAATAAAGCATTCCCTTTCTCGTCGCCAGATCAGCAAGATAGTCTTGGTAGGAGAGATGCCGGGTTGGGCTGATTTTGTATTAGAGGTCAGCAATTTGCAGGTGCCGGTGTCTATTCAGAGTCATTGTCCTTCTCGTTATGAAATAATGATTTATCGGCTCATGTATGAAAAGGGTAATGTGGTAAGCAATAGTCAGATAAATCCCCATAAATGGGAAAAAGGGAACTTGGTAATAATATTCGATAGTCAGTATCACCAACTTTCTATCGCTATACCTGATGTGATGCTGATTAAACTAACTAATGAAAGCCAGGGGCTGTCTACTGAGTTGGAAACCAGGCTGCAAAGCAGTCAGATAGACCCATTATTATGCAATCTGGCTCCAATAATGGAAACTTGTTTACTTCAGCAGGCAGGGTTTTGGCGACCGGGTAGCGAACAAGATATTGTCAAAGGCCAAAAAATTATGTTCCAAAGTCTGGCAGATTGGGGTCATAGAACTGCGATATGGGATCTATTCCTTGACAAGGTGGCATGAGTTTTTTAAAATACCTTAATAGGTTAATTACCGATAGGGTTGGATACCTTAATAAAACGGATTTCCAAGCGAGGGCGAACTCGCTTATTAACTTTATAGGTTAGGAGAGATTGGATGGCTGAAATAAGGGATATTTTATTAACTAAAGAGGGTTTGGCCAAACTGGAAGCTGACTTGGAGCATTTAAAATCGGTTAGAAGAGAGCAAGTGGCCGAGCGTATTAAGCAGGCTATTGCCTTTGGAGATATATCGGAAAATGCCGAGTACGAAGATGCCAAAACTGAACAGGCTTTTATCGAAGGAAAAATCATAAGTCTGGAAAACACATTGAAAAATGCCCGTTTGATGGAAGAAGCGGATATTAGAACAGACGTTGTATCTCTGGGTTCCAAGGTAACCCTGCAGGAGATGAAATCAGGTCGGGAAGTAGTAGTAACCCTGGTTTCCTCAGTAGAATCCAAATTAAAGGATGGCAAAATATCAGATGAATCACCGGTTGGAGCAGCCATACTAGGTAAGTCAGTAGATAAGGTAGTCAGTGTAGAAGCTCCTGCCGGAACCATAAAATATAAAATAGTAAAAGTGGAAAGGTAATTGGAATAGAAGCTGGAGTCCGGATATGAGGATGCCGCTGGTGGAGATAGCGGTAATGTTGACCAGACCCAGGCTTAATAACTTAGATTAGATTAGTATTTAACATTATATTAAGGAAGTGTTTGGATGTCTGGTCAGGAACAGAATATCAACGAATTAAAGAAGGTCCGGTTAGAGAAGCTGCAGGAGCTTCGAGATATGGGTATAGATCCTTTTGGAGGTAGATTTGAACGCAATGCCGTGGCTCAGGAAATTATAGATAATTTTAACGAACTAGAAGCTCAATCGGTTACCGTAGCTGGGCGCATAATGTCCAAGCGCCGTCATGGCAAAGCCGGTTTTGCCAATATTCAGGATTTATCGGGACAGGTGCAGCTCTATTTTAGAAAAGATGATTTAGGAGAGGAAAAGTATGAGCTGTTTAAAAAGCTGGATATGGGAGACATCCTGGGTATAGAAGGGGAAGTGTTCCGCACCCAAAAGGGTGAGATCAGCATACATGTACGAAATTTGACGTATTTATCCAAAGCCCTCAACCCACTGCCAGAAAAGTGGCATGGATTAAAGGATGTGGAATTAAGATACCGGCAGCGCTATGTGGATTTAATAGTTAATCCAGAGGTTAAAGAAGTCTTTGTTAAGCGCAGCCGTATTATTAAGGAAATCAGAAACTACCTGGATAATCGGGGATTCCTGGAGGTAGAGACTCCCATGATGCAACCCATTGCGGGGGGAGCTGCTGCTCGTCCTTTTATTACTCATCATAATGCCTTGAATATGGATCTGTATTTACGTATTGCTCCCGAGCTGTATTTAAAGCGCTTGATTGTAGGCGGATTGGAAAAAGTATATGAGATAAACCGAAACTTTAGAAATGAAGGCATATCCACCAAACATAATCCAGAGTTTACCATGCTGGAAATTTACCAGGCCTATGCCGATTTCCATGTAATGATGCAGCTTACTGAAGATTTAATCTCTTCGGTTATGCTCAAAGTTAACAACAGCATGTCCGTTGAATTTGAAGGACATAGCATTAATTTTATGCCACCCTGGAAACGGATGACCATGTTGGAAGCCATAAAAGAGTATACCGGGGTGGACTTTAATCAAATATTGAATGACGAGGCAGCTCAGTCCGCAGCGCGGCAGCTGGGAATGGAAGTCTCTGGTGACAGTACTCGGGGAGAGATCATCAACGAAATATTTGAAGAGCATGTAGAAGAAAAGCTGATCCAGCCGACTTTTATTTATGGGCACCCGGTAGAAATATCCCCACTGGCCAAACGAAATGCTGAGCAACCGGAATTGACTGATAGGTTCGAAGTCTTTATTATGCAGCGGGAGATTGCAAATGCTTTTTCGGAATTAAATGATCCCTTGGACCAGAAACAACGTTTCCTAAAACAGGTGGAAAAAAGAGCCGGAGGGGATAGCGAAGCACATATGATGGATGAAGATTACATAAACGCACTGGAATACGGTATGCCTCCAGCGGGAGGTTTGGGTATTGGTATCGATCGGTTGATAATGATCATGACCGGGATGTCTTCTATTCGTGATGTTATCATCTTTCCCACTCTGCGGCCCAAAGAGTAACATTAAAACATGGAACCCGGGCGGGCGACCACAGGTCGCTCCTACATGCCGGCACCGTTATACTATAGATCACACAGCGGGGGCTGTGTCCGAAACCCAAGTTTCGGCACAGCCCCGTATTTTGCCGACGGTCAAAAGACTGGGTTGATTAAGTATTTAGGCTGACACTGGTATCGGGGGAAAGTATTTGCTATAGTATATTAGAGCAGGTTTCAAGCTCTAGCTTGCTTAATTCCTGGCTTGAATTTATTGATCAGGAGGCTTCTTAAGTTGTTTAAACACAGCCTTTTTTATAGACTACTCAGCAATAGTTTTATACTGGGTTGGTTGTTTTCCTGCCCGGAAGAAGAAGAGGCAGACTTTATCACTTCCTCCTATGCCTACCGTCTTAGCCACTGGGTGGTAGAAGCTATATTAAAGATATTATATAAAATTGGATGCTGGGTGCAGCGAATGGCAGTCGGCAGCGTAGTGGGGAAGCATATGTCTCTGATTGTGGGAACCCTGGTTTTCCTTTATTTTAGTGTGGATATAGCTATAAATCATTATGAGCTGCGCCGCAGCCTGATAGAGATGGCAATAGCCCTAATAGGCTTGAGCATGGCTATGTACCTAAGATTTCCAGGACTCTGGCAGGGTAGCCTGCTGCTATCCTTCTTTCGCTGGTGGGCAAAAACCGATTAATGAGATAAATAGACAATTAGCTGCTCCTTTTTGGCCCGTACTCTATAAAGTTTGGGCAATTAAGCGATAAGTATTTTGGGAAAGGACCAGAGACTTGATGAAAAGAGTTGGAGATAAAAAGCGCATACTCCACTTTATAGGAGGAGGAGAACTGGGGGGAGCGGAAGAACTGCTGCTAAGCCTCATGAAACTCCTGGATCAGGAACAGTACGAGGCTCAACTTATATGCCTGTGTGAGGGGCCATTTGCCCAACTGGTAGCTGATAATGGCTTCAAAGTGGCGGTAATTCCCATGCGGCATAAATTTGATCTTGGGACCATTAAACCCATTCGGGAATACCTGATTAAAAATCAAATTGACCTGGTTCACACCCATGGAGTTAGAGCCAACCTAGTGGCCCGGACTGCAGCCAAACGGATGGGACTGCCTGTAGTTACCACCTTCCACAGTGTACTGCGTTATGACTATGATTCGGTTTTTAAAGCTCTAATAGCCAAATATCTGACCATAGCCACTAATAAGCATACAGATAAGTTTATTGCCATTTCCGGAGCCATCAAAGAGGAGATTAGGGCTCTGGGTGTTGCGGATGAGCTGATTACAGTTATTCATAATGGTCTGGATACGGGCAAATATGCTCAACAACCCCTTGATCCGGAAGTGATCAGGTCTGAGCTGGGTCTGGATCCCAATAGGCCAACAGTAAGCATGATCGCCAGGCTCCATCCCGTTAAAGGGCATCGATATTTTCTGCAAGCCGCACGTGAGATTCTGGATAGAGGAAAAGAAGCTCAGTTTCTAATCATTGGGGAAGGCATTTATCGAGGTCAGATTGAAAGGTGGATTCAGGAATTATCCTTGGACCAAGCGGTTATAATGCCGGGCTATTACAGCCCCATAGAGAATATCTACCAGGTCAGTGATTTGCTCTGTGTTCCTTCCCTGATGGAGGGATTGGGTTTGGTGGTGCTGGAAGCCATGTATTTCAAAGTACCGGTGGTGGCCAGCAATATAGGAGGAATTCGAGAGATTATCAGACACCGGGAAAATGGTTGGCTGGTTGAACCCCGAGATTCACGAGGATTGGCCGAAGCTATGTTCACCCTGCTCGATGATCAGAATCTGGCCCTGCAATTTACCGAGGCCGGTCAGCAGACTCTGCCATGTTTTTCTCCCCAAAGAATGGCCCGCCAAGTGGAAGAAACCTACCGCAGCTTGCTGGGGGAATAATATAATAATATATTTCCCATCCAGAAGGGAGATTCTTTACTATCCTGCCCATTAGCAGGCATAGGGCATAATGGAACTATAGTCCAGTGCCTATGCCTTTAACTGTCTGGTTCCTTGGCTTCTAACCGGAGCTGGGCGATAATGCTTGGTGCCCAGAAAAGAATCGAGATGAGGGAATGGATCAGACAGCTGCACCGACTAACGAATCAAGGACAAAGCCAAGGCTGCATTTTCCTCAGCCCTCAAGCGCAAATCCCGCACTCTTGAAGATATATGTTCACTTAAGCCCGGGCTTTCCAACAGCCTTTCCAACTCCAATAGCATAGCTGAACTGCTTTCGGGCAAGGGGTTCAATCCAAAAGATTTGAGGAAAGCTACAATTTTTGGATCATAAGCGATGCCGGCAAAGGGAACCCCCCGGTTGGCTGCAAAGATTAAAGAATGCAGCCTCATACCTACCAACAAATCAAAACCGGACAACAAAGCTAGATGTTCCATACTGCTCAGGTGCTGCTGGACAATATGCCCCTTTTCTTCCATTAAGGCCAGTACCCGCTGGGATTCTGGCCAATCCCGGGCATAGTCCATGGGAATAAAAATCACCTGATAGCCTTTTTGTACCAGTGCATCCAAAACCCGGGCTAAATTGGGCTGGTATCCCTCCAAGGCTGACCAGGGTCGCACGGAAACCCCAACCAGCTTTTGGGGTTCCAGACCCAGCTCCTTTATGATATTTGCAGTCTTAAGCAAGTCAGAGCCGGATGGTTCCAGGGCGAAAACCGGGTCAGCGGTAAGCTTTATAGGGGGACGATTTATTCCTAATTCTTGCAGTAAGAGCAGAGAGTCTTCATCCCGCAGAGTAATGAGATCCACCTTATTGGCAATTATGCGCATAAGCCATTTGCTGAAATTACGGTTAATGGGGCCTATACCTTGAGCATAGAAAATTACCGGCTTGCCCAGTGTCTTGGCCAAGGCTACAATACTGATATAATATGGCAGGGAACGAGGTCCGGTTACATCTTGCAAGAGGCTGCCACCGCCGCTGATCAAAAGGTTGGATGTCAATAATTCTCGGATCAGTTGCCAAGGATTCATGCGGTTTACCGCCCGCAAACCATGCATTTGGGTGGTTCGCTCTGGAAAGCCGGAGAAAATTACAAACTCAGCCTGAGGCTCAAGCTGCTGTATGCTACGGCATATGGCGGACAACAATGCTTCATCTCCAGCATTATCGAATCCATAATAGCCTGACAGGGCAATCTTCATTAACACCACTCCTTTCGGTTGATTTCAGCCTAGGCAGTCCAGTTAAGTTATTGGGTTTGCAGTATTATAATTGCTTTCGGCGCCATCTGCGTAGATGGTGTAGGTCTGGTGACAGCAAGTAAAGGTAGAAACAGGAGATATTGGGTCATTAAAAGTGGCCTACTCCTCCTTAATGGTACCAAGCATAATACCCGACCCCAGACAAATTATGGCATCTAACCAGCACGTTTGGATTTCCAGTACTGCATAATTCTATTCTTTATATAATCGACTTCCTCAATACGCATTTGTATAACCAGGAGCAGGTAAGCAAAAATGCCCAGTCCCACGCAACTGCTTACATGTAAAATTTGATTCTTGATATAGGTCCTATCCCAGATTTGAATTAAATACAAATCCGCTAGATGGACTACCACTCCCATAAGCACCGAAGCCAGTATTATCTTGCCCAGAGTGAAGAAGAGCTGCTTTTCCGGCAGGGAAGTGAGGCGACGGCGTAAGAGAGTATAAACTACCACCATATTGCACGTAGCTGCTATGGAAGTACCCAAGGCCAGGCCCCCATGAGCCAACGGCCCTATTAAAAGTAAGGAGCAAATTAAGTTGATAAATACAGTCAACAGGCCTATTTTTACCGGAGTCTTGGTATCCTGCAGGGCAAAAAAGGTCCGGTTCATTATATTATAAGCTCCCTGGGAATAAAGCCCAATCACATAAAAATTTAGAGCAAAAACAGTCATCTGGGTAGAACGACTGTCAAAGGCCCCATGCTCAAACAGCAATCTCACCAGGGGTTCTCCCAGCACAAAAAGGCCTACTGCAGCAGGGATAGTAAAAAATGCAATTAGATTCAAGCCAAACACGGTGGTTTTTGCCATAGCGGAATAATCCTGCTGAGCTGCTTGTTCTGAAAGAGTGGGAAAGACGGCAGTGTTAATGGCTGCCACAAAGAGATTATAGGGCAGGAACATCAAACGACTGGCAAAGTTTAAGGCGGAAATACTTCCTATAACCAGGCTGGAGGCCAGAATTCGGTCTATGGTTATGTACAGCTGATTGATAGATATTCCTACCATGGCCGGAGCCATTAATTCCCATACTCGTAGAACCCCGGGATGGGTAAAGTCAATTTCAGGGTAATAAGTTACTCCCATCTTCTTAAGGGCAGGAAGCTGGATTAAAACCTGAGCCAGAGTGGCAACCAGGGTTCCTACTGCCAGTCCATAAACGCCCCAGACGGGAACCAGTAGATATACCGCCGCAATTATAACAGCCGAGAAAGCCACTGAAGTAAAGGCAGGTACCGCAAAGTTTTTTAAGGAATTGAGAATTCCCCCCAAGAGCAGAGAAAGAGCCATAAAAAGGATACAGGGAAACATAATGCGGCTGAGTTTGATGGTTAATTGGCTGATTTCCCCGGAAAACCCCGGAGCAATAATAGCCACCAAAACGGGAGCCGCCCAGATACCCAGAGCACAGAGAAGCAACATACCCAGCAGGCTAGAATTAATTATGGTACTGGACATGCGGGAGGCCGTCTCTTTACCGGATTTGGCCATTATTTCAGTAAAAACAGGAATTAAAGCCGTGGCCAGGGCTCCCCCGATTATTACATATATTAGATTGGGCAGGGTAAAGGCCATAATATAAGAATCAGTAAACATGCTGGTTCCAAAACGAGCAGCTATTACCTGTTCCCGCACAAAACCAAGCAAGCGTCCAATAATGCTAATAGCCAGAATCACTCCTGCCGCTCGAGCAACAGTTCTATTGGAAATTTTTCTCACCCTAACCAGACCACTCTCATTCGGAGCAGTCCATTAATAACTCCCGGTCTATCTTACAAGAGTTCCTAAAGGATGCTAAAGGCGCTCCAGCCGGAATCCCTTTTCTTTTAACAGAGCTGGATCATAAAAATTCTTGGTATCGATTATGAAAGGCAGATCGGGGGCCATAAGCTCCCGGAACAGATCCAGATTCATCAGTTCAATTCCATTTTGCAGGGATAGCAACACTATGCCATGGGCACCAGTAAGAGCTCCAGTAAGGCTATCCACTTTGAAGTCATAGCAGCTCGGAACCGCCGGGTCAAAGGCCTCTACCTTACAGCCCGACTGTTGCAGGCATGCTATTACTGCTAGAGCTGGACTCATGCGGTCATCATTGGAATAATCCTTCATGGCTATGCCCAAGACCGCTATCTTGCCCTGGCTGGGAGCTACCTGTAAGTTGCGCAAAACCAGGTCCGCTACATAGCGAGGCATGGCCTCATTAACCTGGCGAGCAGTAGTGAGTAAATTCAGATCCACGCCTAGCTCTTCCGCCTTGGGCAGCAGGTAAAAAAGGGCATTGGGCAAACAATAACCGCCTACCCCGGGTCCGGGATTTAATAGCTGAACTCGCTGGTGGGTGTTGGCTACTGCTACCACCTCAAAGATGTCGATACCCATAGCTTTACAGAATCGGGCAAACTCGTTGACCATGGCAATGTCAACATCCCGGGAGATATTTTCGATTACCTTGGAGGCTTCCACCACTTCCATACAGCTAGCCTGGGTGATATGAGCCCGGGTAACAAGCGACATCAATTCCATGGCTTTTTCAGTGCTCTGGGCATTTATTCCAGACAGAGCCGCCGGCATGTGTTCGAACTCATGAAAGGCTCTTCCCTCGGCAATTCGTTCTGAAGAATAAGCCAGGTAAAAATCCTGGCCTGCTTTTAGACCGCTTGTTTCTTCCAGCAGGGGGAGAATAAGATCCCGGGTGGTGCCTGGTATAACTGTACTTCTTATTAATACCAGATCACCTTTTTTTAGTCCTGTACCTACTGTGCGGCAAACCTCCAAGAGAGGACCGATATCATGTTTATGTTCTTCCACCGGGATACCGATAGTTACAATTATATGGTCAGATTCTCGCATAGCGGCAGAGCCATCGCTTATAGCCCGAAAACGGTCCTGGGTCAGCTGGTTCTGGAGTATTTCCTGTATAGCTTTTCCTTCATAAAACTCCAGGTGATGAGTTATCCCCTTATTAAGGTCACTTACCAGCTGCTCATCAATATCCACTCCGGTTACCTGACAACCTCGCATAGCAAAACTTAGGGCTAGAGGCAGACCTACAAAACCCAATCCAAACATACATACCTTTTTCATAGCCAAACTTCCTCCATTATTATAAACTAGCGTATTTGTGCTTTATAATACCCTTCTATGGTATCAATCATGAACTGAGCCCGGCTCTCCCAGGAATTCTCCTGGGCTTTCTGCAGGCGGGCCTCCTTCTTTTCTGGACTATCTTTCAAAGCCCGATGTATGGCAGCGATAAAACCTTCCGGACCTTGTCCAAATTCTACCAGATCCCGAAAATCCATTATCTCTGGCATAGGGACCGAGGCGATAGGACGTCCGGAAGCCAGGTATTCATAGAATTTTAGCGGGCTTACGGTAGCAGTGAGTTCATTTTCCCTAAAGGGGTTCAAGCATACATCGAAGCCCTTGAGATAACGGGGCAATAACTGGCGATCCCGATGTCCCAAAAAGTGAATGTTTTTTTGTTTCTCTAAACGAGAAATATCAATATTAGCCCCTACCGGTCCTACCATAACCACCGATCCCTGTTTAATGCTTCTGGATGCGTAAAGGATTAAGTCAAGGTCAATCCATTCCTTGATAGCTCCCACGAATCCCAAAATAGGACCAGGAAGATGCTGCAGTTCATCGGCTATAGGAGTCTGGGCTTCATCAGCCGAGCGGAAATGCTCAATATCAGCTGCATTAGGAGAAAGAAAGATTCTTTCAGAATAGGGCTGCTTGCTCTCATACAGACCCCGAGCGGTGCAGAAAACCATATCACAGCCCTGAAGCAGTTGGCGTTCCATGGCTTTAACCAGCCGGGGGTTAAAGCCGGCATAAGCCGAGTGCTCATCAACACAATCGTATACCCGCATAACTTCGTTTAGCTGTCCCAATAAATGACAACTGGTATGCAGGTAGGTCCATAGGATACTGCTCTGGAAACCTAGCTGTCTCATAGCGGCTCTCACACTTCGGGCTATCTTGCGTTGATTGAGTAAATTAATTCCTGGGAAACGGCTGCCAAAGGGAAGCACTACCGGCGGGGAGAGCAGCCAGATATTGTCGTTTAAGTTCCTGAGTCCGGTCCTGGCCATTTCTCCCTTAAAAGCAACCCCTGGATCCTTGAAGGGGGAAAGGAAAGAAATGGGAGGTTCCACATATAGTATGCGATGAGTTTTGGGCAGGCGGGACATAATCTGCTGCTTTCTGGTCCACAGCGGTTCCCAGTCTACCGAAGATATACAAACGATGTCCAAAAGGCTTTCCTCCGTCTTTATACTATTCACACGAACATGGTTTACCCCGATTAGTGTTTCAAATCACCAAATATTTGTAGGGGCGGTCTTTGACCGCCCGTCGGGCATAGTCAAAAATTTTCATACCCTGTTTGCTGATCATGGTGGTTAATAAGTTAAAAAATACCCATATAGCAATGTCAATGATATTATTACTCTACGAGCATAACTAAAGGTTTGGGCAGTAGAATCAATATTTAATTGAGGAGGATGGCTTTCAGAAAAAACCAGGCTCCCTTTTAAGTGTTTAGGCGCGTCGGTTCCGATGGTTCCACTTGGGGGGCGGTAGATGGCAAATAAGGCAGAGCCAACAAAAAGCCCAGGAAGAACCAGAAATAAGATGCCATCATAGGCACCTCAAATACATTTTCCACCCCGTTATGAGCCAGAACACCGATCATTCCGATGAGAAGTCCCAGCCCCATACAGCGGATATAATCATCCCGGGTTTTATCCAGAGAACGCCTAGCCTTTCTTAAAGCAATTAAAAAGAGCAAAAGAGTAGCGCTTAACCCTAACCAGCCAGTTTCGGTACCTACTTTTAAATACCAGTTGTCCGCATAGAAACTATCTTCCGGATAGTAACGGGCCGCTACGGCTCCTCCAAATTCCCCTAGACCTACTCCCACCGTCGGCGAAGTCTGCCAGTAATCCAGGGCTTTATCCCAGCGGCCCAAGCGACCTCCCCGTTCAGAGGAAGCCAGATATTCCGGACTGGCCATATAGGCCAGACGATCATAAACCGTGGGCATAAGCGCCGGAGTTAGAATGGTCACCAGTACCATGGCAATAAGAACCCTTTTATCCACCCACAGGCCAAGAAGTATGGCCTCCAAAATAAAGGCCAGCCAGGCGCCCCGGGAAAAAGTCAAAACCAGGCAGAGGGCCATAGTCATGAGAATACCAGCATAAACCAGCTTCTTAAAGGCATGGTTGCTGCTGAAGTATAAAGCAAAAGCTGCCGGCATAGCCAGCACCATCAGGCTCCCCAGTATATTAGGACTACCTATAATGGAAAAAATCCGGGTGGTAATAGAGGTTTCTGTGCTATCCACCCACCCTGCCGGCATTTCTACTCCAGTCAGATACTGATAAATACCATACAAAGCCACCAAAGTGCAGGCCAAGAGGAATACATCCACCAGGGATTTGGCTTGCATGCGGGTAAACAAGAGATTATATCCCAGGAAAAGCCAGAAAACGTATTGCAGCATTACCCGGATACCCTCCAAGGCCACTTGGTCATTGGGGGAATTGATTAAAAACAAACATATCATTACCACTCCATACACAAGTATTGGTAGCAACATACTACTGCCCCGGGGGCGCAAACCATCTATAGCTGTTCGGAAAATCCAGATACCTACAATAATAATAAACAGCAGTTCATCCCATACCCCTTGCAGGGAGGTAAAGGCTATCTGGCGAAAAAACCAATCCAAAATTACATATAGCACTATAAGGTAGAGTTCCGGTCCCCAGCCTTTGGCTTTCATTGTTTGCAAAATACTATCGCCCCCAGCATATAATCATCTTACTTTACTAAGGCTCAATGCTTACAGAAATAACGATGGCCTTCAGGGATACCTTTTGGGTCTTGACATAAAAATCGTCTTTGCCTGCTTGCACCTTTTGGCCGGCAAAAGTTATTTCAGCTGCTGAAACCTGAGACGACTTGCCTTCCAGAGTAAGAAAAATATCTTTTCGAAATGGGTTCTTGGATAGTACCACCTGGCCATCAGCGTTGGGAGTGGACCAGTTAGCATCTTCCACTCTCATTTCCGTGACTTTGACGTTGGTTAAAGCGCCGCTGGCTACCAGGGTATCACCTACTTGCAGGCTGTTTTCTACTCCCGGATAAATATTGGCACATACTACTTCTACCACTATAGTTTGAGCTTGTGGACTAACATCAGCAGCCCGGTCCCGGTATAGGTAGGCGAAGGCCAGAGCCAAAACTATCAATAGAATGGCCAGGTCTACTATACTTACTTTGCCCAAGATTCGCCCTTTTTCATCTATCATGCGGGCCATCCCCCCTTTTGAATTTTCATACTTCCCACAGTATAGCAAAGATAGACCGCAAATTCCATGTACAGCTTATTGAATCCATACATTTTTATCCTTTAGCCATAGTGCAAGTTTTTTGTATATAATTAGTATTAATTGTAGAAAAGAAAGCAAACCGAGGAGAAAGGCTGGCTAAGCTCCAACTGTTGTATAGACAAGCTTGGTAGCCGGTGTTAGAATATTTTTAGCGTAGGATAGGGGAGGATGTTATTCTATGTTGGATTTTCCAACATTTTTGCTCATATTGGCGGCCGGTATTATTTCCTTTATATCCATGCCCTTAGTAATTAAAATCGCTTACAAATTGGGAGCTGTGGATCAGCCGGAGGCCAGAAAAGTGCATCAGCATGTGATGCCTCGGCTGGGCGGGATGGCCATGTATATATCATTTATTATATGTAGCTTGTTTTTTATCGGGGTCAAGGGTCCCTTTGTGGGTTTGCTGATTGGTGCCAGCATTGTTTTTATGGTTGGGATGCTGGATGACATATATCAGCTTTCCCCCTGGATAAAACTATTGGGACAATGTGCAGCCGCTGGAGTAGCCATGTATTTTGGGGTAATGGTAGAATTTCTGACCAACCCCTTTGATGGTATATTAAACTTGGGTTACTTTAGCCTGCCTTTGACCTTTTTGTGGATAGTGGGAGTAAGCAATGCTATAAACTTGATTGATGGATTAGATGGTTTAGCTGGAGGAGTTTCAGCTATTGCGGCAGTTACCATGGGTATTGTATCCCTGGTAGAAGGACAAGCAGCGGTAGCAATAAGCGCTTTTGTTTTGGCAGCAGGAATAGCTGGATTTCTGCCTTATAATTTTTATCCGGCTAAAACCTTCATGGGGGATGGGGGGTCCAATTTCTTAGGATTTGTTCTGGCCTGTATCGCTATCCTGGGGACGGCCAAGAGCGCCGCTTTAATATCCCTCCTTATACCCATTGTGATTCTAGGGATACCTATTTTTGATACCTTTTTTGCCATATTGCGCAGGATTCACAAGCAGGCTCCAATTTTCAAACCTGACAAGGATCATCTTCATCACCGTCTAATGGCTATGGGGATGAGTCACCGTCGCAGTGTATTCACCATTTATCTTATTAGTGCATTTTTCAGTGGGGTAGCCATTACCTTAAGCTTTATCACCGATCCTAAAGCCATGTTGGTATTAGGCCTATTGCTGTTGGCCATCGTTTTAGGAGCAGATAAATTGGGATTAGTAACCGGGGAGAGCAAAGAAGGAGACAATAAGATTTTAAGCCCGGGAAAGCCTGGCAAGGTGGAGTTGTAGAGAGTGTAAGCTTAGTGGGTCAGGGGTTGTTATATAATGAAGAAAGCCATTTTATGTCTTAAATATATTGGGATTGTCATCGTAGTGTTTACCCTGTTCTTTGCTATGGGATCGGCTATCAGCGCCTATGTTAAAGCCGGCAACAACGGTGAAACAACGGCTGAAAAGGAGCAGGAAAAGGTAATAGAAGAACAGGATGGGGAAAGGACCAATATCTTGATTCTGGGTGTGGATGCCCGTCCCGGAGAAGCCAATTCTCGTTCTGATACTATGTTGCTAGCTTCTATCGATCCCAGCCTGGATCAAGCAGTAATTATATCCATCCCCCGTGATACCAGGGTTCAGGTACCCGGTAGTCCCCAGGATAAGATATGTACCGCTAATTTTGTGGGAGGGCCGGAATACGCAGTAGAAATAGTAGAAGACTTAATGGATATAGATATTGATTATTATGTAGAAGCAGATTTCAAGGGGTTTAAAAAAGTAATAGACACTATCGGAGGGGTAACTATCAACGTTCCTCAGCGCATGTACAAGCCCAGTGAAGATATAGATTTATATCCGGGAACCAAGAAACTAAACGGTTATGAGGCTTTGGCTTTTGTTCGTTATCGGGATTATCAATTCGGTGATATTGAACGTACTACTCATCAACAGGAGTTTTTAGTGGCCTTGGCCGATGAACTCTTGCAGCCCAAGACTATACCTAAGCTGCCTAGTCTGATTAAAGATACCAGGAGCTTTGTTAATACTAATATGGGTTTAAAAGAATTCATAAGAATAGCCAGTTGGGCCCCAGGATTTAGCTCTTCTTCGATTACTACTCAAACCTTGCCGGGACACTTTTATGACGTTTATAACGATGAAGGGGTAATGGAACAGAGTTATTGGATTGCTGATGGGATCGATAATTTATTGGACCAATTGTTTGCCGGGAAAAGCGTAGCGGTTATACAGTACTCTCCCTCCTCAGCCGATATTCCGGCTAAAGCTGAAACAGATGGAAACACCGATGCCGAGGAGGAGCAGGATTTATCACCAAGTGACGAAGATTTCGATGTAGATGAAGGTAGCGACCGGTATGAGCAAGGATTCAGCTTGCCCCGTCCTGGTTCAGACTATGATGATGCATCCGAAGAGGTATCAGATGAGCTGCCCAGTTCCGGTTCAGACTATGATGATGCATCCGAAGAGGTATCAGATGAGCTACCCCGTCCCGGTTCAGACTATGATGATGCATCTGAAGAGGTACTAGAAGAAATAAATGAAGAGGAGATTATTAGGCAGGGGCACTGGGAAGAAGCGGAATGGGAGCAGCGGCTGGAGTCGGAAAATGACGGCCGATATGAAAAGACTTAGAGTCGAATTATTAATTAATTAATAAAATTAAGGCCAGGGCCTTTATTTTTTTAGAAATGTTTGTTGATAAGTGCAAGATTTACCTTAAAATAATGGTATATATAGTAGAACAATGCATGTAACAGGGGGGAGGTTTTCTGTTACACCTTAATGAAAGTTGGATGGCCCAGCTTGATACAATTCAACTGTGAGCCGGCTTTAGCTCAGATGCACAGCTAAATCCTGCTGGGACTGGCCAAGCTGGGGATTAGTTCTGTTAAGGTCGAAAAAGGCATTGATACTAATAATTTGGAGGGGTAGCAAAATGTCACATGGAGTAGGCCGCTTTAATATACGGAATTTACTGGTAATGCTAGTTTTGAGCATTACCATGGTCTTGGCTCTTTATAATGTAGCCCTGGCCTCTACAGCAACTATAACTGGCAGTGTAGTTAATATCAGATCAGGCCCGGGTACAGACTATGCTGTTGATGGAAATTTGCTCAAAGATACGGAAGTAAGGATTCTGCAAAGCCAGGGTGATTGGTATAAAATCAGCAGGGGCAGTTTGACTGGATGGGTCAGCAAATCCTTATTGGAAGTAAAACAGGTGGAACAGGTAAAGATTGTTGGCGACCCGGTTAACCTGCGCTCCGGGCCTGGAACGGATTATGAGGTATTAGATCAGGCCCGGAAAGGCGATTTATTAACGCTGTTAGGAGCAACGGGAGAATGGTATCAGGTCCAAAATGCCGATGGATTAACCTGTTATGTGGTTGGCTATCTGGCTGAAAAATTAGATGCCGATGCGGGCAGCGGGCCAGCCCAAGAGGGTGCTGGGACTGCTAAACCGAGTCCAGCTCCAAGCAGTCAAAACCCGGTAGTTTACCTGGATGGGAAAAAGTTAAGTTTTGATGTAGAACCGATTATTGAAAACAGCCGGACTATGGTTCCCATAAGAGCCATCTTTGAGGCTTTGGGAGCCAAGGTAGAATGGGATAATGATACCCGTACGGTAACTGCTGTAAAAGGCAGCACTACGGTAGTGCTGCCTATAGGTTCTACCAAGCCCACGGTTAATGGTCAGGTATGGCCTTTGGATGTTGCGGCCAAAATTTCCCAGAGCCGGACCCTGGCTCCCCTGCGTTTTGTAGGAGAAGCCTTGGGCAGCACTGTGAGTTGGGAAGCTGCTACCCGGACGGTAAGCATTAGCAGTAAATCTACTCAGGATGTACATAGTGTGGTGGTAAATGAATCCAAGGTAAACTTGCGCAACGGACCCTCTACCCAACATAATGCCATAGCTAGTGCCTTGCAGGGTGAGCGGCTGGCAGTATTAGCAGAGAAAGATGGCTGGTATCAGGTGAGTCGTTCTGGAACTACAGCCTGGGTGGCCAGTTGGGTGGTTAATGCGGCCCAGGAAGAGGAACAACCAAATCAGAATGGAACTCCTCCGGCTAACCCTGATACCGATCCAGTTGAACCGGTTGATCCCGTTGATCCTGGTAATATATCTAATGATGAAATGTGGATATCCTCCACCCGAAATAATGACGGAATTAGAATCGAGATGGAATCAACTTCCCCCATTAAACCAAGTATAGATAAATCTGGCCAGCAAATAACTTATAAGATTAAGAATAAAAAAATTATGGATAATACCGGAATAAGCCAGTCAATAGGCCCTGGCAAGATGACTTTAACAGTGCAAAACTGGGATGATATTACTACGATTAAAATCAACCTGCCGGCAGGCACGGAATACTATACTGCCAGTGAAAATGGAGGGAAAAGAGAAGTTCTGGTAATTCCCAATCAAATCATCAAGATCATTCATGAAGCAGCTGATGCCAACGGAGAGAGTGTTATTATCCAAACCCTGGCTCCATCTGAGTTTATTAGCAATAAGAGTGGAGATATCCTGGAGATTAAACTGAAAACTACCGCCATGGGACTTGAACAGACACGATATACCTATAGTGACAGTCCAATAATTAAACAGATGGACTTCAGCCAGACAGGCCAGGTTGATCCTTGGACTACGGTTAAGATAGACACCCGGGGCATGATCGATTACCGCATCTTTAGCACCAAGGATGACAATAGTATCAACATCGTTTTGCTGGCAGATGCCGAAAGTATTGAGCAGGAAGACAGGACCGACATAGTGGTATTGGATGCCGGACATGGGGGCAAGGAAAGCGGGGCTATCGGCTTTGGAGTTCAGGAGAAGGATATCAATCTGGCTATTACCCTGATGGCAGGAAAGATACTGGAGGATAATGGAGTAAACGTAAGTTATACCCGTAGCGATGACAGCTACCTGACCCTGACTGAACGGGCTGAGTATGCTAATAATCTAAATGCGGCCCTTTTTGTCTGTATTCATAATAATTCCTTCACCAGTCCCGAAGCCCATGGAACTGAAACTTACTACTATGCTCCCATCAGCGATTTGGAATTGATCTGGCAAAAAGAAGAAAGGGCTCGCCTGGCCGAATCTATACAGAACCAACTGGTTAAAACCCTGGGGCGTACCAACCGGGGAGTGAAGCAATACAATTATACCGTTTTGGTAAAAACCAAGATGCCCTCAGCATTAACCGAAGTATCTTTTATCAGCAATCCGACTGAAAATGAGTTGTTGTGCAATAAGAATTACCAGGAACGGGCAGCAGAAGCTATCGCCCAGGGGATCCTGGAATACCTGGGTAAATAGAAATTTAAGGGAGTATAGTATACTACAAAAAGCTATTTTATGAAAATAACTTCAAGCACTTTATAAGGCTCAACTACCTCAATTAGGTTGCTGGGCCTTTCTAACCGTATTAATGATAAACATGCAATGCCTGGCGGTCAAAGACCGCCCCTACAATAGGGTGCACGGTAGTACTGGCTCAACCCTATGGGTAACTGTATGTACTGCACCGACAATATGGGTACACGGCCTGTAGGGGCGACCTGTGGT
>JAAYJK010000137.1 GCA_012522955.1 Syntrophomonadaceae bacterium
AAACAGATGGAACTTTAACGGTAGAAGAATTCTTGGCCCTTCCAGAAGGAGCAGAAGCAACAGTAAGAGGATACGTCTATCTCTATATTGATGGTTCTTATATTGTAAGCGAAGACGGTGTAGCTGTATTAGCTTATAAATATAAAACCTCTGATCATGGTGATTTTGTAGTGATTACCGGTACCAAAGGCTATTATAACGGAACTCCTCAATTTAGTGCAACTGCAACTTTAGTTGAAACTATTTCTACAGGAAATGAAATTCCATTAACAGCTATCCCAATGACTATTGAAGAAATTGTCACTTCCGAATTCCCAGATGCAAACCTATTTGGTAAATATTTGGAAGTTACCGGAAAAGTTGTAAAACTAGGTAATTATTATTACCTTCAAGCTGAAAAGGGTGACCAATTATCACTATATCAATCAAATACTGAAGTTTTATCGGGATTATTAAATCAAAAAGTAACTCTTAAGGTTTTCTTCTATGGAAATCAATCTGCTGTTGGAACTGGAGAATGGCGGGCTGTTTTCGCCGGGTATGAAGGCGAATACTCTATCGTAGAATTGACTCCAGGCGAAAAGATTGATGAAGCGATTAATGATATTAATATTACTGATGGCCAAACAGTCACCGGCAATCTAGTGTTACCTACCGAAGGTTTACATGGTGTTGTTATTACTTGGGAATCCAGTAACCCAGATATTATTTCCGAAACCGGTGAAGTAACACGCCCTGCAGTTGGTGAAGATGATGCAACTGTTACCCTAACTGCAACCTTCTCAGTTGAGGGCGTTGAAGAAGAGGTTGAATACACAGTAACTGTTTTAGCAGAACAAGAATCTGGTGGTAATTTTGCAGAAGACTTGTTTATCTCTGAATATATTGAAGGAAGCAGCAACAATAAAGCAATTGAAATCTTCAATGGAACAGGGCAAGCAGTTGATTTATCACAATATACTTTAATATTATACTCAAATGGTGGTACAAATCCAGGTTCAACACTTAATCTAAATGGCACTTTAGCTCACGGAGGAGTAATTGTAATTTATAATTCTCAATCTAGCTCTTTGCTTATTAATGCTATTCCATCAAGTGTGACAAAAGCAAGTCATGGTGTAGCGGGATTTAATGGCGATGATGCTATAGAATTACTAAAAGGAAGTACTGTTATTGATGTATTTGGTGTTGTTGGTGAAAGTGAAAATTGGGGGAAAGATGTAACCCTTGTTAGAAAACCTGAAATTACTAAAGGTAATACCACATATAATGCAGAAGAATGGATTGAATATTCTCAGGATACATTTAATTACTTAGGATCTCATGAGTTTAACTCTTCCTCAGTTGAAGAAAAGACCCCTGAAGAAAAAATCGCAGAAGCAAAAGCAGAAATCCCACTAACAGATAATCAAGAAGTAACAGACGATTTAGTTTTACCTACAGTTAGTGCTCATGGTGTTACTATTACCTGGGAATCCAGTGATTCAGCAATTATTTCCGAAACCGGTGAAGTAACACGCCCTGCAG
>JAAYJK010000122.1 GCA_012522955.1 Syntrophomonadaceae bacterium
CAAGGAATGCTTCTTTACTGTAAGCAAGGTATTTTTTGTGGTTATCTGGCATGTGCTCGCTATTTACGATCGGAGTATGCTGCTTTTTCTTCAATCTTGGATGTGATGCAACCCTTGCTCCCTGAAAGAATGCTTCCACCGTAGTAGATGTCAGTCTGACTGATACCTCCTGGCCAATTAAATCGAATGGAACAGAATACTTGTTTATCCCATCAGTTATGAGATAATCATTACGAACGGTGGCAGTTGACCAGACAACCAGTTCATACGGGGAAGCAGGCAGCGGTTTCATGAAAGATTTTTCTTCATTTTGAAATGCTGTGAGCCTGCTCCCTTCTCTTTTTTGGAAAGGTTTTGCATTGAATTCTCTCAGTTTATCCCAAACCGCTTCATTCAACTCCTGGATGCCGAAGAACTTATCATTTCTAAGTGCTGCAATAATCCAAGTAGAAGTGTGGTTTACTGTACCTATAACATCAAACCAATATGACTAACCGAGTGAATATATTATATATATTGACATTGATTAACTGTGCAGATTTTAGATTGGCTTCTATCATAAATATTTTCGATGCCTTAAAATAAAAGACTTGTCACCGAGAAAAGAGAGAGGGTACTAAAAACAATCTCGTTATCCACCTCTTTTTTCTCTTAGTTTACATAATGTTCATTATCGGAACCAAAGGAATTAAAAAGAAAACCGGCTAAATCCGGTTTTCTTACTGAATATTATGGGTCCAGTTGGATTGTATTAAATGCTCTAGAAAGGTATTTTTAAGACCAGATAATGATTCGTTGGTTCTGCTGACGATGTTTATATCCCATGATAGGTTCAAGCCTTCTACCGGCAGCTGACAGAGAGTACCTTGTTGTAAGTCTCTTTCAACTACCGGATAAGGCAATATAGAAATTCCTTGATTATTTATGACCGCGTGTTTTATTGCTTCAAAATTTGTTATTTCCATTACTATATCAAGTTCATCATACAGAATATTATAGTTCTTTAGATTCTTGCTAATATAATTGCGTAATATAGATTCTTCTTCTCTAGATATAAATGGTTCGACCAGTACTTCTTGTAGGCTAATATTTTCTTTCTTCATCCAATAATCAGTTGCTGCTGCTATAAATATTAAGTCACTTTTACCAATGTTACAAAAATCCAGGTCGCGGTCATAAAATGCATTTCCTTCGATAATCCCTAAATCCAGGTTACGGTTTTTTAACTCACTTATTATCTGCTGACTATCAGCTATATATAATTTTACATAGCTGCTGGGATGTAGTTCTTTAAACGCCATAATAGAATTAGGCAGATAATAGTTTCCTGTAGTATAACTAGCTCCAATGTTAATGATTTCTTTGTCCAATCCCGACAAGCCGGCAATATCGTTTTCCATTTGCGCATAGAGGGCTAAAATTTTGTCCCCATAATCATAAAACCTTTTGCCGGCCTCAGTTAATTTTACCCCGTTATTACATCTTTCAAATAAAGAAATATTATAATGCTGTTCTAATACTTTAATTTGAGAACTGATAGCTGGCTGAGTAAAATTTAGTATTTTGGCAGCTTTTGTGAAGCTTTTTACCTGTGCAATGGTTCTAAATATCTCGAATTGTTCTACGTTCAATATTATCGCAACCACCTATACCATAAAAAAATTTTATTTCTTAATATATATAATATCATTATTCGACACAATTACAAGATATTGTCGAAATATTTTCTGAAATTTGTAACCATGCTCTTAAGCTGTTAAAATAATAGACAATTATTCCATAAGAAGAAAATGATTGGTTTGGAGGTTAGAGTCGCTAATGTATGTGGTATATGGAGAAATAACCTTATTCTTACCCTATTGCTCCAATCTAAAGGAAAAAAGGAAAATCATCTTGAGTATTGTAGAGCGCATAAGAAAGCGATTCAATATTTCCATAGCTGAAGTAGATGAACACGAGCTTTGGCAGCGTTGTTCCCTGGGCTTTAGTGCTGTAACTTCCAAACACGGAGAAATTGAATCTATTGTTGAAGCTGTTTACAGTAGCTTGGATCGCCATATCAACGAACTTCAAATCCTGTCCTTCCATTACGATATTATTCGACCTTCCGATAAATAAATCTACTTACCACTATTTACCATCTAATTACTGCAGGAATTTAACATAATTTGACGAATTTTACTAGTGCTTACTATTTTGTCATAAAAGCTATATCAAGGAAAGGAATGATACTATTTGAAGATTGTAGGCACAAAGTTAAAACGTCTCTCTGTTTCCATTATTGCAGTACTATTTGCTATAAGTGTATTATTTGTCAATCCTCTATCATCTATGGCATTGATTGACAACGCCAGCATTAGCAATACCCTTAATGCTGACAGCCGAACCTATAATTACACTATTGGTGAAGCCGACTGTATCGGTTCTGCAGTAATTTATCCTGACTCGGCAAAGTATTCTGCTCCCCCCTCTGCTCCTAAAGAAGACCAGTCCAGTAGCAAGCCTAAAGTAAGTCAAGAGACGCTGGCCCCTGGTACCAAATATGCTACCGAGCTCTATATCATAAAAAGTGGCCAACCTGGTCCGGTAGTAATGATTGTAGGAGGCGTACACGGTAATGAAAGAGCTGGTTATACTGCTGCAGCTGAGGTAAAGGATTGGGATATTAAGAAAGGCACTTTGTTGGTACTGCCCCAAGCTAATGTTCTGGCTGTTGACAAAAAAGTAAGATACATCAGCAGTCAAGGGGATCTGAATCGGGACTTCCCCCAGTCTTCCGTGCAAAGTGCTGACAACACCTTATCCAAAGCCATCTGGTCGGCAGTAAAGAAGCATAAGGTTGAATGGCTGATGGACATGCATGAAGGTTATGATTATTACAAAAACACTTCTACCAGTTCAGTGGGGCAAAGCTTGATTTATTATCCCAACAGCGGTACTAAGACGGTGGCATCCAAAATAGTTAGCACTTTGAATAGTGATATTAGTACATCTTACAAGAAATTCAGCCTCTTGCAATATCCGGTTAAAGGCAGTCTAGCTAGGGCATCTGGACAGTATCTGGGGGTAAACAGCTTCATTTTTGAAACCTGTGATAATCCTAGTTTATCGGTTAGAGTGAATTATCAACTAAAAGCTGCCAAAACCCTTTTGCAGAAACTGGACATGATCTAAAATTCTGAATGGAGTTGGGCCCTTAGGAGCCGAACAACTCGTCGGCTCCTAAGGGATTTTTATTATCTATTATGACTTGCTGTTCAATCTCCACTGGCTGGCACTGATTTGACTAGTGGCTAATTAGGGCCCGGAATACTCAAGCGGTTTGGAGCTTAAGTCTTAACGGTTGAATACAGCAATTTTTCGCCTTTTATAATGTCTGCCTATTCCCTGGCCATTAACAGGGATCATTTTTTACCATAAATTAACTGCAGGTATCTAACATTTAATGACGAATTTTACTATTGTTTACCTGAATAACAATCATAGTAAGTGACGGAATGGAATGATAAATTATGCAAAATCTAAGCAATAGCTTCAAAACCATCATTATTATATTGAGCATAGCGGTCTTAAGTATTATTACCATTACTGGCAGTAGCCAGGTTTTAGCTGCTACCAACCCAAAGGTGGAATGCAGCACCAACAAATATACCCTGGCTGCAGATACCAAGTATTCTACCGATCTTTATGTTATTAAGAGCAGTAAACCGGGCCCGGTGGTTATGATAGTGGGCGGTGTACATGGCAGTGAAAGGGCTGGATATTTAGCAGCAGACAAAGTTAAAAACTGGACTATTGATAAAGGAACCCTGCTGGTTCTGCCTCGGGCCAACAAGAGGGCTATAGCAAAAGGCCTAAGAGAAGTAAGTGGTGAGGGCAACCTGAATCGTCTATTTCCCCGATCGGCCGGAAAAAAACCAGCTCACCCACTGGCAGCTGAAATTTGGTCGGTAGTTAAAAAATACCAGGTGTCTTGGCTTATGGATATGCACGAAGGTATAAATTATACCAAAAAGAGCGACTCAGTGGGTCAAAGCCTCATTTACTATCCTGATCGCCAAACTAGAAATATGGCCCAGCAAATATTAGAGGATATAAATAAGGAAATTAATACGTCCTATAAAAAATTCAGTTTAAAAGAATATCCTGCTAAGGGCAGCCTAGCTCGTTCTTCCGGCCAATATTTAGGAGTAAACAGCTTTATCTTTGAAACCTGTGATAACCCCAGTATAGCCCAGCGGGTTAATTACCAATTGAAAGCTGCCAGAACCCTTTTGCAGGAACTAAACATGCTTTAATTAAGAACAAGATATAGCCCGGCGCACGCCCCCAGAGGCAACAATCCTTCCTGCGGTGCCCTGGGCTATTGGAATGGATGCTGGAAGACTGGGGGTAGCAATCACTAAGGTATTTCGACTGATATTGTCCATATTGCTATTGCTGAGATTTCTTCTGCCGGAGCCTGAACTACGCCGAGTTCTGCTAGTTCTACCGCTGTTTCTTCGCTCTGGACTCCGATTTCCCGAAGCAGGACTATTTGAATTGCTGTTTGGAACTCTGGAACCGTCTTGGGATTGCCTGGAATTACTAAGAGCTGCTTTGCTGTTCCGCCTACTGGCATTGCTTATATTCCAGCCTTTCCTAATATCCATTTTTTCATCCCACTGCATATCATTTATAATCATCCATCGGATGATGTCAATCTCTTCGGCATATTTGGGATATAGCTGGGTTCTTTCAATATCCCGCCACATCTGATCAAAGTCTTGCACAAAATAATCCCGGTTCCCTGAATAAAATGCTTCTTGGGCCTCAGCCGTATTTAAATAATTATTGGGCAACTGCATATAATTACTGGCTACAATCTTGGCTAAACACAATACCCCCATTGCTATTTTTTGTGACATGAGCCAGCTACCTGGAGTTCGATACTCAAATCCTCCATAACTTTTTTCCCGGTATTCCCCTAAAAGGCCATACTTTTTACGCCGTTTACACGCTGTATGGGGTTTTTCAATCAGAAAAACCAGCAAGCCCAGGTAATTGTCCAATGCTCTCATTAAAGCTGCATTTAATTCTACATTGCTAAAATGAATATGACCCCCAATAGAATAACCTGACACTGGATGACTACCTGCCACCCATTTAACGTTACTATAGGCAGCCATGGAACTAGCTCTGACTAGGGCATATCTGATATTGGCTGCCAGCTGCAGAGGTGATTTCTCTGGTTTGGGTCTTAATTCAGCTATTGGCCTCTGTTGCCGATTGGGGAGTCTAATATTGTCACAGCCTACCAAACCTTGAACCGGAAAGAAGTGGGAGGCGGATACCAGTTTGCCTGTACGATTATTTATTATCATAAATTCCGGATCGGCTCCCAGTTTGACTTCCTTCTTTTTATAGTTATATATTCTGTCCAGTTCATCTAGCAAGACACTTATATCCTTATCTCGTAGTCCGGGACTGGATTCGGCGAATATGAACTGCAGTCTTTTACGAGAGTTCAACTGAATTCTAATTAAGGCCACATCCAGTCCGGATAATAATAAAGCCTTTTTAGCTATCTCCGCTACTTTGGTTTTCTGGTTTTCTCTCATATATCTAATTTTATTGCCGCTCTTGCTGCCAACTTTTTGACGTATAAATATAATCTTCATGTCGAAAACCAGGACTTCATAGATTTTGGATGCCGCTGATTCTTCTACTCCGGCATTAATCCCATTTGATTTCATTATAGATACCAGTTTATCCCTGTCAGAACAGCGTTTGATAGCTTGAGGAGTATTTATGGTTCTCACGTCAGCTGTTCTGCCGTTATCAAGAAATATATGCAAATAAGGATCTTCCTCAAGCATAAACTCATCCCAGCTAGCTTCTTGATAACGAGATTTGATGGCTTCCAAAAGCCTTTGACCTGACTTGTTATTTTCATATACTAGGTTAAGCTTCATATATACCTTTCCTATTCTTTTGCCTGGCTGCATAAATGCAGTAGTCGCAGAGATATTCCAGGTGTCTCATCCTTATATCATCTTCGTCAAAACTGGATGGTTTCGAGTTTACTTCCAGTACCCACACCCTCCCCCCTTCGTCGATTCCCAGATCCATAGTCAGTATGGCTAGATTTATGTCTAGTGCTTTCTCCAGGATCAGCGGGACGGAGGATACTATTTGGGCTAATTGGGTATCTATGTGTTTTCTGCTACGCTGGGAGGGAAAAACTCGCAGCATCACTTGCTGAAAAACCTCTGCCCTGCCGCCATTGGGTATATGGGTAACAAATTTGTTCTTCGCTGCTACTCTGACTGCAGCACCGGTTAGAATCCATTCCCCCCGATGATTTTTTTGCACCTGACTGCGTACATCAAATATTCGAGATTTATAGCGAGCTAGTTTAATAGCTTGCTGCAGCAGATATTCCCTTTTAATACCTGCGTTGCACTGTAGATGACGAAAGAGCACCTCCACAGTATAAGGTCCTTTCCAAACAGGTAGGGCAGAAGACGTGCCAGCATAAGAATACAGTCCAGGAGAAAGCATTTTGATTTTATAGATGCCTTTCCCAATAGAACCATGGTTGGGTTTCATAAATATTTCATTATGGATTTTCAGCATGGAATGCAGGTTAGTCCGACTAAAACTGCGAGTATCTGGTATTATACTCCGAGTATCCGGGTGTTTTGTAAGGGCTTCATATACTTCCCTTTTATTTAGAAAACGGCTATTGAAAAAGTGAATTCTTCTATCCAGATTGATTTGCCTCAGTAAGCGATTGGTCTGAGGCAGCTTTTCTATTTTGCGCAGGCGAATTCGATTATAAATAATATCAGGCCAGGGGAATAGTCCAGGTTGCCAAGAATTATTGATAATGCTTATACCTCGAATTTGATGGAGATTCCGTTGTATCCCATCCAGCCCAAATAAATAAACAAATATACCTCTGCTCTGGGCATATTGAATCAATTCTCTCAGCATTTTTCCGGTTTTGCCATGAGGGTGACGGTTCTTATTTACTGCGCTGGTCATAACTGCTACAACCGGACCAATCCAAATTTGATTATTATCCAGGTAGTATATATGATAGGTGCTGATGGGTAACTTAAGCTCTTGGGCTGCACTATGGTTCAGCAGCAGCTTGTTGTCATCCTGGGGCTTATCATCATTGGCAGTTATTCTGGCCATACAAATCCGGTTTCCAGCCTTGATCTGAGCCATAGTGTGAGGTGAGAGTTCTTGCCTGAGCTTGGGGGTTAAGGTGACCATAGCAGCTTTTTTCATTGTATAACCCCTCTTGATTAATATATTTCATTTTATGAATATTAATAATATACGGTGCCTAAAAGAACTACAAAACAGATGCCAGGCAGCCCCAATCAATTATATTTGTACACAAAAAGCAGGGAAAGAGTTGGCATCATTACCATTCATGGGGCTGCTGAAATAATATAAAAACCCCTATCCTGCTGGTAGGGGTTGGGTTAATCATGAAATCAGTCTGGGCTATAAGATGAAAGAAATTAAAATTGCTAAACCCAGAATTGCCTTAATGACCTTACTTGTTGGGCTTTAGAAAGAGTTTCTCTACCTTGGGGATGCTCTTGGAGATAGAACACACCATCAAGTGGTCATGAGCCTTAATCTCATGTTCACCGCTGGGAATAATAACCTGGTCTTCCCTCACAATGGCGCCTAATACTGATCCGGAAGGAAACTTGATTTTGCTTAGCTTTTTACCTGCTGCAATAGAACCTGGTTGGGCTACCAACTCCATCATTTCGGCCATTTCTTCCCCCATTACAGTAACTGATACAATATCCCCCCGGCGAATGTATTTTAGGATAGCACCTGCAGTTAACATACGGGGGCTCATAGTAACATCAATGCCGATTTGATCTACCAACGGCATCAGGTCAGATCTTTTTACCTTGCAAATAGTCAGTTTTACTCCCAAGCTTTTAGCAATTAGTGAGGACAGTATATTTAGGCGATCATCATCGGTGACCGATACAAAAATGTCTGTAACGCTAATATTTTCATCTCTCAATAATTCCAGATCGCTGCCATCACCATTAACTACCAATGTATTTTTCAGCATACTTTCAACTTTTCGGGCTCGTAAAGTATTCTTTTCGATTATTTTAATATTAATGGGCCAGCGCTCTCTTTCCAGAATCTTGGCCAGGTAGCAGCCTGTTCTTCCCGCTCCCAGGATGGTAACGTTTTCAATCTTTTTGGATTTTATGCCCAAATAGTTTAAAACCGAGGTCATAAGTGTGGTTTTAGCCATGACATAAATTTTATCTCTGGAATACAAGATATCATTACCAGCCGGAACTATGGTATGATGCTGCCTGATGATCGATACTATAACAAAACTGGAGGTATCCAGGTCTCGCAGTCTGGTACCATGCAAAAAAGAGTCAGGGGGTATTTCTATTTCCAGCATCTGTACTCTGCCGTCAGCATAGTACTCAACACTTAAGGCTTCAGGATTTCGTATTATTTTGACTATTTCCTGAGCAGTAATCCTTTCTGGATTTATGATCAGATCCACTCCCAATAGGGCTTCGGGAGAAAATATGGGAGTTTCCATATATTCAGTGTTTCTAACCCGGGCTACGGTAGTCTTGACTCCATATTGCTTGGCTAACAGACAGGCGATCATGTTCAATTCATCCATTTCTGTTACGGCAATAAGCATGGTGGCACTCCTCACTCCAGCTGCTTCCAGAGTGGCGGGAGAAGATCCGCTGCCCAAAACTACCTGTACATCGAGATTATCGTTAACAATATTGAGTCTATCTTCATCCTGCTCTATTACTACTACATCCTGATTCTCACTGGACAAGAGCTGTGCTATGCTGAAACCAACTTTGCCGGCACCAATAATAATTGTTTTCATATTAATCCACCTATACATTAAATCTAAAGTTGATTAAATCCCCATCCTCAACCAGGTATTCTTTTCCTTCCAGTTTAAACAATCCCTTTTCTTTTACTGCATTTATGCTGCCCAGTTGTTCAAAATCTTCATATTTAATTACTTCGGCCCTGATAAAACCCCTTTCAATATCCGAATGTATTTTACCTGCCGCAACTCGAGCTGGAGTGCCATTGTTTATGGTCCATGCTTTAACTTCATCCTCGCCGCTGGTTATGAAGGAGATCAGCCCCAGACTTTCATATACACTCTTAGCGATTCTTACCATGCCGGTTTGTTCCAATCCCAGTTCTTGCATAAATGGCTTTTTTTCTTCTGAATCCAATTCAGCAATTTCTTTTTCAATTTCCGCCGAAACTTCAACCATCTTAAGACCATGTTCCTGTAGGTAATCCAGCAATTCATCTCGCCCCGGATAGTTTTTCTCCATGATTTGGCTCTCGGCAATGTTAACGCAGATCAGTATGGGTTTATTAGTAAGAAATTGATAGGTTTTCATAATTTCCTGCTCTGTTTCGTCCAACTCCACCGTGGACAGGTGTTTTTCGTTTTCCAGCAGGTACTTCAATTTATCTAATAGACTACGTTCTTTTTCCAATTGCTTTTTCTTTT
The DNA here is from genome assembly GCA_012522955.1 of Syntrophomonadaceae bacterium. Lineage (GTDB taxonomy): Bacteria > Bacillota > Syntrophomonadia > Syntrophomonadales > Syntrophomonadaceae > JAAYJK01. The sequence goes on from JAAYJK010000122.1 coordinate 9,557, forward strand.
TATTCTCCTCGATTCGTTTAATGCGTTTCTCAATCAGGTCCAGATCAGCCAGAAGTAGTTCATAGTTGAGGGTTTCGATGTCTTCTACTGGATCCACCTGCTCATTGGGGCTGTTGGCAAATGCTTTTATTACCAATAGTAACGCATCAGCCTGACGTACTGCATCCAAAAACACTGAGGCGGCTTTTTCTCCCCCTGGCACTAAACCTGGGATATCAACCACCTCTAACTGGGCATAAGTAGTCTTTTTGGGTTTATAATAGTCCGATAGCCGATCTATCCTGTAATCAGGTACACGAGCCATAGCAGTATTGGCTTTTCCCGGCACCGACCCTTTGCCAGTATTTTCGGTGAGCAATTCAAATATAGTGCTCTTCCCCACCATGGGCATACCCACGATTCCAAGCTGCATCAAAATCTATCCCTTCAAAATTATTCAAATTTCATTATATAGTGTCGCTCCGTAAAAGACCATAGTCTGTTTACAATACTTAAATGTGATTCGTCTTGCAAAAAGACAGTCTGACCATTCGTTTCTCTTATCCAACCCCGCTAAACAGACTTTTCGCAGGGAATCTAAAATTGATAGAAAATTTTCCTGCTTTTTTAATATTTTGCAGAATTCTACATCTAGTTGGCTATCCTGTTATATATTCACCTAATATAAAGCGCATTAAATGCGCAAGGTATGCAAAAGGAGGTGTTAATCTATGTCCAGTATAAATACCATTCATAATCCCAACGAATTGAGCAAGGTTTATAACCTGCCTGAAACTATAAGCGAACTATATAATCTGGCCCTAGAATTAAATCAGCAGATCTCGGATAGTTTAATCAGAGTTCTTCCCAACTTGGCAGATAATAATCAAAAGGCGGTGAAGAATCTGCTTTACTATCAAAAGATGGAAAGGAATACCCTGATTGAGCTTTTGCATAATGAACTCAATAACTCTTATCGGGCTTTTTATAATCATAATAAAGACTTTATAAACGTTTATAAGAAAAAGGAAGAATGGGATGAAAGTAGTAATTGGATCAAGAAATCTCTAGATGCCTTTGCTGAAAAGACAAATAACTTGGAATATCTTGGCCAGAAGAACAGGAACCTTAGCCAAGTAGACTTTTTGATACTATACCTGGGATTACGAGACTACTGTTCCAATATGTTTCAGCAAATGTCCGCCAATTACCGGATGGACAGATTAAGCCATGGTTGTCAGGAATTAGTGGTGTTACTGGATCAGCTGAGTGATGAAATTGGTGAGGCTTATACTGCTCAAAAATGATTGATCCTTGGGGGGAAGATGCTTATCCCCCCAAGGTGATTACAGACTCAATTCCCCCAGCGTGAGAATAAAGAATATTCCGGTAACCAGTATTCCTAGGGATAGTAAAACATAACCCCCAGTCGAGCTAAATTGATAAAGGCGTTCCGCATTACCGATATTGAAGAAAAATAATGCCAGGGCCAGCACCAACAACAATACAATGAAATTGGGAGCTCCTGATCCTGGGAAAACCAAAGCCAGATATAAGCTGTAAGCCAAAAGCATGACCAGGTTGATCCGTAATAGAAGTTTATAAAAGTTATCTTCTCGTACATTTTCTCCTTGTTCATCTGCTGGGATACTATCAATAGAAAAGACCTGAGCTTCCTTTCCCGTCTTCTCCTCTAATCTTTTCAGTAAATCTGCGTAGACCTCATCAGCGGGAGTGATTCCAATAAACCCCAGTTCAGATTTAATGAATAGAAATCCCTGTGCTGTTTGCGAGGCATATAACCTAATCGGTCCTATCCCTCTAACGGTAAACAAACCCATTTTCAATCCAGGCCAGTTGGCTCCGATAATAGAAAATATATTAAATCGACCTTTAACGTTAATTAATTCATTAATCTGTTCGTAGGCAATAGTGAAACGTCTAAATCCCGCTTTGATAGTTAGACCTCTCTCATTGGCCTCATATTTTAAGGTAAAAGCGCTTATAAGAAAACCAATGTAGACCAGCATGAATAAATAAGCAGGAAACAACAACATAAGTTTTAAAACCCGGTCTTCTTCGCCCAAGGAGAAGTTTATCCCCCACAAACAAACCCCAAATACAATGCCTCCCACAATCAGCCCATACCAGGCACCCCATGATTTACGAGGCTTATATTCCATCTTCATCCCCTCCAGGTATATTATTTACCTTGGTTTGGACTGGGACAATCATAGGTATAAAAACCTTTTCCACTGCTTACCCCCAGATGCCCTGCCCTTATCATGGTCCCCAGCAGAGGGTGGGGGCGATATTTACTGTCCCTAAATTCATCATTGAATCCTATAATGGTCCGGTAAATATGGTCCAAACCTATTTTATCTGCTTGCTCCAACGGTCCCATCTCCATACCCAGCCCCAGTTTAATAGCAGTATCTATATCCTCCTTTTCTGCCCCTCCGTCAGCATATACAAATATAGCTTCGTTGATAAATGATAGTAGAATACGATTCACTACATAACCTGGACTTTCCCGTTTTACCAAAACGCTGTGTTTGCCTATTCTACGACAGAACTCTCTGGCCTTTTGCACGCTCTCCTCGGAGGTTTCCAACCCTTTGATAATCTCTACCAGTTTATAATGATGTACCGGATTGAAAAAATGCATACCCAAAACCCTGTCAGTTCTGCCCGTTGTAGCAGCTATTTCAGAAATAGACAGAGAGGATGTATTGCTGGCCAGAATAGCATTTTCGCCGCATAGGCTGTCCAATTCAGCAAATATTTGCTTTTTAACCGACATGTTTTCAACTACCGCCTCTATAACCAGGTCCACATCTTTCAAGTCAGATAGATCAGTGGTTCCTTTTAAATTGTTAAGGGCTTTAAACCTGTCCTCTTGAGTAATTAAACCCCGGTCCAGCAACTTGCCCAGGGTCTGATCAATGGTATTCAATCCGTCTTTTATCAAGTGCATCTGCAAATCCCGCAGAATAACTTGATATCCAGCCAAAGCTGCAGCCTGAGCTATGCCGGCACCCATTATTCCTGCTCCTAGTACTGCGATTCTTTCCAACTTATAAACCCCTTCCAAAAAGCAACCAGCTCTATTTGAAATCCCCAAAACTAATCCCTACTGCTCGAGCGGCATGGACCAAATCACTGTTAGGATCGATCTTCCGAATCTCTTTTATCGCATCCTCTAAAGGTACTGTTGTAATCTCGGTGCCTCGCAGACTGACCATCCGTCCATATTGACCTTCCATAAAAGCTTTTACCGATGCTACTCCGTAGCGGGTAGCCAGAACTCGGTCAAAAGGTACTGGTGCGCCTCCTCTTTGCAGATGTCCCAATACAGTAACCCTGATTTCAATATTTTTCAATTTGGCGCTGATCTCTTCAGCCACCTTCTGTCCCACTCCCCCCAGTCTGATGGGATCATGACTGGTAGGAACATAATTCTGCACTACCATTTCTCCGCCTTCAGGAAAGGCCCCTTCGGCTACCACTATAATGCTAAATTTCTTGCCTTTTCGATAGCGCTCGGATATCTTGGCCAGAATCGAATCAATTTGGTAAGGGATCTCCGGTATCAGGATGACATCGGCACTGCCTGATATACCAGCATGCATGGCTATCCATCCGGCATAACGCCCCATAACTTCCAGAATCATTACCCGGTGGTGTGATTCGGCTGTGGTGTGCAGCTTATCCAAGGCCTCGGAGGCAGTATTCACCGCAGTATTAAAACCGAAAGTAACATCGGTGGCCGATAGGTCATTGTCAATAGTTTTGGGAACTCCCACTACCTTAACTCCCAGTTTATCGAAACGATGGGCAATATTAAGGCTGCCATCCCCTCCTATTACTATCAGCCCATCCAAAGCCAAGTGTTCCAGGTTATGCAAAGCTCTATCAGATTCGTCACTCTGGGTTATCTGCCCCTGCCGCATGGAATAGTAAGCAAAAGGATTATCTCTATTACTGCATCCCAATATAGTGCCACCGGTATGACTTATTCCAGATACGGTTTTCAAATCCAATGGCATATAATCGTTTTCTACCAATCCACGAAAACCGTTCATAAAGCCCACTACTTCCAGACCATATTCCAGGTTGGCGCATTTGGTAACCGCCCTTATTACCGCATTCAATCCAGGGCAATCGCCGCCTCCGGTTAATACCCCAATATGACTGATATTATTCGTCACCAATCTCCCTCCTTCATCCTTCATCTAGAAACATTGTTTACCTGCTATTTCATGTTTTTTATTTATCAACCACCATGATCAGGGAACACAAGTGAATATAAAATTTTGTGCGTTGCCCCACGGGCGGCCAAAGACCGCCACCACAAATTCCCATCTCAGATCCATATTAACGGTGCGAGTCCGTAGGGGCGACCTGTGGTCGCCCGCAATGATTGCCAATTTATCGGCGTATAAACCATTTTCGTGTGAATCCCATGGGTTAAGGAACACAACCGTAAAAATTCGGGCTTGGTCGGAAACTGGCGGTCAAAGACCGCCCTACAATTATTTGGCGATTAGTAACACTGGGTAAATCGATATATAATTTACCTGTGTATCTTAGCCAGAATGCTAAATCAGATCACCTTTCTAGTATAATTCTCCAACTACAAGTATTTTCCTGTTCTTTTAAGGTTTTTCTGCCAGTTTGAGTGAGACTATCATGGGTTGGGCTTCTCTATATACTTCTAAAACTATGGTATCTCCTACCTTTTGATCCTTCAAAATATCTTGCACATCATCGTAGTTGTTAACCGCTTTTTTATTAATTGTTGTTATCACATCATATTTTGCCAGACCAGCTTTTTCCGCAGGCGATCTAGGTTCTACAGCTACTACTACTATGCCCTTATTCTCAACCTTCAAGTATTCGGCAATATTCGTATCCACAGGTTGCAGACCAATACCGATATAAGGGCGGATAATCTTGCCATTGCTAATCAAATCGTCCAGTATATCCCGGGCGGTGTTAATGGAGATAGCGAAACCAATACCCTGAGCCTGGGCATTAACAGCAGTGTTAATCCCTACTACTTCCCCTTTAGTATTAAGCAGAGGGCCACCACTATTTCCTGGATTGATGGCGGCGTCAGTTTGAATCAAATCTTTATAAATCCGCTTTTCTATCTGCATAGGCCGGCCTTTGGCACTTACTAGCCCTGCTGTTACCGTATGGTCTAAGCCATATGGATTGCCAATAGCTATTACCCATTCCCCTACCCTCAATTGCTCTGAATTGCCCAGGGTTAAGGGTACCATTTTTTCCTTGCTGGCGATCTTTAGAATGGCCAAATCCATTTCATAATCCTGCCCCACTACTTCTGCCTTTAGCTTATTGCCGTCATTGAAGTTAACCATTATCTCATCAGCTCCATCAATGACGTGCTGATTAGTTGCTATATGCCCGTCTGCACTGATTACAAACCCAGTTCCGATACTATTTTCAACATTTGGGTTCAGGTCGCCAAAAAACTGCCGAAAAAAAGGATCACCATAAAAGGGATCGCTAACACTACGGCTGCATTCCACGTTTACTATGGAGGGGCTTACCTTTTGAACTATATCGGGAATATCCACTGGTCCTAGCATACCCGAGGAAGGAGCAGGGTCAGAATTGTCATTAGGCTGGTCTATGGCCCTATCTTCTGTTTTTGGAGCTTCTTGGGCAGCATTGGGTATTAACTGATCATAATTAAACAGTAAAACAAAACAAGCTATTAAAGCTAGAACAAGTAGAATTAATATGGCTTTCAGCCATGTGGGAATGGCATTTTCTCTTGGCACATTATCACTCCTTACTTATTGACTAAACTGTCACCGTTTTATCATAATAAAAGCCAGTGGCTTGGCCTATCACGCTGACCAAACCTCTATTAGCTGACCGCCAGCTGCGAAAGTTCAATAACTGAATCAATACCCCTTATCCAGCTTAACTGTTTATAATCTCTCATCAATCCTTACAGCACGGGAACAAAATTTACCGATTAGAAACCTGAATATATTATATAATAACAGAATTACACTTGTCCTGCATAAATGTACGGTAATAATCCCATTACAGCCCCTGCCAGTTCCTCTCCCAACCCTAAACGCCACCTATCTCCATTTCGGTGGAAATGGCTTTAATAGATCTTCTTTTTCCATATCCAATGGGAAAACCTGCTAAATAGGCTCCATATTCCAGAGGCCTTTTAAAAGAATTACGCATTATAATCTGGGAGGTATCAGTACTAGTGGTTTTTCTTGGTTTTGAATTAACTTCGATTAACCAGAGCCATCCCTTTTTATCTATACCGATATCCAGCCCCAGTTCTCCAAAACTTCCAGCGCTGGCTGTATCCAGGGTTGTAGCTACCTTCAGACAGAGCTCTTTTATTCCTGCATTCTTTTCTTCGATTAGGGCTTTCTTTTTATATAGGGTTTTCATCAACACTCTGCTGGTAATAACCCTGCCCCCCCGGCTGAGATTGGATATACTGCTTTTCCCTGGAGCCAAGCGGGCAAATTTTTTGCCGATTTGCCACTCGCCCTGTCCATTTTTTTGAAAAATGATACGTAAATCGAATACGGAACCGTGATATCTGCTCAAATCCAGTCCCTGTTGAACAATATACGGCTTTCCTTTTCGGTATCCACTGGTCTTTTTCAAAAGTTGATTGGCACTATTACTGCTGCCGTTAATTCTGCCCTTTGAATAAACGGTAAACTTAAGGGTGGAGTCAACTTGCTTTCTCACTTTAATAATACCTATACCAAGACTTCCATTGCTTGGCTTTAAGTACAATACACCGTAGCGTTCAATCATATAGCTTAAGTTTTCTTCATTTAATCTGCGGGTTTCCGGCAAGTGGGGTATTAGCCCCCAGTTTTGGCATAAAGTCTGATAAACCTGCCATTTATTAAGATATGAAGGATTAAAAACTTGGCAATATTCCAATTCTGACAGCCTTTGCAGGGTGGATTGGACACTTTCTCTAATTTCACTTTTGCGACTGGAAATGCGATTATATACTACATCGGGCAATGGGTATAGGGACGATTCCCAAACCCCTTTATCTCCACTTAATAATCGATAATTATAGCCCTTTACCGTCCTGCTGTTCCAGTTTATACCCGAAGGCAAAAATATATAAACCATGGCTCTCATGCCCTTGCCTATCCTGCTGAGATAACTTAATTCAGCCTGCAGACTAGTAGGTTCCATATCATCCAGGTTGGCCCGGTTAGGCAATGCAGTAGCCAGAATTCCTATTACCGGTCCCAAATGAAGCCTATGCTCTTCTTCATCATACCTCAGCCTTAATTTTTTGCTGCTTTTCAGGTTAAGAGCCCGAGCCAGGTCTGGAGATATGGAAAAGCCTTCGCTATTTTCCCTGGTTCTTACCCTACTCCTGACTACTATGCTGCCCACCCTGACTTCAGTCATATCCAAAGGGGGGATATTATTCTGCTCCATTATTTTTCGGGCAATATATATTTCCTTGCTCATATGGTTATAACCTCACTTTTCCATATTTAGCCGGTCCCTCTCCGGATTGTTGATGCCGATAAGATGGGTTACTGGATATTCAATTTTGATGACTCCATTTACAGCTGGATAAGATGGCTCTTTAGGGGCTACATTAAATTAATGGAGCTGCTTATTGATATCTGCAGCTGGCAGATATGCTGAAGAGTAAAGGTTCCGGATCAGTTGCTCTGTCCTGAGATTATCTCAATAAACTGTTTTATTAACATTTTTTATTGTTTTGTACCTTATAATATGAAATAGGCTTCATATTTGATAATATTATTAAGAATGCCAAGCTATTAAGCTATTTATGATGGAGATGAATCCAATGCGGCTGATAAGCGCCTGTTTATGCGGTATAAACTGCAAATATAATGGCAAGAACAATTATAATCCGGTATTTGAAGATATGCTGAAAAAGGAGCAGTTAATACCCATATGTCCGGAAAAAATGGGAGGCCTCTATGCTCCACGCTCTCCCTGTGAGATATGGGGCGGAACCGGAGAACAAGTTTTAGCAGGCAAGGCACGGGTAATAAGCAACGAAGGCCGTGATCTTACCGCCGCTTTCGTAAAAGGAGCGGAAAAAACGTTAAAGGTGGCCATCGATCTGGGGATTAAGGAGGCCATATTCCAAAGTCGAAGTCCTTCTTGTGGTTGTGGGTACATTTATGATGGAACATTCTCATCTCAGCTTATTAAAGGAGATGGAGTTACCACAGCTCTACTTCGAAGGCATGGAATCAAAGTAATTAATGAGGCAGATTATTTGAGCAACTTGCTTTAAGACATAAAGGAGACGAAATCATTGAGAGTACTAAGTTTGTTTTCAGGCGGCCTGGATTCACAATTGGCCGTAAAGATAATACAAGAACAAGGTATTGAGGTAATAGGATTACATTTTACTACTCCCTTTTTTGGCGGCAGCCGGGAAATCATTAAAGCTGCACTGGATTTGAGTATTGAATTCAGGGAAATCGATATCAGTGAAGGTTACATTCCCCGGGTCTTATTGAATCCAGTTTATGGTTATGGGAAAAACTTTAATCCCTGCATCGACTGTCATGCTTATATGCTGAATTGGGCCGGGAACTTGATGAAAGAGTATGAAGCTTCTTTTATTATTACCGGTGAAGTAGTGGGGCAAAGGCCTATGAGCCAAAATCGTTCCGCCCTCAATGCCGTGGATAAATTGTCAGGCTTTAAAGCTTATGTGCTGCGTCCCCTCTCCGCCCGCTTGCTGGAGGAAACTATTCCGGAGAAAGAAGGCTGGATTGACCGTCAGCAGCTTCTAAACATTAATGGTCGGGGCCGAAGCAGGCAAATGGAACTGGCCAATAAATACCAGCTCAAAGATTATCCTTCTCCAGGCGGAGGTTGTTTGCTGACTGAAGCTGGTTTTGCTCGTCGCTTGCGTCATTTGCTGGAATATGTTAGTGAACCATCCCCTATGCAACTGCAAGTTTTACGCTTGGGCCGGCATTTTTACCTTAGAGATGGGGTTCTGTTGGTAGTGGGCCGAAATAAATCAGAAAATGACCGCTTGGCGAATTCCAATATGGATGGTGATTTCCTGCTCAAGGTGGCTGATAGGCCAGGGCCTTTAGCCTTAATCAGAGCTATGCATAGTGATTTGAAGCCAGAAGATTTAGAACTGGCATCCTCCATTGTAGCTAGGTACAGTGATGCCAAGAATGATAAGCAGGCTCGGATCAAAATCTTTAGCAATTATAGCGATAATATAGACAGTATGATTATTAAACCTCTTTCAGCCGAGGAAGTGCCAGCCAGTGTTTAGTAAATATGATATCGATTCCCTTAACGTTTTACAGGAGAATCAATCTTACTCAAAGATATGCAGATCAATTTGTTTAAACATTTCCTGGTATCCTTCTTCTGCCGGGTGAGCTCCGTCCAAAAGAAGTAGTTCAGTTCTCAAGCGGCCCTTTTCATCGTAAAAGGCTCGATTAAAGGCAATTACGGGTATATTCTTTAATTCTGCATAATTCCTCATCCAATCCCTAATTCGAGCCAACAAATCTTCCAGATATCTGTCATCAATGGGGGTAGGCAGTCCGAATACGGTCTTAATGCCATTTTCTTCCGCCTTTTCGTCCATCAAACGGATATTGGTCACAATTCTATCAAAGGATTCTGCCATCAGTATATCATTAGCTCCACCCATTATTATTACATGGCTAGGCTTATAGCTTAATACTGCCTGGTCAAATCGACGCAACATATCGCTGGTAGTGTTGCCGTTAATCCCTTTATTGATTATTTCCACTCCCAGGCTTTCCTGCAAGCTCTTAACCCAGGAAACCGAAGGACCAACTGGGAACCCCCAGGTTATACTGTCACCCAGACAAACGATTTTCATTGATTCTGACAATTCCTGCACCCTCCTGTTAAGATCACTGTAATAAATATTACCCTGGTCCATAAAGACCAGGGTAATATCCCAGTATAGTCGTTCATTAATCTTCTTCGCTGACAGTGGCCTGCAATTGATCTAGTATATCTTTTAGCTTAGTTAAATTATTTCCATAACCAGCCCAGTCACCAGAGCTGAGACTTTCTTCTGCCTGATCATAATACTGCTTGGCCTGCTTGGCCAGTTCTACAACTGTCTCGCTACCCGGACTTATCACTTCCGAATCATCAGGTGGAGTCGGCTCACCATCCTCGGGCTCTTCATCGGCTCTGCCAAATAAGGAAATAAGTGCTTGTTCCAGGGTTGGCTCCATTACCGTCTTGTTGCCGAATCCTGCAATAACTCGCTTTAATTCAGGCAATTTGCTGCTATCGGCTTGCAAATACATGGGTTCTACATAAAGTATGGAGTTACCCATGGGAATAACCAAGAGGTTGCCGCGGTAAACCCTTGATCCTCTTTGATCCCACAGGCTGAGTTGCTGAGCTATAAGGGTATTCTGGTTAATCCTGGATTCTATCTGCTCCGGACCATAGATAGTTTCTTGTTTGGGGAAATTATATACCAGCAGCTTTCCGTATTGGTCCCCATCCATACGGGCACACATCCATCCCACCATATTAGGTCTGCTCTTGGGGGTAAATGGTAGCATCAAAATATACTCGGCTTCTTCTTCCCCCGGCAATTTCATAATAATATAATAGGGTTCCATCGTTTGTGATTTATCATCTACTACTTCAGTAGGAATCAGCCATGGGTCTTCTTTATTATAGAACACATATGGATCGGTCATATGAAAGGTACGATAGGTATTGGCTTGAATTTTAAACATATCCACGGGATAGCGGATGTGCGCCTTTAATCCTTCAGGCATCTGACTGATAGGCTTAAAAATGTCCGGAAAAATGGCAGCGTAGGTCTTGATAATAGGGTCTTCTTTATCAGCAATATAAAAATCCATGTCTCCAGTATATGCATCGATAGTCACCTTAACTGAATTGCGCAAATAATTATTGCGGTTGGAATCAAAGGGCTCTGAATAAGGGTACTTGTTGGTATAGGTATAGCCATCCATAATCCAGTAGAGTTTTCCATCTTCGTTAATAACAATATAAGGATCGGAATCATAGCTCAAATAAGGGGTTACCATCTTCACCCGATCCACAATATTTCGATTCATTAGTATCTGACTGTCATTGGTAACCTGAGAAGAAAGCATCATCTTATAATCCTTTAATACCCAGGAAAAAACCAATTTGCGGAAGATAGAGTTTACCTTAATTCCATTATCGCCTTCATAGGTTGTATAAACGTTCTGTTCCCCCATGGGATAATCGAATTCTTTCTGCAGGGTGTTAACAATTACATAGTTATCAGTTACTTCCCCGAAATAAATTTCTGGCCGTTCTACATTAAGGTCAGTACTTAAACGAGGGGGAATATCCTTAATAAAAAACTCTGGAAAACCTTCCTCCGCTACTTCAGTGACCGGACTTACTACCAGACCATATCCATGAGTATACATTAACTTCTGATTAATCCATGTCTTGGCCTGCTCCGGCAGCTCAGCCTGATCTATCTCTCGGGCTGATAGCATTACCTGTCGATAATTACCGTCAATCTTGTAGCGGTCCACATCCACATCATCAAATACATAATAGGGTCTGAGTTGCTGTAGATTCTTGTAGGTGGTCATTAATGGCTGCCAGTCCCACAATCTGATATTATCAATAGTTATTTTGTGATCAGGGTCATAGATATCCAGTTGATTGTCTACATCAAATTGTTGGTTTTCTGCACTATCCAAGCCGTAAGCAGCTCGGGTATATTCAATAGCTCTCTCAATATACGGTCTTTCCTTGTTAAACTCGTTGGGCTGAACTATGAAATTCTGTATTATAGTAGGGTAAACCCCTCCCATGACAATGGCCACCAGTAACCAAATACCAATGCTTATTATTACCAAATTAAACTTTTTGACAAAAATATTTGCGATTATAACCAGAGTGATAATAATGGATATGGCCATTAATATTTTGTAAGCTATCAAGCGGGCGTACATATCAGTATAAGTGGCCCCGAATACAATTCCTTCCGGTGAAAACAAAACCCCGTATGAATCAAGTACGTAGCCCCAGGCTTTCAGGGCAAATATCATAGCTATAAGTATGGCTATATGACTTTTAGCTACAGTAAATTGTCTCCAATTGCCAAAAATCAAATCAGAAGAAGCATTTAAGGCATATATAACGCCAACTGTGATGGTAACCAGAATTAAACCGGTCATAATGGTGGAATATATAAACTGATAGAAGTTCAAATTAAAGAAATAAAAACCCAGGTCCTTAGAAAATACTGGATCAACTGTTCCTACCGGTACTTTGTTTAAATACTGTTGTATAACAATCCAATAATCACCGGCCACTGAACTAAGAATAAACCCGCCAAATAAGCTGACCCCAATAAAAATCCATTTGGTGTAGGGTCCCTGCATAAAGTCGCGCCAAGGTGAAGGCCTTTCTTGATCCAGATAAATCACTTCACGACCTTCATCTTCTTCCTCGGGCTTTTCTGTTAGGCCCATATTCTTACGAGTTATTCGTAAATTAATATAAAACAATAGAAATCCAAAAATAAACAAAGTGACATATAGAGTTATTTTACTGAAAATTATAGTAGTAAAAACACTAGCATATTTAACAGAATCAAACCATAACCACTCCGCATAAAGTCCAGCAAAGAGCGACAGTACTCCTAGTAGCACAATGAATACTATCAACCTGACAGTGCTGCCGTTAAGTCTCTGTTCCATTTAATATCTCCCTCCAAATATTTAATACAACTGGATACATCATTTCTTAGCCACTCCGAGGGAATTGTCCCTTTTAGCAATATAATACTAGATGATCCATAACTAATTTATCCATATAGATATAGGGTACCACAAAATCGCAGGGCTTCAAAAGGCGATTTATGGCTGAACCAGACCTTTAGCACTTTTTATTGGCTTCAGCTTCATTACCACACCTGTACCCACTTAAGCATTATCATATTTCTTTATACATTGCTCACTTAATCCCCTGCCCAAAAGCCAATATTTTTGTTTAAGCAGATATCCAATATTCACCATATATTGTACGCTTCACCCGGCCCGGTACTCCTTTCAACGTGGGGCGAGACTTGAACAGGTATATGGGTTGTCCCATACGAAATCTGGCAACGGATATTTATGCATCCAAACCTGAGTAATTTAACTCTTCGCAGGACAATCAAATCATTCAATTTGAAGAAAGGGAAGGCGATTTATGGCTGCAGCCAATTCATACTTGCGCGGTAGAGCCAGATCACCGGGATGGAATCCCGGTTTAAATCCCGTAGCCCGATCCAAATCCTTTTCCAAATCCGCATAAATGGAATCAATAAGCTTTTTAAAACTAGGTCGACCATCCAGGTATCTATCCAGATGGGCCAAGCACTCTGCAATAGTCCGGGTTTGGCTGCTGTCCAGTAGTTGCTCCAAGCCAGACAGGTCCACTGCCTCCTTCCCCACCATGATGGTATGGAGTCCCTTGGCTGATATCTTCACTCTATCCCGGGCTGAATTCTTTGGCTGAACTTTCTCTATTATTCTGTCTCTGTACTCCAGTAAATGCTCCGATACATCCGATAGTCGATTGCTGCTGATAGATTTGGCTACCTCCTGAGCCCGGGTCGTTACATCAAAAACTCGATAAGAATCCAACATTACTACCCGGTCTGCTACATCCAGATAATCACCCGCTCCACCTATCACCAGTATGGTGGATATCTCATTTTTTTCATAAAGGGATCTTACTCGATCTATGAAAGGGGTTATAGGTTCCTTTTCCTTAGCCACCAGGCTCTGCATCCTGGCATCTCTAATCATAAAATTGGTGGCACTGGTATCTTCATCCATGAGCAGCAGATCTGCCCCTGTTTCTATGGCCTCTATAATGTTGGCAGCTTGTGAAGTACTGCCGCTTGCATTGAGGCTGGAAAACTGCTGGGTATCATCCCCACCGGGTAAGTTGTCAATAAAATATCTTATGTCAACCTTTTGGATTCTACGTCCATCTTCAGCTCTAATTTTTACTGTGTTATAACTGCTGATAACCCATTCCCGGCCATCTCCCCGGATGTGATTATAGGCGCCCTTCTCAATAGCCTTTAATAAGGTGCTTTTGCCGTGATATCCTCCTCCCACAATTAAAGTAACCCCTTTCGGCACTCCCATGCCCTTTATGGGGCCATGATGCAAGGTGGCTAATTCCACTTCCAGACCGGGCGGGCTCTGGAAAGGAACGCTGACTGGCAGGGGTAAATCACTGCTGCCGCTAGTCCGGGCTAAAATAGATCCATTGGCTACAAAAGCAACTAATCCCATCTCCTGCAACCCTTGGCGTATTTTTTCCTGATCCTCAAACAAAAATACCCATTCAGTCATCTCTTGCTCCCGTTTGGGATTAAAGACCACCGCCTCTTCCACTTTACTAAACAAGCTCTGTCCCAGTATTTCATAAGCCTTTCTCCCTAATATCCTGCGGCCGGCAGCTGGTAATTCCACTTTTAACCTAATTTCCACCCAATCAGGGGTAATCTTACAAGAACTGCGCTTTAATACTTGTTGCTGTCCGGCGTCAATCATCACCGTTTTTTTTTGGCTAGGCTGATCTTTACCAAAGCTATCAATACTTCTCCTTGCATAACGGGTCAGCAGGTCTTCCAGGCCTATGCTGCGCCGGTCTTGATATAAAAAGGGGGGGAATCCAGCTTTAGACATGGGAACTCGCACCCTGACTCTGCTTGGTGGTGCAAAAGGATCACTTTGAACATAATCAATATACAAAATAGTATCCCCATATCGATAAGATCCCTGGATATCCTTGTAGGCTTTATAGCTGCGACCATCAATTTCACGTAGTTTTGCATCCAAATCTTTAATACTAAACATTTGTTTACCTCCCTAAGCATTTGTTTAGTTGAGGGGTTATGAATTGTTTATTACAATAAATCACCTTAAGAAAAGTATCTTAAGGTGATTTTACATTACTAATTATTATTTTGGAGATGCTTTTCTTTTAGTTTTCTTTTGCAGACCAAATAATGCCATGGGATCCACTTCCTCACTAAAGGCCAAGGCCCACTCCAGTCTTTTAATTATTTCCTCGGTGCTGCCGGATCCAGTGTATATCAAGGGCTGACAGGTAAAACTGCTGATAAATAACCTTAGCTCTAAAGTAAGCTGTGCCAATACCTGGACTTCCTGCTGAATATCCTGACTGGATTCCTGGGTCAGCGCCCTTAGCCTGTCTATTCTCTGTGCTATTTCTTCCAGGTTTTCGTTAATTATACCTGCTGGCAGAAAATTGGTCATAACTACACCTCAGTCTTTATCAAATGCTGACATGCTGGTCATTTTTTCCCCACTGATCCTGCTAATACCTGTATAAGAACTATTTTTGCATAGCCAGGCATACCACTCGGTCTACCAATTGCTCATAGCTAATACCGGCTGCCCGGGCTGCATCTGGGACCAGGCTCATGGCAGTCATGCCAGGTATGGTGTTGATTTCCAGAACATAAGGCTTATCATCTTTATCAATCATAAAATCAATACGGGCATAGCCCTGACATTTAAAGGAAGTATAAACCTTTTTGCTGATTTCGATAACTTGTTTCTCCACTGATGTGCTTATTCGGGCAGGTATCAGGTGTTCACACATTCCAGGAGTATATTTGGATTCATAATCATAAAAATCATTAGCAGCTGTAATCTCAATGATAGGCAACACCAGGGGATCTTCATTTCCTATGATGGATACGGTTAGTTGCGGACCATCAATGAATTTCTCGATTACCACTTCACGGTCATAGGCAAAAGCTGCTTCAATGGCGGAATCCAGTTCAGACTGGTTTTTCACTATATAAACCCCAATGCTGGAACCCTGAGTAGCGGCCTTAACTACCAATGGAAGCCCCAGCTTCTCAACTATCTGAAGTGAGTTTTGCTGCTGATTTTGAAGATATTCTGCTTTATTGATAATTACGAAATCAGCAGTGGGTATCCCTTCATAACAGAGAATCTTTTTGGTAGTGCCTTTGTTCATACAAATAGCACTGGTTTCAACTCCGGAACCAGTATAAGGTATACCTAGAATATCAAGATATCCCTGGACTGTGCCATCTTCCCCATACTTTCCATGCAAGGCTATAAATATTATATCGGGGTTCATCTCTTTGATCCGATCCAGGTTATCCCGATTCAAGTCCAGGGTTCTGGCCTGGTAGCCAACCTTTTTTAAAGCATCATAAACACCTAGACCGCTGCGAAGGGATACTTCCCTTTCTTCGGACAACCCACCCATCAACACCAGAACATTTATCATTATTTTCACCGCCTATTAATATTATGGCCCGTTTACACAGGCAGACTTATGTAAGAAGTATTACTCTTTATCTATTATTATGCCAGCTATAGGATTATTTTAGATTATATTCCAAAGCAAGAGATTTTGCAGCGTTTTATTTTCATTCTTTTTTATTATGCTATCTTTTTATTGTTGTGCCAAGCTATAAACTTATAGAGCTTAACCATGAATATAAGTCAGCTTACTTAAATAAAACCTTGATACGGCACTAAATTTATGCTAGAATTTACTTTGCTGACAATGTCTTATAAATAGTGATAAACGCAGGGGAGTAGCTCAATTGGCAGAGCACTGGTCTCCAAAACCAGGGGCTGGGGGTTCGAGGCCTCTCTCCCCTGCCATTTATTTTTAAATCAGATTTTGCAGCTTTCAAAAACAAATATGATCCATATTATAATAAATATTATTGAAAAAAGGCCAGTGTTCCTGACAAGAAACTCCGGCCTTTTTTGATATTTTAGGCCTGGCTTAAAACAAGGCCTGCTTCACTTATCCTAAAAGATTCTATTTGGCAGCTTTAGCCATTTCTTCTGCCTTTAATTCCCGGCGCAGGATTTTACCCGTACCGGTCTTGGGAAGAGCATCTCTAAATTCAATGGCCCGTGGATATTTGTATACCGACAGCTGCTCCCTGGCCCACTCGACCAGTTCCTTTTCGGTAATTTTTCCTACATACTCGGGTTTCAGCACCACAAAGGCTTTAACATCTTCACCCCGATATTCATGAGGTGTACCCACAACCGCGCATTCAAAAATAGCCGGGTGCTTATAAAGATATTCCTCGACCTCTGCCGGGAACACACTGAATCCTGAAGTCTTAATCATCTCTTTCAGCCGGCCGCATAGCCATAAAAATCCGTCCTCATCCATTTTTGCTATGTCCCCGGTCCTAACCCAGCCTGGAGCTGGGAAAGATTCGGCACTTTCTTCCGGTTTGTTCCAGTAGCCAATCCCAACACTATCATGACAAACCCATAATTCACCTTCTTCACCCATGGGCACATCTTCCAGGGTTTCCGGATTCACGATGCGAAGGTCCACTCCCGAAAAAGGCAATCCAATCGATCCGGGTTTGATCCATCTGGGTATAGTCTGGCAAACCGTGGACATGGTTTCGCTCATGCCGTAGCCTTCAGCCAGGCGAATACCTCTCTTAAGATATTTCTCCTGAACCGATTCAGGCAGAGGAGCACCTCCCATCCAGGCCAGGGTCCAAGAGCTTAGATCGTATTTATCCGAATCGGGGTGGTTGATCAATGCAATATTCATAGTTGTTACAGCACCAAAGCCGGTAACCTTGTATTTGTCTACCGCTTTAAGGGCAGTCAGAGGATCAAAACGGGCAATAATGCAGATGGTACTGCCGCACCATACGGCTTTTAACATGGAGCCCATCATTCCGGTAATGTGGAAGAGGGGCAAGGCAGTTAAGCTGACATCACTGGGGGTACCCTTGGCATTATAGGAATAGGAGGTAGATTTGGCGATTATATTGCGATGAACCAACATAGCTCCTTTGGGAAATCCTGTAGTCCCTGAGGTGTATTGAAGCTGTGCCAGGTCTTCCGGCTCTACCAGTTCCAATTTTTCCAATGGCTCGCCATCAATAAAATCTTTCCATTTAATGGCGCCCGGACATTCAGGAGGAGTAATCAAGAGATCTGGCGGAACTGGAAGAGTAGGTTCTTCCGGTAGGTATTCTGCCAATGATATTACTACCACTTTCTCCAGGTCAGGAAGTTCATCTGTAATACTTTCATAAATGTGATAAAGATCATCTTCCAATATCGCCACTTTAGATCCGCTGTCGCTAAGAGCATAGTGTAGTTCACCTTTTTTGAACATGGGACTGCCTGGAACTACTACCGCACCTAAGGCATGAATGGCAAAATAGCTGAATACAAATTGGGGACAGTTCTGCATGCCCAGGTATACCCGATCACCTTTTTTAACTCCCAGGCGTTTTAAACCTCCCGCTGCTTTCAGCACCATGTCTTTGAGCTCGGTCCAGGTGAATTGGGTACCGTAATAGATAATTGAAGGTTTTTCCCGGAAAATATAAGCGTTATAAATCAATCTCTGCACTAAGGGATCGCGTCCGTAGTGTACGTCTTTACCTAGTAGATAATCACCTTGATAGTTTTTTTCCCAGATTCTTTCCATTGGTTTGAATGTCATAATATTCACTCCCTCACAAATACCCTAAAAATAATACTACATCTTGGTTATATTTTTACTACATCTCTGTTTCGTTAAAATGCAACTTCTGTGATTGGAGTCCTCTGTTCCCACAACACAACTATCAATATCAACTTGAATTCCTTACTGCCAGCAATAATTTATTGCAACATCGCAGTATTATGTCCTCTGCCTTATGGTTTTGTATTCTCACCCGCCTTTCTTTATAAACCAGTTCATAATCTAAGCCGGCTTTCCTCTTACTTCTATCAGTGAGTACAGACAATGCAATACTCGGTCCTGTCGCCATATTCCTAATTCGTGGCAATTCAGGTCATCTACCACTTAAAAGATCCGTTCACAAGTGTGTAAGCAAAAACTGCGGATAGACTCAGTATTTTCACCGTAACTCACCTATTACCTAATTAATAACTTGCTGTATCTTATTTAAGAAAATTCCTTTTCAACTTCCTGGCGCAGTTTATTTTTTTCAATCTTACCCAGAGGAGTCATGGGTAGGGTATCTCGAAAAATATATTTCCTGGGGATTTTATAATCAGCCAGGTAATCCTTTAGGTGCTCCTGAATAACCTTACCATCCAGACTAACCCCGGGCTGGGGAACTACATAAGCTCTTCCCACTTCACCCATGATCTTGTGAGGCTCGGAAACTACCGATACCAACATAACTCCAGGATACCTTGATATCTGCTCTTCGATTTCAGCGGGATATACATTATATCCTCCGGTAATATACATATCTTTTAGCCGTCCTACCAAACGCAAATCTCCATTCTCATCCAGCAGTCCAACGTCACCTGAATAAAACCACCCTGTATCATCGAAAGCAGCGGAAGTTGCTTCAGGCATATTATAGTATTCCTTAAAAACATTGGGACCTCTATAGGCAATTTCTCCCGGAGTGCCATGAGGCACTTCCTGGCGTTTCTCATCAACAATCTTTAATTCCCACTCCGGAGGACATTTGCCCACGGTTAAATTGAGATTCTCCACACTGGCTCCCGGATCAGAATAGGTACTCAGTCCTGAAGTCTCTGTCATTCCCATGGGATTACATACATAGGGGGTTAGTTCTTTGATTTTGACCAGTATATCCCGGGGGGCAGGAGCTCCTCCGATCTGGCAGAATCGTATGCAGGATGTGTCATAATCATTGAAATTTGGCAGGGCGAAAGTCATAGCCCACATGGCAGGAACTCCTGATTTCATTGGTGGGCGATATTTTTCTAAAAGCTCCATTCCTCTTTTGGCATCAAAGGGTCCGGTTAATACCACTGCACAACCGGCAATGATAGGCGTGGCACCATATTGGGTAGCACCACTTACATGATTCACCGGAGATGAAGTCAGAACATATTCCCCTGCTTGCATTCCGTCAGGAAGGTGAAATTCATCTTTTTGTACTAAAGACATAGAAATAACATTGCGGTGGGTTAGCAAGGCTCCTTTGGGTTTGCCAGTGGTTCCAGATGTGTATACTATTATTAAACCATCATCGGCACCAAGCTGAGCTTCTCTTTCCTGCAAAGCCTGATCATAAGCTGAATAGTCACCCTGCATTATGTCATTATAGGATATGGCATTGGGTATGATTGGCTGGCCATCTATCACCCAAACCCCTTTAACTGATGGACAATTATTGAGGGCTTGACCCAGACGTTCTTGATAATTGATATCACCTAGACTGTATTGACACAAAATATATTTGGGCTGGCAGTTATTAATTATGTACTCCATTTCAGGAGCGGTATTGCGGACATTCATTCCTGCGATTATGGCCCCGGTCATGGAAGCAGCCATATACAGAACAAAGAATTCAGGTCGTCCCACCGTTACATAGGCGATACGGTCCCCTTTTTGAATACCGATCGACAACATATACTTGGCTAATTGCTGAGCATCCCTGTAAAAATCCCGGTAGGATAAGCTTTGATCCTCGTAAATCAAAGCCTCATTATCGGGTATCTCATAAGCCCATTTTTTTAAATATTCCGAAAACTTTGGCAATGCTCCTTCCAAACGATTCCCGCTTCGATTAGGCAATATCATTCACTCCTTTACACATATGGTCAAAACTGGTCAAATTCAATGCACGGTCATTAATATCTTCAAATGCTGCAGTATTATAGCAACTGATGTGTTTGGAGTCCCAACTGTCCGGTTTTCGACACAGTCAATAGTAATCCCTTTGGTCTGCTTCTGTAAATCCAAGAAAAAACCTTATA
>JAAYJK010000123.1 GCA_012522955.1 Syntrophomonadaceae bacterium
GGGCATCAGATATGGTATTGACTGATGATAATTTCGCTACCATCGTTCATGCAGTAAGAGAAGGCCGCTCTATCTATGATAATATCAAAAGAACGGTGGGCTTCCTGCTCGGGACCAATATCGGCGAAGTACTTGCTGTATTTATGGCCATGATTCTATGGCAGGTATCTCCCTTTCTGGCAGTACAGCTGCTGTGGATTAACCTAATCACTGATAGCCTGCCAGCTGTAGCCCTGGGTCTGGAACCGGGGGCAGAGGATGTCATGCGGCGGAATCCTCGGCCCAGAAATGAGAGTATATTTGCTCAAGGCATGGGAGTGCGCATCCTGGCGCTGGGAGCCCTGTTTGCCCTATTAACCCTGACCGGCTTTTTTATCATATGGCAAGGCAGCGGTGATATCAAGGCTGGACGCACTATGGCCTTTTTGGTCTTGGCTTTATCCCAGATATTTCATGCTTTTAATATGCGCTCTGACTATTCACTGTTTTCCATTGGCTTTTTCTCCAATAAATATCTCAATGTCGCGGTTTTAATCTCCATAAGCCTGATAATTATGATACTATCTATCCCAGCAGCAACAGCAGCCTTTGGTATGGTTACATTATCCGCCGGCTCATACCTTCTGGCAGTAGGTTTGGCTTTGCTCCCCATTGTGGTAATGGAGCTGGCCAAAGCCCTAGGCCTGGTCCAGCCCTGGAGTCGATAAACAGGCAAGTTAAAACCAGGAGGGTCAGGCAGCAACTTATCAACCTCCATGATCAGGAAACACAACCGAGTATGAATTGGGCTATGTCGGAAAACTGGCGGTCAAAGACCGCCCCTACAATTGCCCGCCTGAGATCCATACTTAACAATGCCAGTCTGTAGGGGCGACCTGTGGTCGCCTGCAATGATCACAAATTTTTCGGTGCATATTATTGATATATCGGTAACGGCAGGCGGTCAACCGCCTCATAAGTTTGGCCTGCATGTTTGCTGAGATGATGGGTTGAAACAAACACTATCACCTTTATTTCACTGGGTGTAAATCGGAATAATTCATTTTCGTGTGAACTTAATCGAAATAAACCAAGTCTACAGGCCTCGCATGTCCTCTGCTCTTAGATACCTGTGTTCACGGTTCCTCAATACCATTTCTACTGTATCCAACATCTTTTGTTTGTCTCTGGGCAGAGTCCCCTGTATGGGAAGATAATTGGAGGCATGGGCTCCTACAAATTTCAAATTATCTACTGTAATATTTTCAAAGATAATTTTCATCTCTTCCAGTGTCTCAAAGGCATCCAGGACCTGAAACTCTCCCTTCTGAACCTGTTGATGCAAAACAGTACCTGGAACCGGAGTAACCGTCATTGCTGCCAAATATTTGGGCTTAATCCGGTTAATGATATCAGCAGTAGCCAGTGCATGTTCCCGGGAGCGGGAGCCTTTCCCGGCTAAACCCAAGAGCACCATGGCAGTAAGGTTAAACCCACTGTCTACCAGTTTTCTTCCGGCTTCCAACATTTCCTCGGAACTGACTCCCTTTTTTACTTCCTGCAGGATACGATCATCACCGGTCTCAACCCCCAGATAGACTTTCACCAGGCCCGCTTCCCTCAATTCTTTTAGTTCAGAATTGCTTTTACTTAGGGTACTGCAGGGCCCAACATAAGATCCCACATGCCTAAGGGATGGAAAAGTTTGATAAAGGGTGTTCAGTATTTCCAGCAATTGATGGGTTTCCATGGCGATAGCATCCCCATCGCAGATAAATACTTTTTCCAAGTCGCCATGGTATTCCCAGGCCATTTGGATATCTTCCTTGATTTCCTGCATGCTTCTGACTCGATATTTCTTCTTTTTATACATCCCACAGAAGGTACAGCGATTGTGAGAACACCCTATAGTAGCCTGCAGTAGATAACTGTTAGCTTCACTAAATGGTCTGAATATTTGTCCTTCATATCTCATATATATATCCTCCGTTGCAAGCATTTTCACGATCTATGATAGCACTATTCAGTTAAGCCCATACCGAATATGCAGCTAGGCATAACCATTTGTAATCTTACCTTAAAATACAAGCTGGATAAAGGGCGAAGTTGTTTTCAAACCTTCATGCAAGTTAAAAGGATTGCGTTACAAAGGGATGGTTCGGACGGTTCTATTGTTGCATATGGCCAGTTTATGCTTTCATAAAAAAGGTACCCCTGCTTTTGGCCACCAGGTTCTGCCGTTGATCGTAAACATCTGCTTCAACTACCAGAGAATTTTCGCCGGCATGGATTACCCGGGCTTGGGCGGTGAGTCGGGACCCTATCTCCACAGGAGCCAGGTAGTTTATGTTCAGTTCCAGGGTTAATCCCCTGATATTCAGGCTCAACATTGATAATCCCATGGCGGTATCAGCCAGAGTGGCAATAAGCCCGCCATGGAGTAATCCTCGGGAGTTTTCAAAATCCCGGATAACCAGCATTTCCACCCCGGCGCCTCCAGCTTGCAGGTATTTTATTCTCATCTTGGTAGACTGCACCACCGGTATATCATCCATAGCTTGGACTATCTCTAAAAACAGCCCTTGATCTATACCCCGATTTTCAATCTTCTTCATTAACTTCATCCCTTTTTCTATTTCATCATGGACCCGGCACAGTTACACCATTTCTTTGTTCGGAGTGTTAAGTCCTGCTGCTGGCTGGGATTTCGGACACCTCATCAGATTTATCAAATTCCTAAC
>JAAYJK010000124.1 GCA_012522955.1 Syntrophomonadaceae bacterium
ATAAAACATCGGTGGGGTTGTAGGGGCGACCTGCGGTCGCCCGCCTGTTATCAGTAGTTTAACGGTACAGATGGAAACTAATTTTCCCACCCAGATGGTTCCAACTCAATGTTAGCCTTTGATGAAGAACTCCATTAACTTATAACCTTCAGGGAACAAGATACCTTCATCAGCCGCTTGCTCATTATATATTCCTATACTGTCTGACAGCGGATGGTTTTTATCAAAAATCATGAAAGGAACCGGTTCATTGCTATGGGTCCTTATAGACAAAGGAGTAGGATGGTCTGGTACTATCATCACCCGCAGGTCTTGGAATTGCTCCAGTTCGTCAATTATCATGCCTACAACTTCCTGATCTATCCTTTCAATACTCCATAACTTCTGTTTTAAACTACCCTGATGACCGGATTCGTCAGGGGATTCAATATGCATATATACAAAATCCTGACCCCGCTTTAATTCGTCCAGAGCCGCCCGGGCCTTGCCGGCAAAGTTGGTTTCGATAGCCCCGGTGGCTCCTGGAACCTCCACAGATTCTAAGCCCGCGCTAATTCCTAATCCTTTGACCAGGTCTACTGCTGCTACTACTGAACCCTTTAAACCATATAGTTTTTCAAAACTATCCAGAGCCGGTCTACTTCCTTCTCCCCAGAACCAGGCTGAAGTGGCGGGATGCTGGCCTGCAACTCGCCGCCGGTTATTTATGGGATGATCCTTTAGGATATTATAACTTTGCAGCATTAAATCCAATAGAATAGAACTGTCTGTACCAGCGGGCAGGTATTGCCCCACAACCCGTTCAGTAATATCGTGGGGAGGAGTAAGAGTTATATTTCGTCCCCGGGCGTTTCTCCATACTAACAGATGCCGATAACTTATGCCGGGATAAAAACTTATCTCCGGTCTACCCAGTTCATCTTGCAGGGTTTTTATCAATTCCCTTGATTCCGCTGAAGATATTTCCCCGGAACTATAATCCAGCATGGTTTTCTTCCGATAATCATCAGTATCGGATAGGGTGACCAGGTTGCAGCGTATGGCCAAATCATTATCTCCCAGTTCAATTCCCATACTAACTGCTTCCAGGGGGGAACGACCGGTATAATATTTTTCCGGATTGTAACCTATTACCGCTAAATTGGCTACATCACTTCCCGGGGGGAATCCTTCTGGGATGGTCTTAGCTTTTCCTATAATCGAAGTGCGGGCCAGAAAATCCATATTAGGGGTTTGGGCATATTCCAAGGGGGTTTTCCCGCCCAGCTCGGCTATTCCATAATCGGACATTCCGTCAGCCAGTATTAGCAAATATTTCATAGTACTTCAGCTCCTGTAATGTTTTAGGGCATTATTCTAAAGTATATCATTAAGCTGCAAATGAAGAAAACCATAGAATAAAGGGTATGAATCATGATGATGCACCCACAAAAACTTGGATCGTATATTGATTGCCGCTGCTGAGAGAGAACAGTATAATTGAAAAAGAAATGGAGGTGCATTATCATGACTAAAAGACTGGAAGTATATAAATGTGAGATTTGCGGCAACATTGTGGAAGTGCTCCATGCAGGCAAAGGCACACTGGAGTGCTGCAAGCAGGATATGGTTTTATATCCTGAGAATACCCGTGATGCCTCGTTGGAGAAGCATGTTCCGGTAATAACTCGTAATGGAAATGAATTGAAAGTGGATGTGGGCCAGGAGCTGCATCCCATGGAAGAAGAACACTATATTGAGTGGATAGAAGTCATCGCCGGGGAAAAAATATGTCGTCAATTCCTTAAAGCTGATCAAGCGCCAGAAGCAGTATTCCAGGCAGGAGTAGGGAAAATAACGGTGCGGGCTTTCTGTAATTTACATGGATTATGGAAAGTGGAGGTATAGACATTATTATATAAATGTTAATATCAATAACTGATTCCCCTGCGAAAAGTTATATTCCGCGGGTTTGGATGCATAAACTTCAGCCGCCAGATTTCGCAGGGGAACCATAAATATCTTATATAATATAGTCAATTTCAGCAGCAGGGAAGTGCTCGCCGATGGCATCGGTGAAAAAGCTTTTCATCTCCTGTAGCAGTTCTTTGTTATATACCAGCTTGCCATAGCCAAACTGCCCAAATTTATAAGTGCGGCTTTCATCCTCCCCCATAGGCAGAGTAGTTTGGGGAAAGACCTCCAGAATATTACTTTTAGCTTTGCGGGTAAAACGGTGGGATATAACTTCAAAATGAATATCACGGTAATCGGACAATGCCATGGCTAGTTTTTTCATCATATGGCCATATTCCTCTTGCCAGTTGCCTTCCAGAATAACCGGGGCAATGATTACTCCACCCGGATAACCGTGTTCCAGCAAGCGGGATAAAGCCTGTATTCGATTACTTAAAGCAGGAGTTCGATGTTCATAGTCATGAATAATTCTATCCGTATTGAGGCTGTATCTGATACGGGTATGACTCCGGTGATCCAGGTTCAGCAGGCTGTCAATGGCGGGGAATTTAGTGACAAACTTTAAATAACCATATTCCTGTCGGGCAAAAAAATTTATGGCCTGAGCTAAGGCACCTGAATAAGGCTCTACCGGTACTGGATCAGAGGTAGCGGCAGCCTCAAAAATCGTTTTCTCAGGTTGACGTTCTTGAATGTATTTCCTCGCCTGGGCCAGGATGTCACTAATGTTTACATAGAGCCGGGTATATGGCTTTTTACCTAGTTGAGTATTCAAATAGCAGTATTCGCAAATGCCTTGGCAGCCGGTTACTAAAGGTAGCTGAAAGTGAGCCGAGGGTTTGCAGCTAGCAAAATCCAGGGTTTTGCGAACTCCTACTACCAAAGTGTTTTTACCCTGAAAAAAGGAATCTCGCGGCGTTTTGCCGGGAATTCCAGTAACCCGATTATGGGACTTAAGGAACTCTATATCATGCCCTTGGGCTTTTAATTTATTATACATAGCCTTTCCAGCTGAATAATCAAGAGCTTGCTCCTCGAAGAAAACTCGATTTAATAATTTGCTCATCCTTTTAACCTCCAAAAGGAAGTCTACCATCTTCTATAAGTATGAGTTGCTAGGCAGCAAAGGACCATAATTCCTGGGCTATATGCTGCAGAAACTGTGCCGGTACACTCTATCAAGTGGCTAAAGGGCAGGAGAAGAGCAGATAGCTGGTTTGAACAACAGCAACCATATAGCTGCTCGGCCTAAAGAAAAACCAGGCCCTGACAGCCTGGTTATTAGTAATGCTAAACTATATCTCGATATGAGTGTCGGAGTAGCCGCTTGCCTCACTGCCCTCAAGTAGTTGGTCCTGCCAGTATTGCTGACCTATCTTATTCTGTTGGCTCAGCAATACTTCATCGTCATCTAAGTAGCTGGAGGGGTCATAATCCCCGGGTTGATGTTGATCCTGCTTTAACTGCTGATCCTGATTAGATACCTCTTTTTTTCCAGCATTTGCATTTGTTTTGTTTATTAGGCCAAATTCATAAAAAAAGTTTTCTATTGAGGAGAATAAATCATTGGTAAAACCATTCCCCTTTTTACCCTGGGCTTGCTTGGAGGCTTTATCTTCTGGTCTTTCGCCTCCATATTCAACATCTTTAGGCATAGTCATAATAGACACCTCCTTGCCAATAGTATTTCACCCCGTAGTTAAAATATAAAAGAATTTGCAATTGCTATTATTTACCCTGGAAAGAAATTAGCAGATTCTATCTAAATTTTTATCCCGACTACGATGTTGACTAAAACCAAAGTCGATGCTATAATTAATTTCGTTGCGGAGCCGTGGTGGAGTGGTTACCATGCCGGCCTGTCAAGCCGGAGGTCGTGGGTTCAAATCCCATCGGCTTCGCCATAAGCCTCGGTAGCTCAGTTGGTAGAGCAGCGGACTGAAAATCCGCGTGTCGGTGGTTCGACTCCGC